>NZ_JBEORG010000021.1:0-129627 GCF_040302145.1 Spirillospora sp. NPDC127506 | reverse complement strand
GGGTTCCGCCGCCCGCCCCCACCCGCCCGCCCCCGGGGCTCCGCCCCTGTCCCCCGTTGGGGCTCCGCCCCTCGCCCCCGTGCGGGGTTCGGATGGCGGTCTTCCTGCCTCTCCCTGCTCGCTGAGGTTTTTCGGGGGTGTGGTCATTCCTTCAGGGTGTTGAGTCTGGTGGGGGTGTCCTCCAGGGCGCCGCGGTCCCAGTTGGCGAGTTCTGCGGCTGCTTCGTAGGTGGTTTGCAGGAAGTCCGTGAGGGTCGCGTCCGGGTCCTCGGCGGTCGCCACGGCCTCGTAGGGGAGGACGAACTCTCCCATCTCGCTGCTGTAGAAGGCTTCCTTGGGGGCCACCGGATGGTCGGGGAAGCCTTCGGGCTCCGGGTAGGCGTAGGAGTAGAACGCTCCCTCCTCGCCACCGCCCGGCCAGAAGCCGGCGCTCGACAACTCGCCCGAATAGCCCTCCACCATCACCCAGTCCGGGCAGTTCGGCGCGCCGCCCGGGTGCTTCGGGGCGGGGCGGCCTGAGAACCTCGTGCACGCCAGGTCCATCGCACCCCAGAAGAAGTGCACCGGGCTCACCTTACCGGTGAAGCGGGAGCGGAACTCGCCCAGGACCCGGTCCGCCTGGAGAAGCTGCCGCCAGAACAGGTGGGCGGCATCCGCGTCATACGAGGCGTTCTGGTGGTCCTCGGCGAACGGGATCGCTGGTTCCACCTCGTTCGGGCTGGCCTGGATCGGTGCCTCGATGTCCAGTTCGTGCAGGGCGGCCATGGTCTCGGCGTAGAAATCGGCCACCGACTTGGGCTCCAAGGCCACCGTGCGGGAGCCGCCGTCGCTGCTGCGGATGCGCAGCAGGTGCTCGACGAAGTCGAACTCGATGTCGAAGACGCCGTCCCGGTACGGGACCGCCGAGGTGGTCAGGCCCCTCGGGCTGACGTACAGCGTGACCTGCCACCAATGGTTGAGCAGCGGCGCATGGGCCAGCCGGACCTTCCCGACTATCTGCGCCCACATGTGCAGGGTTTCGCGGGTCGCCGTCCAGTCCGCCGCCCGCAACCGCGGCCAATCGTGCATCACGCCTCCACTCGGCTCGGTCGATGGGTCCCATACCCCCCGTCTCGCAGTCCACCTGCCCCGGATGGGCGCGGGGGTGCGTAGCCTGGTGATATGCGGAACTGGGTGGGTGCGGGGCTTGACGTCTGCTGGGTGCTCGTCTTCGTGGCCATCGGACGCGCTGCGCACGACGAGGCGGGCGGCTTGGCGGGGTTCGCCGGCACCGCGTGGCCGTTCCTCGTCGGGCTCGCGGCCGGATGGGGCGGCCTGCGGGCCTGGCGGCGGGTCGACGCGCTCGTCCCGACCGGTGCGGGAGTCTGGGCGGCGACCGTCGCGGTGGGGATGCTGCTGCGGGCCCTGTCCGGGCAGGGTGTCGCGGTCGCGTTCACGGTCGTCGCCGCCCTGTTCCTCGGAGCCGGGCTGCTCGGGTGGCGCGCCGCCGGGCGGATGGCGGCACGGCGGACCGCCGTGGAGAAATGAACGTTTCCGTCAAATGACCGCCCGGTCTCTTTGACCGATCCAACCAGTTGACTACTGCGCGCCGGTCCTGGTGAAGTTACCCGCGAGTCACGTGGGTGACCGTGATCATGTTGAAGGGGAACACCGATGGCATCTGCGCTGCGCGCATGGCTGGAGAAGCCGAACACCGGACGCGGCGTGCACCTGGCGACGGACGACGGCGGCTGGGAGTTCCGCGACTACGGCGCGCTGGCGGCCGCCGCACGGCGCACCGCCGGGGCGCTGATCGAGGAGGGCGTCCGGCCCGGCGATGTCGTCTGCCTCATCCTGCCCACGGACTTCACCTGCATAGAGACGTACTACGGGGTGTGGGCCGCCGGGGCCACCGTCTGCCTGATCACGCCGCCGCTGTTCCAGGACGGCGACGACTACGTGGCGCACGTCGCGGCGATCCTGCGGCAGGCGTCGCCCGCGCTCGTCGTCGCCTCCAAGGACCTGAACGAGTACGCCGGGCGCGCCATGGACCAGGCCGGGCTGAGCGGTGAGCCGTGGCAGCCGTGCCAGGGCGCGGAGGCGGACGTGCAGCCCGCCGGCGAGCTGGCGCTGCTCCAGTTCACCTCCGGGTCCAGCGGCGCCCCGCGCGGCGTCATGGTCACCTGGGAGAACCTGGAGGCCAACAGCGAGCTGATCGCGCGGATGGCCGGGTACGAGGACGGCGACGTGGTGGCCACGTGGCTGCCGCTCTACCACGACATGGGGCTCATCGGGACGTTCATCACCCCGATCGCGCGGCAGGGGATGCTGCGGCTCATGCGGCCCGACCACTTCATCCGCGACCCGGCACGGTGGATCCGGTGCTTCGCCGAGGCCCAGCACACCGCGGCTCCGCCGTTCGCGTACGCCTACTGCGCGCGGCGGGTCAAGCCGGAGCAGCTCGAAGGGCTCGACCTGTCCGGGTGGAAGATGGCGCTGATCGGCGCCGAGCCGATCGACCCGCATGCGCTGGAGGTGTTCGCGCAGCTCGTCGAGCCGTTCGGGTTCTCCCGGGCGATGTTCAAGCCCGCCTACGGCATGGCCGAGACGACCCTGCTGGTCACCATGGACAACGAGCAGCGCGAACCCCTCGCCGTCCGGCCCGACCCCGAGGCGCTGTCGTTCGGGCGGCCGGTGCGCATCCTGGAGCAGCACCGGCTCGGACCCCGGTCGATCGGCGCCAAGGCCGGGTGGGTCGTCGGGTGCGGGACCCCGGAGGACGACGTCCCCGTCGCGATCGTCGACGACGACGGCAACGAGCTGGGCGAGGGCCTGCTCGGGGAGATCGTGGTCGGCGGCGCCTCGGCCTGTCCCGGGTACTACGCGGGCGCCGAGGCCAAGTCGACGCGGTTCATGGACGGGAAGGTCTACACCGGGGACGCGGGCTTCTTCTACGAGGGGCAGCTGTTCGTCCTCGGGCGGATGGGCGACAGCATCAAGGTCCGCGGCCGGTCCGTCTACGTCGAGGACCTCGAATCCAAGATCGCCGAGGTGAGCGGGCTCGGCAAGGGGCGCGTCGTGGTGGTCGGCGTGCCGGGGGCCGGGCGGAAGGGGCTCGCGCTGTTCGCCGAGACGCAGAGCGAGGAATGGGTGCCCGCCGTGCGGGAGACGCTGCGGCGCCGCGTCGGGGACGACGTGGAGATCACGGTCGTCGTCGGGTCCGGGCTCATCCAGCGGACGTCCAGCGGCAAGCCGCGCCGCAGGTACATGTGGGAGCGGCTCCAGGCCGGTCGCATGGAGGGCGCGCGCGTCGTCGGCTGATTGCTTAAGCCGCTGATGACAGGACACCATGTCGTTGACTCTGCGAGAGGTCGACGATGCCGGCTGTTGCCAAGACGCTGTTCCGAGCCGTCCGAGGGGGGACGACCTCCCTCACCCCCCGATTCGGTTCGCTCGTTTCGGTGGGCGCCCGCCTGGGCTCCACCGCCCAGAACGCCCTGGAGGTCGCCCGGTTCGGGGGGTTCGACACCGACGAGGACGCCTCCCCGTGCGAGGTGGTGACCGAGCAGCGGGTGTACCGGCTGCGGCACTACTTCCCGGACGCGGCGGGCGGGCCCGTGATGCTGCTCGTCCCGCCGCTGATGATCACCGCGGAGGTGTACGACATCTCCTCGCGGGTCAGTGCGGTGAAGGTCCTGCACGACCTGGGCGTCGACCCGTGGGTCGTCGACTTCGGGGCGCCCGAGCGGGAGCCCGGCGGGCTCGAGCGGAACATCAGCGACCACGTGCTGGCCGTCAGCGACGCCGTCGACCGGATCCGCAAGGCGACCGGACGCGACGTCCACCTCGCCGGGTACTCGCAGGGCGGCATGTTCGTCTACCAGGCGGCCGCGTACCGGCGCAGCGACGGCATCGAGTCGATCGTGACGTTCGGCAGCCCGGCCGACACCAGCCGGGGGCTCCCGTTCGGGCTGCCCGGCTGGCTCGCGTCCGAGGGCGTCGAGCGGATCCCCGACCGGGTGCTCGGCGGCTTCGCCGTGCCCGGATGGGTCACCCGGCTCGGCTTCCAGGTCCTCAGCCCCGTCAAGTCGGTGCGGTCGCGGGTCGACTTCATCCTGCAGCTGCACGACCGGGAGCGGCTGGCGCAGAGGGAACGGCAGCGGCGGTTCCTGGAGCGGGAGGGGTGGGTGTCGTGGCCCGGCCCCGCGCTCGCCGAGTTCCTCCGCCAGTTCATCCAGCACAACCGGATGCTCACCGGCGGCTTCGTCATCGGCGACCGGCTCGTGACGCTCGCCGACATCACCTGCCCCGTGCTCACGTTCGTCGGCGAGGTCGACGAGATCGCGCCGCCGCCGATGGTCCGCGGCATCAGGCGGGCGGCGCCGCGCGCCCAGGTGTACGAGGCGTCGCTCAGGGCCGGGCACTTCGGGCTCGTCGTGGGCGGCCTCGCGATCGCGCAGACCTGGCCCGCCGTCGCGTCGTGGGCGCTGTGGCGGGAGGGCGAGGGCGAACTGCCCGAGATCGTCGCCCCGGTCGCCGGGGACGAGGAGGCCGAGACCGCCGACCTGCCCGGCGGCCCCGCCGGGTACGGGCTCCAGCTCGCCGCGGGCATCGGGACGAGCGCCGCGCGGTCCGCGCTGCGGACGGCCGCGCGGGTCGCCCGCGGAAGCCGGCAGCTGACCGGGGAGGCCGCGCAGAACCTGCCGCGGCTGGCGCGGCTGGAGCGCATCCAGTCCGACACGCGCATGTCGATGGGGCTGCTCCTGGACGAGCAGGCCCGCCGCAGGCCCGGCGAGGTCTTCTTCCTGTACCGGGGGCGCGGGCACACCCACGACGCGGCCAGGCGGCGCATCGACGCCGTCGTGCGCGGGCTGATCCACATCGGCGTGCGGCACGGCGACGCGGTCGGCGTGCTGATGGGGACCCGGCCCACCGCGCTCGCCCTGGTCGCCGCGCTGAGCCGGCTCGGCGCCGTGGCGGTCCTGCTGCGCCCCGACGGGGACCCCGCGGCCGAGGCGCGGCTCAGCGGGATCACGCGGGTCATCGCCGACCCCGAGCACGCGGCGGAGGCCGCGAAGCTGGACGGCGTCCAGGGGTACCTGCTCGGCGGCGCCGGGCGCGGCGACCGCGGGACGCTCATGGACATGGAGCGCATCGACCCCGCGCAGGTCGAGCTGCCCGGGTGGTACCGGCCCAACCCGGGGCGGGCCGGCGACCTCGCCTTCGTGGTGTTCCGGGGAGACGGCGAGCACCTGCGGGCCAGCCGGATCACGAACCGCAGATGGGCCCTGTCGGCGTTCGGGACCGCCTCGTCGGCCGCCCTGTCGCCGTCCGACACCGTCTACAGCATCACGCCGCTCCAGCACCCGTCCGCGCTGCTGATGAGCCTCGGCGGCGCCGTCGCCGGCGGGGCGCGGCTCGCACTGGCCGGCGCCTCCGCCGCGGTCCCCGGCGGGGAGTCGTCCCCCCACCGGGACATCGACCCGGAGGCCTTCTGGGACGAGGCGCGCCGCTACGGCGTGACCGTCGCGTCCTACACCTGGACGCTGCTGCGCGACCTCGTGAACGCGCCGCCGAACCCGGCCGAGCGGCACCACGCGATCCGGCTGTTCATCGGGTCCGGGATGCCGCGCGGGCTGTGGCGGCGGGTCGAGGAGCGGTTCGCGCCCGCGCGGGTGCTGGAGTTCTACGCCTCGACCGAGGGCGAGGCGGTGCTGGTCAACCTGAGCGGCAAGAAGCCCGGCTCGCTGGGCCGGCCGCTGCCCGGCAGCGCCGAGGTGCGGCTCGCCCGGTACGACCTGGAGAACGGGCGGCTCGCCGAAGGCCCCGACGGATTCGCGGTCCGCTGCGAGCCGGGGGAGATCGGCATGCTGCTCGCGCGGGTCCGGCCGTCGGCGGCCGGCTCCGCGTCGCGCGTCGTGCGGGGCGTGTTCCGGCCCGAGGACGCCTGGACGATCACCGGGGACCTGTTCCGCCGGGACGCCGACGGGGACTACTGGCTCGTCGGGCGGGAGGCCGAACTGATCGGCACCGCCGAGGGCATCGTCCCGCCCGGCCCGATCCGGGACGCGCTCGGCGACCTGCCGTACGTCGACACCGTCGCCGTCTACGGGATCCCCGCGGGGGACACCGAGCTGGCCGCCGCCGCCGTGAGCCTGCGGGACGCGGAGGAGACGGTCAAGGCGATCGACCTGACGGAGGCGCTGCTGCGGGTGGAGCCGGAGCTGCGGCCCGCGCTCGTCCGGGTCGTGGACGAGGTGCCCGTCACCGCCGGGCGGCGGCTCTGGACCGCCCCGCTGCGCGAGGAGGGCGTCCCCGCCGCCGGCGACGGGCTGACCTACTACCGCGACCGGTCGGGCGCGTACCGGCCGCTCACCGAGACCGCGCGGCGCCGGCTGCTGCGCGGCGCGGCGGCCCGCGAGACGCGCTCACGCGCAAGTCACCGGCGATAAGTCTGGACTTACGGGCGTCCGCTGCGTTAGAACAAAGCAACAGATTTCGCTTATTTGTTGCGCGCGTCCGGAGGGATCCATGACCAGCGTCCTCGCGCCGCCGCCGCAGGGCAGCGGCCTGAAACCGGTCCCCGGCGTGCCCGGTGTGCCCTACATCGGCAGCACGCTCGCGGTGATGCGCGACCCGATCGGCATGGCCAGGAAGCGGTACGAGCAGTACGGGCCGGTCGCCTGGGGCTGGCTGCTCGGGCAGCGCACCTGCACCGTCCAGGGGCCGGAGGCCGCCGAGGTCGTCCTGGTCAACCGGGACAAGGCGTTCGCGAGCGGGCCCGCGTGGAGCTACTACATCGGGCCGTTCTTCCGGCGCGGCATCATGCTGCTCGACTTCGAGGAGCACCTGCACCACCGCCGCATCATGCAGCAGGCGTTCACCCCGGCGCGGCTGCGCGCGTACATGGAGGCGATGGCGCCCGGCATCGTCCGGGGCGTCGAGTCGTGGCGGCCCGGCCCCGGCTTCAAGGTCTACGACAGCATCAAGCAGCTCACGCTCGACCTCGCCGTGGACGTGTTCATGGGCGTGCGACTGGACGACGCCGAGCGCGCGCGGGTCAACGGAGCGTTCATCGACGCCGTCCGGGCGGGGACGGCGTACGTGCGGTTCCCCGTCCCGGGGTTGCGCTGGCACAAGGGGCTGAAGGCCCGCAAGGCGCTGGAGGAGTTCTTCTACCGGCACCTGCCCGCCAAGCGCCGCGACGGCGGCGACGACCTGTTCGCCGCCCTCTGCGCGGCCGAGACCGACGACGGCGCGCGGTTCACCGACGAGGACGTCGTCAACCACATGATCTTCGCGCTGATGGCGGCGCACGACACGACCACCATCACGCTGACGACGATGGCCTACCACCTGGCCAAGTTCCCCGAATGGCAGGAGCGGCTGCGCGAGGAGTCGCTGAGCCTCGGCAAGGCGCAGCCGTCCTACGACGACCTCGGCTCCTTCACCGGCATCGACATGGTGATGAAGGAGTCGCTGCGCATCCTGCCGCCCGTCCCGGCGCTGCCCCGCAAGGTCGTCAAGGACACCTCCATCCTCGGCTACCACGTCCCGGCCGGCACGATGGTCGTGGTGCCGATGCTCAGCAACCACCACATGGCGCAGTGGTGGCCGGACCCGGAGCGGTTCGACCCCGGGCGGTTCTCCCCGGAACGCCGCGAGGACAGGGTCCACAAGTACGCGTGGGCCCCGTTCGGCGGCGGCGCGCACAAGTGCATCGGGCTGCACTTCGCCGGGATGCAGGTCAAAACGATCCTGCACCAGGTGCTCCAGCGCTACCGCTGGAGCGTCCCCGCGCGGTACGAATGGCCCCTGGACACCACGTCCCTCCCTTCGCCGAAGGACGGGCTTCCCGTCCGGCTCGAACCCCTGGAGCAGAAATGAGCAAGGTCGTCGCCATCACCGGAGCCGCGCGGGGGATCGGCCTCGCCACGGCCCGCGCCCTGAAGGCCAAGGGCGCCACCGTCGTCATCGGCGACATCGACGAGGCCGCCGTCAAGGACGCCGCCGAGTCGCTCGGCGTCACCGGCCTCGTGGTGGACGTCACGTCCCGCGAGTCGTTCACCGCGTTCCTCGACCGGGCCGAGGAGGCCGCCGGGCCGCTCGACGTCCTGATCAACAACGCCGGGATCATGCCGATCGGCCCGGTCACCGACGAGAGCGACGCCGACGCCCGCCGCTGCATCGACATCAACGTGCACGGCGTCATGCTCGGCACCAAGCTCGCCCTCGGCCGGATGCTGCCGCGCGAGTCGGGGCACGTCATCAACATCGCCTCGCTCGCGGGCGTCATGTTCACGCCCGGCCTCGCCCTCTACAACGCCAGCAAGGCCGCCGTCGTCGGGTTCACCGAGGCGACCCGGCTGGAGGTCCAGGACCGGGGCGTCCACGTCAGCGCCGTCCTGCCGACGTTCACCAACACCGAGCTGGTCGCCGGCACCCGCAGCCCCAAGGGGCAGAGGAACTGCGAGCCGGAGGAGATCGCCGCCGCCATCGTCGAGCTGATCGGCAGGCCGCGCCCGCAGGTCGCGGTGCCGAAGAAGCTCGGCACGCAGATCAAGCTGGGCGCGCTCCTCCCCGAGCGGTTCCGGCAGGCGACGTCCCGCCGGCTCGGGCTCGACAAGATCTTCCTGGAGTACGACCCCGACGCGCGCAAGGAGTACGACGCGCGCATCCGGTCCGGCGGCTGACCCCTCGGCCCCGCCGCTCAGCCCCGCCGCGCCTTCCGCGCCTTCCGGCAGGCGCGGCGGGCCTGCGGCAGGTGGCGGACGGCCTCGGGCAGCAGCGGCCGCACCCGGTTCCCCGCCCGGACCGCCGCCGCGAGCCGGACGCCGGATCCGGTTAGGGTGCTGGTCATGACGACGGACGCCACGGCCTCGGACGCGCTGCTGGCGCGGCTCGCCGCGCCGGACAGCGGTGCCGACGACCTCGACACCCGCATCCTGGACGCCGCGCTCGCGGAGTTCGAGACCTACGGGCTGCGCAGGGTCAGCGTCGAGGACGTCGCCAAGCGCGCGGGGGTCGCGCGCACCACCATCTACCGCCGGTTCAGCAACAAGGAGCAGCTGCTCCAGGCGGTGATCCTGCGGGAGTGCCACCGGTTCCTCACCGCGATCGCCGAGGCCACCGACGACCTCGAGTCGGCCGAGGACGCCGTCGTGGAGGGGTTCGTGGTCGGCCTGCGCAGCGCCCGCACGCACCCGCTGATGACGCGCGTCCTGGAGAGCGAGCCGGAGGCGTTCCTCCCGCAGCTCAGCATGAACGGCGGCGCGGTGATGATCGCCGCCCGCGACATCCTCGCCGACCGGCTGCGCCGCGCGCGCCCCGGCGACGCCGAGGACCACAACACCGTCGCGGAGGTGCTGCTGCGGCTCGCGGTGTCGCTGCTGCTGCTCCCGGGCGGCGGGCTGCGGCTGGACGACGAGGACGCGATCCGCGCGTTCGCCCGCGGCTACCTCACCCGCATGCTCCAGCCCGCGCCCGGGGGCGTGTAGAAGGCCGTGCGGAAGGAGGTGGAGCGGCGTTCCGCCGGCCGCCTCCGTCCCGTACGCTCGGCTCATTGAATCTCGTTCTAGAATCGGAGGCGGGGCATGGAGCCGGTCGTCGAGACGTCCTACGGGAAGGTGCGCGGCAGGACACGGGACGGCGTCACCGCCTTCCTCGGCATCCCCTACGCCGCGCCGCCGTTCGGGCCCGGCCGCTTCCGGGCGCCGCGCCCGCCCGAGCCGTGGGACGGCGTCCGCGACGCCTTCGAGTACGGGCCGACCGCGCCCAAGCCCGGCTACCCGCCGCCGTTCGCCGCGCTGCTGCCCGACCCCGTGATCCCCGGCGACGACTGCCTGAACCTGAACGTCTGGACGCCGGGCCTCACCGGCGCGGGAGGGGCGGGCCTGCCGGTCATGGTGTGGATCCACGGCGGCGCGTTCCGCAACGGGTCCGGCGCCGTGCCGGTCTACGACGGCCGCAACTTCGCCCGCGACGGCGTCGTCTGCGTGACGATCAACTACCGGCTCGGCGTGGAGGGCTTCGCCAACCTGCCCGGCGCCCCGCTCAACCGGGGGCTGCTCGACCAGATCGCCGCGCTGGAGTGGGTGCGCGACAACATCGCCGGATTCGGCGGCGACCCGGACGACGTCACCGTCTTCGGCGAGTCCGCGGGCGGGATGAGCGTCACCACGCTGCTCTCCCTCGACCTCGGGCTGTTCCGCCGCGCGATCGCGCAGAGCGGCGCCGGCGGCATCGCGCAGGACCCGGACGACGCCATGCTCGTCACCCGGGAGATGGCCGCCCGGCTCGGGATCGAGCCGACCGCGGAGGCGTTCGCCGCGCTCGACCCCGCCGCGATCATCCCCGCGCAGGCGTCCGTCGCCGCCGAGGTCTCGATGACGCCCGACCCCGTCCGCTGGGGCGCCACCACCGCGGCGGGCGGCATGTCCCTCACCCCGGTCCTCGACGGCGAGCTGATCACGCGCCGCCCCGAGGACGCCATCGCCGCCGGCGCCGGGCGCGACGTCGACCTCCTCATCGGCTACACCTCCGAGGAGTTCCGCTTCTTCCTGATGCCGACCGGCATCGCGGCCCAGGCCACCGACGAGGTCGTGGACTTCGTCGCCGGCGGCATGGGCGTCCCGTCCGGGCTGCCCGCCGCCTACCGCGACCGGCACCCCGGCATGGCACCCGGCGAGCTGATGGCGACGATCATCACCGACCACCTGTTCCGCATCCCCGCGAACCGGGCCGCCGCCGGGCACACCGCGTCCGGCGGGCGCACCTGGATGTACGAGTTCGCGTGGCGGTCCCCGAACCACGGCCTCGGCGCCTGCCACGCCCTGGAGCTGGGCTTCGTGTTCGACAACCTGACCGCCGAGCCCGACGGGCTGACCGGGCCGAACCCGCCGCAGCCGCTCGCCGACCGGATGCACCGCCACTGGGTGCGGTTCGCCGCCACCGGCGACCCCGGCTGGACGCCCTTCGACCCGTCCACGCGGGCGGTGCGGCTGTTCGACGGGCCGTCCGACGCGACCGTCCACGACCCGCGCGGGGACGTCCGCAAGCTCTGGGACTAGAGCCGTTCGACGACGTGCTCGGCGATGGCGAGCGAGGACGTCGCCGCCGGGGACGGGGCGTTCCGGACGGTCACCACCGGGCCGACCCGCCCGATGCGGAAGTCGTCGACGAGCGACCCGTCGGGGTCCACCGCCTGCGCGCGGACCCCGGCGGGAGCCGCGACGACGTCCGCCGCCGCCAGCTCCGGGACGAAACCGCGCGCCTCGGCGACGAACGCGCGCTTGACCGCCGACCCCCACAGCTCCTTCGCGCCCGTCCGCCAGTGCCGCACCGCCAGGCGCCGGAAGCCCGGCCAGCGGATCGTCTCCCACAGGTCGGCCGGGCGGACGTCGCGGCGCCGGTACCCCTCCCTGGCCAGCGCCAGGACGGCGTTGGGGCCGACGTCCACGCCGCCGTCCACGCGGCGCGTGAAATGCACGCCGAGGAACGGGTAGCGGGGGTCGGGCACGGGGTAGATGAGGCCGCGGACCAGGCCGGTCCGCGACGGGACGAGCCGGTAGTACTCGCCCCGGAACGGGATGATCGCCGGAGCGGGCGAGTCGCCGGCGAGCCGCGCCACCCGGTCCGACTGGAGCCCGGCGCACACCACGAGCCTGTCGAACCGCAGCTCCTCGCTCGCCGACGCGACCGCCACGCCGTCGCCGGACCGCCCGATGCGGACGACCTCGAAGCCGAGCCGCACCTCTCCGCCGCCCTCGGCGACGTCGCCGGCGAGCGCGCGGGCGACCGCCGGGAAGTCCACGATCGCGGTGGTGGGGGAGTGCAGCGCGGCGACTCCGGCGGCGTGCGGCTCGATCTCCCGCAGCCCGCCGCCCGGCAGGCGCCGCAACCCCGGAACCCCGTTGGCCGCGGCGCGCCGCTCGATCTCGTCCAGCGCGGCCACCTCGGACGCGTCGCGGGCGACGACGACCTTGCCGCACTCCACGTAGGGGAGGTTCCGGTCGGTGCAGTATTCCTTGAGCAGCGCGATGCCGCGCCTGCACAGCGTCGCCTTCAGCGATCCCGGCGCGTAGTACAGGCCCGCGTGCGCGACGCCGCTGTTGCGGCCCGTCTGGTGGGCCGCGACGCGGTCCTCCTTGTCGAGGACCGTGACCGTCACGTCAGGGCGCGTCTCGGTCAGCCGGCGCGCGATGGCCAGCCCGAGGATCCCCGCGCCGACCACGCCGACCCGTGTCTCCGCCACACCCGCACCCTAGCGGGCGCCCGGAGACGCCCCGCGGGTCAGCTCCCGAGGCGCTTGCGCCCCTGCGCCCGCAGCCGCCTGCGCTGGGACGGGTCGAGCATCATGTACCCCACGAGGGGTGCGCCGATGACGCCGAGGATGATCAGTGCGCTCAGCCACCAGGGGAAGACGAACAGGGTCAGGAAGCCGACGACGACGCCGCCGATCACTAGCTTGGTCTGGGTCGACATCTGGTACCTCCGTTTACGGGCCGCCCATCCTGTACAACGGCCGTCCCGCGACCGCTGTTCCACGATATGTCGCGAGTCGCGCGGTTGGCCATGGGGATCGATCCCGCCTCGGGGTCGGTATGCCCGGCGCGGGACGATCGGATGCGCGCCGGACGCGCGGATCCTCAGATGCGGATCCTCAGATGCGGAGGGAGAGCTGGCCGCCGCCCAGGGTCCGCAGGACGTCGGCGTGCAGTCTGCCGTTCGTGCACACGACGCTGCCGCCGTCCGGGCCCGGCACGCCGGACAGGTCGGTGAACATCCCGCCGGCCTCCTCCACGATGACCTGAAGCGCGGCGAGGTCCCACAGCGACACCTCGGGCTCGGCGGAGATGTCGACCGCGCCCTCGGCGACCATCATGTGCGACCAGAAGTCGCCGAACGCCCGCGTCCGCCACACCGAGCGGGTCAGGTCGAGGAAGTGCGTGAGGCGCCCCTGCTCCTCCCAGCCGCTCAGGCTGGAGAACGACAGGGACGCGTCCGACAGGTCGCCGACCGACGACACGGTCATCCGGGCGGCGCGGGTGAGGCTGCGGCCCGTCCAGGCGCCGCCGCCCCGGGCCGCCCACCAGCGCCGGTTCAGGGCCGGCGCCGACACCACCCCCACGACGATCTCGTCGTTCTCCATCAGCGCGATCAGCGTCGCCCACACCGGGACGCCGCGCACGAAGTTCTTCGTCGCGTCGATCGGGTCGATGATCCAGCAGCGGTTCCCGTACCCGGTCTTGCCGTACTCCTCGCCGAGCACCGCGTCGCGCGGGCGGGCCCGCTTCAGCGTGCCGCGGATCTGCTCCTCGACGCTGCGGTCGGCGTCGCTGACCGGCGTCAGGTCCGGCTTGGTCTCGATGGCCAGATCGAGGGCGCGGAAACGCCTGGTCGTGATGTCGTCGGCCCCGTCCGCCAGCACGTGCGCGAGACGCAGGTCATCGGAATAGCCCGCCACGGCGTGCAACGCTACCCTGATCACCGCCTGTCCAGACACACTTACCCGTGCCGATCCGGCTTTTCGGTCGGCCGGACGTGGCACGCCGGGCGCGAACGCCGGTGCCGCGGGACCGGCAGTGGCAGCATGGGGCCATGCCGCACGACCTTCCCGCGTGGGTGGCCGAGCTGACCGACCCGCGCCGGGCCGCGACGCTCGACGAGCTCGCCGACCGCCTCGTCCCGCTGGCCGAGCACGCCATCGACGTGTCCCGCCGATTGCAGGCGCAGCTCAACGAGCTCAACGACCCGTTCAAGCGCGAGGCGCTGTACGGCCGCGTGGAGCGGCTGAAGGCCCGGGTGGGCGAGGCCCTGGACGAGATCACGGCGGAGATCGCCGCGTCCGGGGAGGAGCGCATCGAGCGGGTCTGGGCCGAGCACGCCGGGCCCGGCGAGCACGGCGCCCGGGAGCGGGAGCTGCGCCGCCTGCTGGACCGCGACGTCGTCCCCGCGCTGTCCAGGCAGCAGCGGGACGTCGCCGAACGCGTCGCCCGGCGCACGTCGGAGGCCCTGGAGGAGGCGACGCAGACGCTGCTCACCCGGGTGGAGGAGCTGGCGAGGGCCGTCACCGACCTGATCCACGACGTGCTGCCGCTCGCCCGCGAGGGCCTGACGCTGGCCAGCCGCATCTCGGCCCTGTCCGGCCACGCCCGGAAGGCTGGCCGGGGGCCCGTCCCCGACGAGCTGCAGGACGCGGGCGCCGAGACGTCCCGCGCGTTCGACGAGGCCGTGGCGCGGCTGGAGCTGGAGTGGTCCGCGCTGGGCGCCCGGTCGGCGACCGTGCGGGCGGCGCTGCGCGGCGCGGAGGAGAGCGCGTTCAGCCACGTCACCGAGGAGATGACCCGGTGCGTGGAGGAACTCGCGCCCCGCCACCTCAAGGCCCTGAACGAGGCCGAGGCCAAGGCCCGCACCCTCTTCGAGGAGCCGCGCGGCTAGGACCTCATGGTCAGGCTCCGCAGGAACTGCTCGTAGTACTCGACGCTCTCGTCCCAGTGCGCCCGGTCCGTCGCCAGCAGGACCTGGTAGAGGACGCCGCCGGCCTCGAACACCCGCACCCGGGTGCGGCCCGGCGTGCCGTTCTTGGTGAAGGTGAACTGCAGCTCGGCCGCCGGCGCGTACTTGTAGGGGACGCCCCGGTCGAATTTCTCCTGCTTGAAGTCGGGGTAGGCGTCCTTGTCGTTCTTCATCTGGCCGATGGCGGATGCGAGCCCCTCCCCGGGGTTCTGGAAGGACGAGCCGAGGCGCTGGAACGCCAGCCCCCGCGTGACCCCGTCCGCCGGGTCGGTGAACGTCACGTCGTCGCCCTCGGCTTCCTCTTTCCAGCCCTGGGGGACGGCGGCCGTGAACGAGGAGCCCTGGTAGAGGCGGTACCCCGGCGGCGCGGAGCCCCGCGCCGCCGGGGACGAGCCGGTCGCGGACGAGGACGCGCCCGGCCGGCTCCCCGGGGCGTCGTCGCCGGTCCGGGTGAACAGCACGACCGCGGCCACGGCGACGGCCAGCGCGGCCGCGAAGATCCCGGCGGGCACGATCAGCTGCCACGGCACCCGCCGCGGCGCCGGGGGCGGGGGCGACGGCACCGTCGGGGCGGGCTCGGGCGGCGGCAGCGTGATGTCCTGCGGCGGCCGCGCCGGGGCGAACGACGGCGCCGGCGAGCCCTGCGCGGCCCGGCGCAGCAGCCGCTCGGCCTCGTCCCGCCCCATCCGCTCGCCGGGGTCCTTGCGCAGCAGCCCGTGCAGGACGGGCGCCAGCGGGCCGGCGAGGCGCAGCGGGTCCGGCTCGTCCGACAGGACGGCGGCCATCACGCCCCACACGTCCGGGCGCCCGAACGGCGGGCGGCCCTCGACGGCGGCGTACAGCGTCGCGCCCAGCGACCACAGGTCGGACGCCGGGGTCGCCTTCTGGTGCCGGGCCTGCTCGGGCGCCACGTACGCGGGCGACCCGATGATCGCGCCCGCCTGGGTGAGCGTCTCGTCGCCCGCCACGGTCGCGATGCCGAAGTCGGTGAGGACGGCCCGCCCCGGCGCCATCAGCACGTTCCCCGGCTTGACGTCGCGGTGCACCACCCCGGCCGCGTGCGCGGCGCCCAGCGCGTCCAGCAGGTCGAGCCCGATCGCCGCGACCCGCGCGGGCGGCAGCGGCCCCTCCCGCGAGATGACCTTGTCGAGCCCCTCCGCCCGGACGAGCCGCATCACGATCCACGGCCGGCCGTCCTCCTCGACGACGTCGTAGACCGTCACGATGCCCGGATGGTCGAGCCGGGCCGCCGACCGCGCCTCCCGGAACGTCCGCGCGTACAGCCGCTCGACCTGGGCGTCGTCCAGGCCGTGCGGCAGCGACACCTCCTTGACCGCCACCTCGCGGTCGAGGGTGCGGTCGCGGGCGCGCCACACCGCGCCCATGCCGCCCCGGCCCAGCAGCTCCAGAAGCTCGTAGCGCGCCGCGATCATCTGAGGCATGCAGCGACCCTACCGACGCGCGCGGCGGCCGTCGCGGGCTATTCGGCGTCGGACTCGCGGCTGGAGAGCAGGCGGCGCAGCGAGTCCAGGCGGGCCCGGGACGCGCGGCCCTCGGCGACCCAGCCGTCCAGCCCGCAGTCCTCCTGGAAGTGGTCGCAGTGCGGCGGGCAGCGCTCGGCGGCGCCCTCCGCGAGGTCGTCGAACGCGTTGATCACGTTCTCCGGGTCGACGTGCGCCAGCCCGAAGCTGCGGACGCCCGGGGTGTCGATGATCCAGCCGTCGCCGCCGGGGAGTTCGAGCGCGATCGCGGACGACGAGGTGTGCCGCCCGCGGCCGGTGACCGCGTTGACGTCGCTGACGGCGCGTTCGGCGTCCGGGACGAGGGCGTTCACCAGCGTCGACTTGCCGACGCCCGAGTGGCCGACGAGGACGGTGGTGCGGCCGGCCAGGTGGGCGCGCAGCTCGTCCAGGTCGCCGCCGCGCCGGGTCACCGCGTAGGGGACGCCGAGCGGCGCGTACTCGGCGACGAGGGCGTCCGGGTCGCCGAGGTCGGCCTTGGTGAGGCAGAGCAGCGGGTCCATCCCGGCGTCGTAGGCGGCGACGAGCTGCCGGTCGATCAGGCGGGGGCGGGGCTCGGGGTCGGCCAGCGCGGTCACGATGGCGAGCTGGTCGGCGTTCGCGACGATGATCCGCTCGAACGGGTCGGTGTCGTCGGCGGTGCGGCGCAGCGCCGAGGTCCGCGGCTCCACCCGGACGATGCGGGCGAGCGTGTCGGGGTCGCCGGACACGTCCCCGACGAGCGCCACCCGGTCGCCCACGACGACGCCCTTGCGGCCCAGCTCGCGGGCGCGCATCGCGGTGACGGGACGCTCGTCGCGGGTGCCCGGGTCGACCAGGCAGCGGTACCGGCCGCGGTCCACCGCGGTGACGAAGCCGGGCGAGGCGTCCTCGTGCGCGGGACGGCGGCGGGTGCGCGGCCGCGACCCGCGGCGCCCGGGCCGCACCCGGACGTCGTCCTCGTCGTAGTCGTGTACTCGTCGAGCCAGTGTCCGCCCCTGCCGTCAGGCGGGCGCCAGCATCGACGCCCACTGCCGAGTGAAGTTCGGAAGAGTCTTGCCCACGGTGCCCGGATTCTCCACATCGATGCCGGGAACGGCCAGGCCCAGCACCGCCGCCGCCATCACCATCCGGTGGTCGTCGTAGGTGCGGAAGACGCCGCCGCGCAGCGGGCGCGGGCGGATCTCCAGCCCGTCCGGCAGCTCGGTGACGTCGCCGCCGAGCCCGTTGATCTCCGCGGCCAGCGCGGCGAGCCGGTCGGTCTCGTGGCCGCGCAGGTGCGCGATGCCGGTCAGCCTGGACGGGGAGTCCGCGAGCGCGCAGAGGGCCGCGAGCACCGGGGTCAGCTCGCCGACCTCGTGCAGGTCGGCGTCCAGGCCGGAGAACCCGCCCCGGCCGCGCACCGTCAGCCCGTCCGGACCGCGGGACGCCTCGGCGCCCATCGCGGTGAGGAGGCCGCGCAGCGCGTCGCCCGGCTGGGTCGTCTCCGCCGGCCAGCCCGGCACGGTCACCCGGCCGCCGGTGACGAGCGCGGCGCCGAGGAACTGCGCCGCGTTCGACAGGTCCGGCTCGATCACCCAGTCGCGGCCCCGCAGCGGGCCGGGGGCGACGCGCCAGAGGTTCTCCTCCGTCTCGACGACCGCGCCCGCCTCGCGGAGCATCCCGACGGTCATCGCCAGATGCGCCGCCGACGGCACCGGCGGCCCCTCGTGCCGGACCTCGACGCCCTTCTCGAAGCGCGGCGCGGCCAGCAGCAGCCCCGACACCAGCTGGGACGACCCGGACGCGTCGATCACGACCCCGCCGCCGTCCACCGAGCCCGCGCCCCGGACGGTGAACGGGAGCGCGCCCCGCCCGCCGTCGTCGACGACGGCCCCGAGCGCCCGCAGGGCGGTGATGAGCGGGCCCATGGGCCGCTCCCGCGCGCGGGGGTCGCCGTCCACCGACACCTCGCCGGACGCGAGCGCCGCGACCGGCGGCAGGAACCGCATCACCGTCCCGGCCAGGCCCGTGTCGACGTCCGCCGGGCCGCGCAGCTCACCCGGGACGATCCGCCAGTCCCCGCCGTCCTCGGCGATCCCCGTGCCGAGCGCGCGGAGCGCGGCGGCCATCAGGTCGGTGTCGCGGCTGCGCAGCGGCCGGACCACCCGGCCCGGCGCGGCGGCGAGCGCGGCCAGCACGAGCGCCCGGTTGGTCATCGACTTCGAACCGGGCAGCGGCACCGTGGCGTCCACCGGGGCGTGCGCGACCGGGGCGGACCAATGCGGAGAGGGCATGCCCCAAGGTTATCGGGCCGGCCGGATCAGAGGGGGATGGTGAGGAGCGTCCCGCCGGTGTCGAGCCTGACCGCGAAGCTCTCGATCTGCTGCCGGTCGAGGCCCGTCCCGCCCTGCATGACCAGCGGCTTCGGCTGCCCGGGCACGCCGTAGCCCTCGTCGGGGACGCGCCAGCCGGCGACGACGCTGCGTTCGCCCGCCTTCGACACGGCCTCCAGGTGGCACCGCAGCGGCCCCTTGACGCCGCGCAGCTCCAGGCTCACCTGCGTGCCCCAGCCCTTGTCGACCAGGCCGACCGTCCCGGACACGCCCGTGCCCGCGTCCTTCGCGCTGAACTGCTCGCCCATGACCGACTGCGCCGCGGGCGGCTGCTTCTGGCCGGCGCCCTCGTCGCCCAGCGCCGCCCCCACCGCGATGCCCGCGCCGAGGGCCACCGCCGCGGCGGCGGTGCCCACCGCGTACGCGCCGCGGCGAAAGCGCCGGTCCGCCCTCCGCCGCCGGCGCATCATGTCGATCACCGGCGCCGGGGGTGTGGACGGCTCGTCCTCCTCGGCGGCCGCCTCCGCGCCGGGCTCGGCCGCGCCGGGCGCCAGCTCGAAGAGGGCGCCGGCCGCCCCGGACAGCTCGCCCAGCTCGGCCTGGCAGCGGCCGCACCCGTGCAGATGCGCCTCGAACGCCCGCCGGTCGGCGTCTTCGAGAAGGCCCAGGGCGTAGGCGCCGACGTCGGTGTGCTCGATCTGGGAGCTCATGAGGTCACCCCCCTCTCCTCCAAGGCGACGCGCAGGGCGCGCAGCGCGTAGTACACGCGGGACTTGACCGTCCCGACCGGGATGCCGAGGTACTCGGCGGCCTGGTTCACCGTACGGTCGCGCAGCACCGTCTCCGTCAGCGCCTGCCGATGCGCGGGGGAGAGGGACTCCAGCGCCTCCGTCACCACGACCTTGCGCAGCAGGCCGTCCATCTCGTCCGCCATCGGGAGGTTCTCCAGGGGGCCGTCGCCGACCTCCGGCGGCCTGACCTCGCGCTGCCGCCGGTTGTCGATCACGATACGCCGGGAGACCGTGGCCAGCCACGGCATCAGCGAGGACGTCCGGTCGTCCAGCCGGTCCGCGCTGCGCCACGCCCTGATCATGGTCTCCTGCACCACGTCCTCGGCCCACTGGCGGTCACCGCCGGTGAGCCGGAGCACGAACGCGAGGAGGGGCCGATGGTACTCGCGGTACAGCTCCGCGACGATCTCCTCGTCGCTCGCGGCCGATGGCGGCCGCGCCGTGCCGGGGCGGCGGAGCAGGCTCCGCAGCCCGCCGGTCGGGCGACCGGTCGATCCGGGAAGGGCCATGGCCGGGGCGTCTCCGTTGAGGTGGGGCGGTCGCCGAGCGGGGCTCGCCGACTGGTCGGTCGCGGGCGGGGCTGGAGGACGGTATGCGGTCACCTGGCAGTACGGGACCGCGCCGCTCCGCGGTTCAACGGCCTTGAGGCTCTTTTAAGGTTTTCTTCGGGAAGTCAGCGCTTGACCGCCTCCCTGACCTTCCCCGCCTGGGCCGCCGTGCCCGCCTTCACGGTCCGGCCGGCCTTCACCGCCTTCGCCGCCTGGGTGGCCGTCCCCGCCTTCACGGTCTTGCCCGCGGCCTTGCCGGCCTTCGCGGCCCGCCCGGCGCGGAGCGCCGCCATCTCGCGGATGTCCGGGTTGCCGCCCTGGGAGAACAGGCCGCCCCTGGACCGGCCGCGGGACCCGAGGCGGCCCTTCAGCGCGCCGGTCGCCTTGCCCGCCTTGAACGTGCCCGCGGCACCGGCCTTGCCCAGCACGCCGCCCGCCTTGGCGCTCTTGAACAGGCCGCCCTTGCCCGCCTTTCCGGCTTTGAACAGCCCGCCCTTGCCGGCCTTTCCGGCCTTGAAGAGCCCGCCGCCGGCCTTGCCCGCCTTGAACAGGCCGCCGCCCCGCTTGGCGGCCGGCTTCGCCCTGGCCGCCTTCGCGGCCTTCTGGGCGGCCTTGCGCCCGCCCTCCGCGCGGGCGATCCGGATCTGCCGCGCGGCCTCCCGGCGGGCGTCCCGCAGCGTGGCGGCCGCCTCCCTGCGCATCGCCTTGGCCTCGGCGCCGGTCCTGATCTGCGACTCGCGCATCGCGCGCCGCAGCTCCGCCGTGCGGGGCGGGCGGCGCGGCTCGGTCGCCGACATCAGCAGCGCGCCGAACAGCGCGGCGTTCTTCAGCAGGTGGGAGCGCTCATCGGCGCGGCGCTCGGGGTCGCTCTCGGTCCAGTAGCGGTGCTCGGTCGCCAGCGCGGGGATCAGCTCCACGGCGAGCATCAGCGTCGTCAGCCGGCGGAGCTTGCCGGTCAGCAGCAGCGCGCCCGTGCCGAGGCTCAGCGCGCCCTCGATGCGGACGAGGGTCTCCGGGTCCTTCGGCATCCAGTCGAGCCGGTCGGCGACCGGCTTGACGGCCGGGCCGACCTGCTCGGCGCGCTCCCGCGGATCGCGGATGGCGTCCAGGCCGGTCATGATGTAGGGCGCCGCCACGAGGGGGCGGGCCAGGGTCGTGAAGGGTCGCATGACCCTCTCCATGCCCAGCGCGCCGCACCTCAAGCGCGACCGGCCGGTGTCCCAGGCTCGTGGTGTCATGGGACGCATGTGCGGACGCTATGCCACCACCCGCGCGCGTCAGGAGCTGCTGGACGAGTTCCAGGTGCAGCTCGACGCCGTCGACGGGGATCTCCAGCCTGACTACAACGTCGCCCCGACGAAGCAGGTTCCGGTCGTCCTGAACCGGCGCCCGAAGGACGCCCCGGAGGAGGAGCCCGCCGTCCGGCAGCTGCGGACGGTGCGCTGGGGGCTCGTCCCCTCCTGGGCCAAGGACCTGTCCATCGGGTCGCGCATGATCAACGCCCGGTTCGAGACCGTGCACGAGAAGCCGTCCTACCGGCGGGCGTTCGCCCGCCGCCGCTGCCTGCTGCCGGCCGACGGCTATTTCGAGTGGTACACGCTCCAGAACCAGGGCGACGCGCCGGACCCGGCCGAAGGCGAGAAGAAGGCCAAGAAGAAGCCGCAGAAGCAGCCCTATTTCATCCGCCCGAACGACGGCTCCGTCATGGCGATGGCCGGGCTGTACGAGTTGTGGAAGTCGCCGGAGGACGAGTGGGTGTGGACGTGCACCGTCATCACCACCGAGGCGCCGGACGACCTCGGCCGCATCCACGACCGGATGCCGATGATCGTCGAACCGGACCGCTGGGACGCCTGGCTCGATCCGGAACTCACCGACACCGAGCGGGTGCGCGGGCTCCTGGTCCCCGCCATGGCCGGGACAATGGACGCCTACCCGGTGTCAAAGGCGGTCAACAGCGTGCGAAACAACGGGCCCGAACTCATAGAACCGCTGATTTCTGGGGATAGTCCGGGTAATCCGTCCGACAGTTTGTTCTGACCGCCGCCGCCTCGGGGGAGGGAGTGCGCACCATCGTGGACATCGCCGCCGCCCGTTCCCGCCTTGAGGTCATGCTCGCCGATCTGGAGCGGTCCATCGCCATTCTCCGCGGCGAGACGCCCGAGCACGACAATTCCGCGGCGGACGCCGGCGCCGGCCTCACCGCGCACGACCGCGTGGAGGCGGCGCTGGAATCCCTGGAGCGCCATCGCGGCGGGGTGGCCGCCGCCCTGGAGCGCATCGACGCCGGCGCCTACGGCCGGTGCGTCGACTGCGGTGAGGCGGTCCCGGAGGGCCGCCTGGAGGCCCGTCCCGACGCCGCCCGCTGCATCACCTGCCAGGCGCGCCGCGACCGCAGGCGCTAGCCCGCGCGGCGTGCGCTCGCCAGGAGGTGGACGCCCAGCGACTCGTCCCCCTGCGGGGCGTTCAGCTCGGTGCGGACGAGGCGGGGCAGGGCGCGGGGCGACTCGGCCAGCACGTGCTCGACCGTCGAGGGCGACAGCACGGTGCGCGGCCTGATCCACTCGACCTCAAGGCCGGCGTCGCCGAGCAGCTCGCGCAGCTGGTGGGACGAGAACGAGCGCGTGATCGTCCCGTCCGGCCAGGGGACGAGGACGACCTCGGCGCTCGGCACGTCCGACAGGTGCGCCCAGTAGTTCCGCTCGGCGAGCAGCGCCATCCCGAGGGTGAGGGAGTCGACGCAGAGCAGGACGCGGCCGCCGGGGCGCAGCACGCGGGCGATCTCGGCGATGGTGGCCTCGGTGGCCAGGTGCCGGGACAGCACCCGGTTCTCCGCGACCACGGCGTCCACCGAGGCGTCGACCAGGTAGGAGAGCGTTCCAGAGTCGCCCACCAGCGGGATCGTGCCCCGCACGGGGCGGCGGGTCTCGTCCCGGGCCGAGCGGCCGGCGCGGTCGGGGTCGCGCACCTCCAGCACCGCGTGGCCGGCCGCGGCGGCGTGGCCGGCGCTGCGCCCGTGCCCGCCCGAGATGTCCAGCACCCGCGACGGCCTGCGCGGCAGCCAGCGGGCCAGCTGCGCGTCGGCCACGGCCCGGTAGAACGTCCAGTAGCGCGCCAGGGACTCCCCGGACGCGGCTCCGGAGCCGTCGCGCAGGCTGGCGATGGTGGGCTCGGAAGGTCGCGCCGAAGGCACGGAGTGCACCGATTGCTCCTGTTCTCCGCGTGTATGTGACATCCTTCCCCGTCCGGGGCCGGTCATCACCCTGAGTGACCCGCCGGCGGGCCGCTCCGGGAATCGGCGGGGCCGTTCCGGTGTTGCACCGTCTCACAGCGAGCAACACGGAGGTGCAAGCCGATGACCACAGCCGTCGCCGATGGGCAGCGGAGAGCCGGGACGGCGATCCGGGGCGACGCACGCGCACCCGTCCGCATCGGAAGGCCGCGCGGACCGATATCGTCTGTGGGGTACGACGCCGCCGGCCCAGTCGGGGCCAAGGGCGCCACAGCCGAGGGGGTGGGTCAGGTACCGGGCACCACGGAGACCGTGGAGCAGCGCCAGGAGCGGTTCCAGCGCGACGTGCTCCCGTTCTTGGACCAGCTGTACTCGGCCGCGCTGCGCATGACGCGCAACCCGGCCGACGCCGAGGACCTCGTCCAGGAGACCTTCGCCAAGGCGTTCGCGTCCTTCCACCAGTTCAAGGAGGGCACGAACCTCAAGGCGTGGCTCTACCGCATCCTGACCAACACGTTCATCAACTCCTACCGCAAGAAGCAGCGCCAGCCGCAGCAGGCCGCCACCGAGGACATCGAGGACTGGCAGATCCACCGCGCCGAGTCGCACACCTCGAGCGGGCTGAAGTCCGCGGAGGCCGAGGCGCTGGAGCACCTGCCCGACAGCGACGTGAAGCGGGCGCTGCAGGACCTCCCCGAGGAGTTCCGCATCGCCGTGTACCTCGCCGACGTCGAGGGCTTCGCCTACAAGGAGATCGCCGAGATCATGGGCACGCCCATCGGTACGGTGATGTCCCGCCTGCACCGCGGCCGGCGCCAGCTCCGCGGCATGCTGGAGGACTACGCTGAGGACCGCGGGCTCACCCGCGCCGGCAGGGGGTCATCATGAGCTGCGGCAACCACCACGAAACGCCGTGCGACGAGGTCCTGGCCCGCGTCTACACCTATCTCGACGGCGAGCTCGACCAGGGCGGCTGCAGCGAGGTCCGGCAGCACCTCGACGAGTGCGGGCCGTGCCTGCGCGAGTACGGGCTCGAAGAGGCCGTCAAGAAGCTCGTGAACAAGTCCTGCGGCTGCGAGCAGGCGCCGAGCGACCTGCGGTCCAAGGTGCTCGGCCGGATCGAGGAGATCTGCGGCGAGATCAAGGCCACGGGCGGCGCGGAGAAGACCGAGAGCGCCTGACCCCGGGCGCTCGGCCGCGAGCGCCTGGCCGGGAGCGGCCGACCGGGAGCGGCCGACCGGGAGCGGCCGACCGGGAGCGGCCGACCGGGAGCGGCCGACCGGGAGCGGCCGCGGCGCCGCTCCGGCCCGCCGCCCCTTCGGTATCGTGCTGCGGGTGCTCGCACTCGTCACCGGCGCGGCCGGATTCATCGGATCCCATCTCGTCGACCGGCTCCTCGCCGACGGCCACGAGGTCATCGGCGTGGACGACATGACGTCCGGCGCGAACGTCCGCCCCGGCGTGGAGCTGTGGGAGATGGACGTCGCCGACCCGGCGCTGGTGGAGAAGGCGGCGGTGCGGCGGCCCGAGGTGATCTGCCATCTCGCCGCGCAGGTCAGCGTCCGCGCCAGCGTCTCCGACCCGCTCGCCGACGCCCGCACCAACGTGCTGGGCACCGCCAACGTGCTGGAGGCCGCGCGCGCGGCCGGCGGGCGGAAGGTGGTGTTCACCTCCAGCTGCGCGGTGTACGGGGTGCCGGACGCGCTGCCCGTCCCCGCCGACGCCGAGCTGCGGCCCGCGTCGCCGTACGCGGCCTCCAAGGTCTCCGGCGAGGTCTACGCGGGCATGTACCGGCGGCTGCACGGCATCGACTTCACGACCCTGACGCTGGCGAACGTCTACGGGCCCCGGCAGACCCCCGAGGGCGAGGCCGGCGTCGTCTCCATCTTCACCGACGCGCTGCTGTCCGGCCGCCCGACCAAGGTCTACGGCGACGGCACGCAGACCCGCGACTACGTCTACGTCCTGGACGTCGTGGACGCGTTCGCCCGCGCGGCCGGGGACGCGGGCGGCGGGCGCCGCTTCAACGTCGGCACCGGCGTGCAGACGACCGACCGCGACCTGCACACGCTGGTCGCCGAGGCGGCGGGCGCGCCCGACGACCCGGAGTTCGCGCCGCCCCGGCTGGGGGACCTGCCCGCGATGGCCGTCGACCCGCGGGCGACGCGGGAGGTGCTCGGCTGGGAGCCGAAGGTGGGCCTCGCCGAGGGGATCGCCGAGACCGTCGCCTGGGCGCGCGAGCGCGATCCCGCGCGGGCCGCAGGGCGCCGCTGAACACGCCTGGACACGGCAGAACACGCCTGAACACGTCTGGGCGCGGCAGAACGCGCGCACGCCCGGCAGAATTCGGCTGCATACCCCAAAACACGGGCTTGTCGTATTGTAGCCATTTCCTTGGGGTGAGTCTTTTTGATCCGAGAGGTACGGTACGTCGTACCCCGCGGGTCGCCGAGGCGAAAAGGCGCGGGGCCGCCGGCGCATTCGGCGCGGGTCGCCGGTGCATTCGCCGATGCACGTGCATTCTGTTGTGCAATCGGGTTGTGCGCTTACGTTGGGTGCATTCGCCGGGGCAATTGATCACCTATGGTGACGGTCGGTTCACGCTTTGCTCAGTTTTTCCCTCACGCCTGTGTGACCTGGGCAGTTCGCGTTAAGCTTGTGCCGAAATCAGCGACGGGAGCACGTGCGCGCCGATGCAATTCGGGGTATGTGCTCGCCCGGGAAGCCGGGCCCGCGCCCGGCCCCGGACGGAGGTCGGCCGCGAGGCCGGGACGGCCCGGTTCGGCGGGGGGAGGCAAGGAGCCATGCTCAAGCGTGTGTCGCCGGCAGGACACGGCGGGCGCCCGAGCGCCGCGGCGTCGTCGCTGATGCTGACCAAGGGCGTGTCCTGGGTCTAGGTGCCGGCAGGCGCACAGCACCCCGGCGGCGGCCCGCCATCTCGTCACTCCCCGAGGGGCGGCAATGCGTGGACTACCTCTCGCTGCCTGGGCGTACGTATGCGGTGTGGTGGCCCTCGCGGCCGGGCTCATCGCGACGTCGTCCTTCGCGGAGCTGGACTGGAGCAAGCTGGCCGTGCTGGCCCTGCTGTTCCTCGTCTGCGACTCGGCGCCGGCGCGGCTGAACATCGCGCGCGCCCGGGTGTCGCTCAGCTTCGCCGCGAGCCTGGCCTCGGTGGTGCTGCTCGGCCCGGTCGGCGCCGCGCTGCTCGGCCTGGTCGCCGTCGTCACCGGGCAGCGGTTCTTCGCCCCGGTCAAGCGGATCTTCAACGGTGCGCAGTTCGCGCTCAGCGGCTTCATCGCCGGGACCGTCTTCGACCTGCTCGGCGGCGCCCGCTTCCACCCCGAGCAGGCCCGCTGGGTGGAGAACGTCATCGGGCCGTTCCTCGGCGCGCTGGTCACCTTCGTCCTGGTCAACCTGACGCTGATGGGCGGGGTGCTGCTGCTCAGCCGGCAGACGACGCCGCGCGAATGGCTGCACGAGAGCGGCCAGCTCGCCGTCGGCTGCCTCGGCTACGGCATGGTCGGCCTGCTGATCGCCGGGCTGTGGCCGCGCGTCGGGCCGTTCGCCGCCGTGCTCGTCCTGCTCCCGCTGTTCATCGCCCGCTGGGCGATGGACCAGGCGTACGCGCAGCAGCAGGCGCACGCCGCGACCCTCGCCGCGCTGTGCCAGGCGGTCGAGACCAAGGACTTCTACACCCGCGGGCACTCCGAGCGGGTCTCCCGGGGCTCGGTGATGATCGCGCAGGAGATCGGGATGCGCGCCGACCGGGTCGAGGCGATCCGCTACGCCGGGATGCTGCACGACGTCGGCAAGCTCGGCGTCCCCACCAAGGTGCTGCAGAAGTCGGGCGCGCTGACCGAGGAGGAGTTCGCCGCGATCCAGCTGCACCCGATGCGCGGGCTGGAGATCGTCCGGGAGATCGGGTTCCTGGACGAGGCGCTCGCCGGGATCATGCACCACCACGAGAAGATGAACGGCCGCGGCTACCCGATGGGCCTCGCCGGCGACGAGATCCCCGAGTTCGCCCGGGTCATCTCGGTCGCGGACGCCTTCGACTCGATGACCTCGACCCGCTCCTACCGGGCGGCCCGCAGCATCGAGGAGGCCGTGGCCGAGCTCCGCCGCGGGATGGGCGACCACTTCGACCCGGAGATGGTCGAGGCGTTCCTGCGGGCCCTCGACCGGGAGGGCTGGGAGCCGCCGCGGCCGGTCGTCCTGCCGGACGACGCCGTCGCCGAGACCACCCAGCAGGACCACGACGACCCGAGCCGGCCGCTGCGGGTCACCGGCGGCGACGAGGTGCGGCACCAGTGACGACGAGCCGGATCCCCGCCCGCGAGCGGGCCGCGTGGCAGACCATCGACTCCGGCCAGCTGCTGCTGATCGCCACCGCCGGGCTGTTCGTCGTCGTCGCGGTCACGCAGGTCGCGGCCGTCGGCCTGCACCAGCCCAACGTCGCGATCATCTTCGGCGTGCTGATCGCGCTGGGCGAGCTGTTCCGCATGGTGATGCCCGGCAACCGGGAGGTCGCGCCGATCGCCAGCGCCGGTGCGATGGGGTACGCGCTGCTGGTCGGCGTCGGCCCCGAGGGCGCCCCGCCGGACGCGCCGCTCGGCGTCGTCCCGGCCGAGCACTCCGCGCTCCAGGTCGTCGCGGTCACCGCGGTGGGCATGCTCGTCGGCTCGCTGCCGCACATCGCGGTCGGCCGCACGCCGCGCCCGGACGCGATGGCGCGCCGGCTGTTCACCGTCGCGGTCATCGCGCTCTGCTTCCGGCCGGTGCTGGGCCTCGACCTCGCCTGGTACCTGCTGCTGGCCGTGATGGGCGTGGTGGTGATCGGGTCGTGCTTCACCGACGTGCTGATCGCCGCGATGATCCGGGCGGAGACCGTCCGGGCCCGGTTCGGCATCGCGCTGCGCGACGAGATCAGCGCGAAGATGGCGCTGTGCGCCGCGACCAGCGCGACCGCCATGCTGATCGCGGTCGCCACGACCGCGATGGGCGAGGCCGCGCTGCTGATCTTCACGGTGCCGATCCTGGTGACGCAGTTCGCGTTCCGCCGGTACGCGGGCATCCGCGCCACCTACCTGGAGACGGTCCGCGCGCTGTCGCGGGTCACCGAGGTCGGCGGCTACGTGGAGGCGGGCCACTCGCGGCGCGTGGCGCGGCTCGCGGTCGCGATGGGCCGCGAGCTCGGCATGACCGAGGAGGAGCTGCTCGAACTGGAGTACGCGGCGCTGATGCACGACATCGGGCAGCTGTCGCTCGGCGACCCGATCCCCGGCGGCGCGACCGTGCTGGCGTCCCCGGCCGAGCAGCGCCGCATCGCCGAGCTGGGCGCCGAGGTGATCAAGCAGACCGGGGTGCTGGACCGGGTCGCGCACATCGTGCAGCTGTCCTCGCACCCCTACCGGGCGGGCCGCGAACCCGTCGGCGACTCCGGTGAGCGGCCGATCCCGCCGCCGCTCGCGGGCCGCATCATCAAGGTCGCGAACGCCTACGACGACCTGGTGGGCGATTCCGCCGACCGCGACCGGGGCGCCGCCGTGCTGGAGCGGCTCAGGCTCGACTCGGCCGCCGAGTACGACCCGGCGGTCGTGGAGGCGCTCAGCCGCGTGCTGGACCGGCGCCCCCGCCCGTAGCGGGCCTGCACCGCCGCGACGCCGGCCGTGATCGCCGCCGCGGACGTCCACAGCAGGAGGGCGCCGAGGTGCTGGTCGTCCAGCGGTGACGCACCCCAGCGGCGGCCGAGGCTCCCGTACCAGTCGCCGCCGAGCACCGTCCCGTACCGCGTCAGCGCCATCCCGGCCAGCGCGTGCAGCGGCAGGACGGCGAGCGGGACGAGCGTCCCGGCCGTCCCGCGGTAGTAGGCGAGCCCGACGATGACGAACACGACCATCGCGAGCGAGTGGAGGGCGTGGTTGCTGAGCGACGGCGGGAACAGCGGCGACGCGTACCACGCGTAGAGGGTGAGCAGCAGCAGCGCCGACGCCGCGACCGGGTGGCCGAGCGCCCGCAGGCCGCGGCTGCCGGCGGCCGCGGCGAGCAGCGTCCGGCCCTCGCCGCGCATCGCCCGCAGCGCCAGCCGCACCGGCGCGCCGTACAGCAGCAGCGCCGGCGCGGCCACGCCGACGAGGACGTGCTGGATCGCGTGCGCGCTGAACAGCACCATGCTGTAGCGGGAGATGCCGCTCGCGGTGCCGAGCAGCAGGACGAGCAGCCCGGCGGCCCACGCCGCGGACCGCCGCAGCGGCCAGTCCCGGACGCGCACGAGGCCCAGCCCGTACAGGACGGCCCCGGCGGCGATCAGCACGAAGAACAGCGGATCGACCCACCAGTCCAGCAGGTAGGGGCCCGCCCCGGCCGGGCCGGGCAGCGGGAAGCCGAGCCGGAGCGCGGTGACGTCGAGGGTGCCGGGGGCGTTCTCGGGCGTGGGCGTCCTGGACAGCCCGGCGGCGAGCGCCATCGTCGCCGCCATCACGAGGGTCTCCGCCGTGCCGAGCCGGAGGAAGGCGCGCGGGCCCGTGCCGTCCCGCAGCGCCGGGATCGTGGTGCGGCGGTGCCACCAGCCGAACGCGCCGAGCGCGGCGAGCGCCGCGCCCTTCGCCACGACCAGCATCCCGTACCGCGACCCGAGGTGGACGCCGCCGAGCCGCACCCACGCGTTCACCGCGCCGCTGACCCCGACGACGGCGAACGCGACGAGCGCGAGGGAGCTGTAGCGTTCCACGACCCGGACGAGGCCGCCCCGCGCGCCGTCCGGGCCGTCCGGGGAGGGGTGGTGCCCGGCGCCCCGGGGGAGCCCGCCGCGGACGTCCGGCGCGACGGTGACCAGGGCGACGAGCCCGCCGACCCACAGCGCGACGCCCAGCACGTGGGCGGCGAGGCTGTAGACGGCGAGTGCGTGGTTCGAGGCGCTCGCGGCGTGCCCGGTGAACAGCGGCGGCAGCATGCCGGCGAGCGCGCCCGCGAGGAGGTACCCGGCGCCGCCCGCGGCGCGCGGCAGGCTCGCCGCGACCGCGATGGCGACCGCGGCGGCGAGGACGATGAGCAGCGCCCGCCCCTGCGGCAGCTCGACGAGGAGCGTCCGCATCATGTCGCCGGTGACGCCCGCGAGCCCGACCCCGAACAGGTCGAGGACGGTGCACACGATCAGCGCGAGCGTGCACAGCGCCCACAGCAGCGCGGTCAGCGACGCGGCGCGCAGGCAGCGGCGGCCGAGCGGGGACGCCCCCGGCACGAACGCGGCCGCGACGAGCAGCCAGCCGACCGTGAGGACGGCCGCGACGTCGCCGCCGAGCTTGGCGACCGACAGGCCGATCTTGGTCAGCGCGCCCTCCTGCGACAGCCCCGGCGTCGCGCTCGCGGTGAACGCGCCGCCGACCCGCAGCACGAACGCGAGGACGACCAGCGCGAGCGCGGCGGCCCCGATGACGAGCATCGCCCGGTCGGTCCGGGCCGAAGGCCGATCCGGGGTCGCCTCATGTGTCGTCACGGCCGGAAATACGCGTACAACCGGTGGAAAGTTCAATACTGTTTCCGCCAGACCGCAGACCGGCCGGCGCGCCCGGCCGCCCGATCCCGCCGAGGAGCGAGATGAGCGCCCAGCAGCCGGGGAGCAACACGTATCTGGAGAAGGTCGTCGCGCAGCAGGCGGTGCTGGCGGACGACCTGAAGAGCCGCCGCGCCCCGCAGGCGGCGCCCGGCGCGCCGGGCGCGGTCCCGGCGCCCGGCCCGCTCGCGAAGCGGGAGCGCGCCCTCGGCCGCGGCGCGCCCGGCGGCGACCAGACCGGCCCCGGCCCCGTGGACGTGCGGATCACCGGGTTCTGGCGGTGGAAGAACGTGCTCGTCCCGCCGAACGCGTTCGTGGTGCACACCCGGCGCGGCCGGGCCGAGCCGCTGCACATCGGGCTCGGGGTGTCGTTCCGGTTCAACCCGTCCACCGACTCGTTCATCGTGGTGCCGGGCGCGACGCAGACGATCCTCATCAACGCGTACTGCATCTGCCGGGAGCTGCAGGGCGTGCTCGTCCAGGGCTACGTCCAGTGGATCATCCAGGATTTCGCGACGGCGTACCGCAAGCTCGACTTCGGCGACGCCGACGACCCGATGCGGCTGGTGAACCTCCAGCTCCGCGAGCAGGCCGAGGCCGCGATCAAGGACAAGGTCTCCACGATGGGCGTGCGGGACGTCCTCAGCGACAAGCAGCCCATCATCGAGGAGCTGACGGCCCGGCTGCGCGCGGTGGCCGAGGGCGAGGACAACAGCGACCAGGGGCTCGGGCTGCGGATCGTCACCGTGCAGATCAAGGAGGCCGTGGTCAGCTCGTCCCAGCTCTGGGAGAACCTGCAGAAGCCCTACCGGGCGCAGCAGGAGCAGGTCGCGCGGCTCGCCGAGCTGGAGGCCGCGGAGGTCGTCGCGCAGCGCGAGATGGCGGCCGCGCGGACCAAGGAGTCGCAGCGGCTGGACCACGAGCGGGAGCTGGCCGAGCTGCGCGCCGCCAACGAGTCGCGGCTGTTCGAGGCGGAGGCGGCGGAGAAGCTGCGCCGCGCCCGGCGCGAGCACGACGACGCCCGCGAGGTCGCCGAGCTGGAGACCGAGACGACGCGGCACGCGCTGCGGATGGAGCGGGAGCGCCACGCGGAGGAGGCCGAGACGGGACGGCTGCGCATCGAGCGCGACCACGAGCTGGCCCGGCTGCGCACCGAGGGCGAGCTGGCCCTGGCCGAGTCCCGCGCGCGGTCCCGGCACGAGCAGGCGCTGCTGGACCTGGAGCGGGAGACGGCCCGCGCGGCGATCGAGAACGGCCGGACGCCCGCCGCCGTGCAGGCGCGGCTCATCGCCGCCCTTCCGGAGATCATGGCCAAGCTGCCCAAGCCGGACGAGCTGCGCACCGTCACCGTCAACGGCGCCGACCAGACCAGCGTGGCGGGCCTGATCGCCCAGCTGTCGGCGGTGATCGGCGCGCTGCGCGCCGCCGCGGACGGGTCGGTCAGTGACGCCTCCCCGCCGGCGGGAAGGTGACCGGCAGCGCGACGAGGGCGCGGTGGAACGGGCCGGGCCGCCACTCCAGCGCGTCCCTCGGGACGGCCAGGTCCAGGTCGGGCAGCCGGTCGAGGAGCACCTCGATCGCGGCGGACGCGATCAGCCGCGAGTGGCTCTTGGCCGGGCAGGTGTGCGGCCCGCCCGCGTAGGACAGGTGCGCGCGGTTGCCCTTCCGGTCGGCCGTCGCCCGGGACGGGTCGGTGTTCGCCGCGGCGTAGCTGATCAGGATCGGCTGGTGGGCGGGCAGCGTGTGCCCGTGGAAGTCGACGTCCTGGCGGGGGAACGTCGTCCCGTAGTTGGCCATCGGCGGGTCGGTCCACAGGATCTCGTCCAGGGCGTCCTCGACGGGCATGCTGCCGCCCGACAGGTCGCCGCCGAACCGGTCGTCCGACAGCAGCAGCAGGATGCCGTTGGCGATGAGGTTCTGCTCCGGCTCGGTGCCGGCGCCGACCAGCAGCGTCAGCTGGTGCGCCATCTCCATGTCGTCGAGCCCGGCGGGATGGCGCATCATCCACGACGTCACGTCCGCGCCCGGCCGCTGCCGCTTGTACGCCACCAGCTCGCCGGTGGCCTGGGCGAGCAGCGCGTTGCCCTCCTCGGCGCCCTCGGCGTCGAAGATCGCGCTCATGCCGCGGACGAGCTTGTCGCCGATGTCGCGGGGGCAGCCGAACATCTCGTTGAACACCAGCAGCGGCAGCGTCCGCGCGTACTGGCCGATGAGGTCGGCCTTGCCGTCGTCGGCGAACCGGTCGATGAGGGTGTCCGCGCTGGTCTCGACGTGCTCGCGCAGCGACGCCGGGTCGACGCGGTCCAGGCTGTCGACGATCACCGACCGGAGCCGCGCGTGGACGGAGCCGTTGGTGAACAGCGCGTTCGGCCGCGCCATCATCATCGGCAGCACCGGGCAGTGCGGGCCGACCTCCTCCTCCCAGACCTCGCTGCAGCGCGGGAACGTGTCCGGGTCGCGGAGGATCTCCAGCGCCGCCTCGTACCCGATGACCAGCGTCGCCGGGACGCCGGGGGCCAGCTCGACGGGCACGAGGTCGCCGTGGGCGCGCATCCGGGCGTAGGTCGCGGCCGGGTCCTGCGCGTACTCGGGGCCGTACAGCGGGAAGCGCTGCGGTTCGGTCATGCGGGTTCCCCATCCAGGGTGAGGAGGTGGTCGACGAGTGAGATGAGCGCCTCGGTGGACGACCTGCGGTCGCGGGCGTCGCAGGTGACCAGCGGGGTCGCGGGGGCGAGGTCGAGGGCCTCGCGCACCTCGGCGTCCGGGAAGACGGGCGAGCCCTCGAAGTGGTTGACGGCCACCGCGTACGGCAGGCCCTGCTTCTCCACGAGGTCCATGACGGCGAACGACTCCTTGAGCCGCGCCGTGTCCACGAGGACCAGCGCGCCGAGCGCGCCGCGCGCCAGGTCGTCCCACAGCCGGGTGAAGCGCTCCTGGCCGGGCGCGCCGAACAGGTACAGGACGAGGTCGTCGCTGAGCGTGAGGCGGCCGAAGTCCATCGCGACGGTGGTGGTCGTCTTGTCGCGGATGCCGGCGAGGTCGTCGACGGTCGCGCCGGCCTGCGTCATCCGCTCCTCGGTGCGCAGCGGGCGGATCTCCGACAGCGTCCCGACGTAGGTGGTCTTGCCGACGGCGAAGTGCCCCACGATGAGGATCTTGACGGCGGTCCGCACGCTGTCGCGGACGTAGGCCGCGTCAGAGGCGAGCGCGGAGTCCATCGAGCACCTCCTGAAGGAGCCGGGCCTTCGACTTCTGGGCCCCGGGCGCCGCGGCCCGGGTGGTGAGGTGCCCGCTGTCGACCAGGTCGGAGAGCAGCACCTTGACGACCCCGACGGGCAGCCCGAGGTGCCCGGCGATCTCGACGACCGACAGCGCGCCGCCCCGGCACAGCCCCAGGATGCGGAGCTTCTCCGGGGACAGCCCCTTGCGCGGCAGGTCGCCGGTGGCGATGACGAGCGTGACGAGGTCGAACACGTTGCGGGTGGGGTGCGCCCGGCCGCCGGTGACGACGTGCGGGCGCACCAGCGCGCGCTCGTTCCTGCGCGGGGTCATGCGGGACTGCCCGCGCCCGGCCGCGGCGGGGTGGTCAGCTCCTTGCCCAGCCGCTGCACGAGTTCCTGGAGGCGGAACGACACGGTCTCCATGTCGACGTGCTGCGTCGCCGACACCGCGAGGTAGGCGCCGGGGCCGGCCGCGACGAGGAACACGTAGCCGTCGTCGAACTCGTTCACCGTCTGCCGCCACGTGGTGCCCGCGTCGCCGCAGAACTCGGCGGTGCTGCGGGCGAGCGACTGCAGGCCCGCCATGCCGGCCGCCTGCCGCTCCGCCTCGTCCCGGCTGATCCGCTCGGAGTGCGCCATCAGCAGGCCGTCGGCCGACAGCAGGATCGCGTAGCGGGTCTCCGGCATCCGCAGCGCGTCGTCCAGCATCCAGCCGAGCCGGTTCGTACCGTCGTCCATCGCGCCGTCCCACCCCTTGTTCGTGGCCGCAGAGTTCATGGCCGCAGGTCCTTGCTGTCGGTGCCCTCGCCGTCGGGCGGTGTGGCGGCGCGGCCGGACCGCGTCCCGCGCTGCCAGGCGCCGAGGCCCGCGGCGGTCTCCCGCGCCGGGCGGGCCTGCGGCCGCTCCCCGGCGCCGGCCGCGCCGTCGCCGGCGTCGGGCTCGGCGGGACGTTCGGCCACGGCGACGCGGCTCCGCTTCGGCAGCCCGCCCGCCGTGGCGGCGGCGTCGGCCGTGCGGGGCGCGGCCGCGGGTTCGGGCGCGCGCTCGTCCGGCAGGGACGTCAGCAGCGCGCTCGGCACGAAGACGACGGCCCGCACGCCGCCGTAGGGGGACTGGCTGTCGACCGACACCCGGAACCCGTACCGGGCGGCGAGCACGCCCGCGACCGCGAACCCGACGCGGGGCGGGTCGCCGAGCCGGTGGATGTCCACCGACGCGTCGCCGGACAGCAGCTCGGCCGCGCGCTTCAGCTCGTCGGCGTCCATCGCGACGCCCGCGTCGTCGATCGTGATGGCGACGCCGTTGTGCGCGGAGCGGAAGTTGACCTCGACGGCGGTGTCGGGGCGGGAGTGCCGCGCGGCGTTGTCCAGCAGCTCGGCGAGCGTCAGCACGACCGGCTCGACGGCGCGGCTAGTCACCGCGGTGTTCGGCGTCCCCTCCAGGTTGATCCGCAGGTAGTCGCGGATGCGGGAGGTCGCGCCGCGCACCACGTCGGTGAGCGACGACGCCGAGCGCTGCTGCCCCGGCCACGACCCGCACAGCACGGCGGTGGCCTGGGCGCGCCGGCCGAGCTGGGCGTTCATGTGGTCGATGCGGAGCAGGCCCTCCAGCACGTCGGGGTCGTCGTGGCGCTCCTGCATGTGCGAGATGGCCAGCTGCTGCTCGTTCGCGAGGCTCTGCACGGCGCGCATCATCGCGCGCAGCGTCGACTTCGCGGACTTGTCCGCGCGTTCCCGGACGCGGGCGGCGGACCCGGCGAACAGGTCCAGGACGGTCTGCATCGCCTGCCCGTAGGCGGGCGCTTCGCGGTCCAGGTCGTGCAGCGGGCCGGTGACGCGCACGCCCGGGTTGGTGAGGGACTCCATCAGCTCGGGCAGCCGGACGTCCGCGAGGTGCCGCAGCTCCTTCTCGCGCAGGTCGAGGCCGCGGGCCAGCGCGGCGTTCTGCGCGCGGAGCTCGGCGGTCGCCTGCCGCTGGCGTACCAGCAGGACGCCGGCGGCGATGCCGGCGCCCGCCACGATGACGAACGCCGCCGCCAGGAGGAATTGCTCCATCAGATCCTCGGATGCAGGGGGTTTCGGGCGAGGTGGACCGGCCGCACGGCCGGGAGTGGGGTGGCGCAGAACACGCCACAGATTCGGCACCGTAAGGCCGTTCGCGCAGGTGTGCTTGTGCTCGCGCGCAAGGAACTTGCCGGTGGGCGCATCGCAAGATCACCCACAGTCTGAATCGCGTTACTTTCCGCTGGATTCACCTGATTCGGCGGCGGTGATCGTACTACCCTCGGCTCCGCAAGCGATCACCGTGCCGGGACGGGGCCGGCTCGGGACGGACCGGCGGAAGGGCCTGCGGTGGACGACCTCGGCGGGCCGGGCGCCTACCGGCTCGTCCTCTGCACGGCGGACCGCGCCGAGCCGTTCACCGCCGGCGGCTACCGGTTCCTGCTGCCGCTGCACGGCGAGCTCCTCATGCTCCAGGACGGCCGCGAGGCGCGGCTCGGCCCCGGCACGGGCGGCCTCGTCCCGCCCGCCGCGCCGCTCCGGGTCGTCCAGCGGCGCCCCGCCCGCGCCCTCGTCATGACGATCCCGGTGCACGAGGTGGACGGGCGGCTGGACCTGCCGCCCCGCCCGGTGACGGGCCTCGACCTGACCGCCGGCCTCGGCCGCGTCGTCGCCGACATGGTGCGGGCCGTGGGGGAGGAGCGCGACACCCTCTCCGAGCCGCAGTTCGACGCCGCCTGCGACCGGATCACCGAGCTGCTGTGCCTGGCCGTCGCGGGCCGGCACCGCCCGCCCTCGCCCGGCCATCTCGCCGAGGTGGAGGCGGTCGTGCGCCGGTACGTCCGCGAGCACGCCACCGACCCCGGCCTCACCGGCACCGCGATGGCGCAGGACCTCGGCTGGTCGCTGCGGCAGATCCAGCTCGCCCTGCAGCGCGCCGGGACGACGCCGCGCGAGCTGATCCGCGAGGAGCGCCTCCGGCTCGTCCGGGACCGGCTGCGCAACCCGCTCTACCGGCACGTCACCATCACCGACCTCGCGCACGCGACGGGCTTCTCCTCGGCGAGCGCGCTGAGCCACGCCTTCCGGCAGCGTTTCGGGATCAGCCCGCGCGAGCTGCGCCGCCGGACCGCGCACCGCTGACCCGCGCTTTGTGCCCGGTGACATGGACAACCGGCCGCCGGGGGCGTTCACTCGTGCTGTGGACGCACCACTCGACCGCGCGCCCGCCGGCGCCCTAGCGCCCTGGTCGGGGCTGAACTGCTCCGTCCTGTTCTGCGACGTCGCGGGCTTCGGCGACCCGTCCCGCACCGACGAGGACCGCCGGCTCGTCCGCGAGGTCGTCTACCGCGTCCTGCTGTCAGCGCTGGAGGCGTCGGGCGTCGGGGCCGCCGACATCTACCGCGAGGACCGCGGCGACGGCGCCCTGGTGATCGCCTCGCCGGCCGTCCGCACCGCGTCCCTCATCGACCCGCTCGCCGGGCACCTGGCCGTCGCGCTCCACCGGCACAACCGGATCGCGAGCGCCGCCGTCCGCGTCCAACTCCGCGCGGCCCTGCACGTCGGCCCCGTCACCGCCGACGCCGAGGGCCTGAACGGCCACGTCATCATCCAGACGGCCCGCCTCATGGAGGCCCCCGTCCTCAAGACGGCCCTCGCCGAGACGGGCGCCGACCTGGGCTTCATCGTCTCGCCGTTCGTCTACGACGCCTTCGTGACCCACCTGGACGGCCTGATAGCCCCGGACGCCTTCGAGCACGTGACCCTCAAGGTCAAGGAGACGGCGACCGAAGCGTGGATGTACCTGGCGGGCGCCCAGAACCGACCCGCCCCGGCCCGCCGCTCACCCGACCCCGACGGCCCCCAGGGAACCACCGTCTTCAGCGGCGACGTCCACGTCCGCGGCGACCTGGTCCTCGGAAACAAGATCACCCACGAACACTGACGGCACGTCCCCCCACCGCTCCTCGACCCCGCGCACGAGCCGCGCCCACTTCCCCGGCGACCGCGAAACCGCCAGATTCCGCACCGCCGTGAACCGGAACAACCACCCCAGCGCATCCGGCTTGATTTCGTACCCCGATTCGGCCTGGTAGGCGTCGACGAACGCGTCGGCCAGATCCCAGCGCAGGGTGGCCTGCCGGCAATGTGCGATATGCAGGGCGGCCAGCGTGACGTCGTACCACTGGACGTCCCAATGTGCGCGATCCCAGTCGACGATCTCGACGACTTTCTCGTCCTTGACGAGCAGGTTCTCCTTGTGCACATCGTGGTGGGTGAGCCCTTCAGGGCCGAGATCCAGCCCCTTTCTCGCGGCGCGCAGCCGGGTGAGCCCCGCGTGGACGGTCAGGATGTGCTCGGGAGGCCGTCCCTGGGCGCGCATGTCCACGACAATGGCGTCGGGATGCCGGAGAACGTCGAACATCCCCCAGTCGTAGATTCGCAGACCGTGCGCGGGATGGCGCAATACGCCGGGGTCGATGACGCCGGACGTGCGATGCGTGAGCGCCAGTTTCCGCGCGGCGTCCTCGACCAGCTGAGCGGACAGCCAATTCGGTGCGCTGTCGTGCTCGGTGTAGGGGCGGACGAACCACTGGTTGCGAGGGCCGGTGACCCACTGGTGGCCGTCCCGCGTCGTGATCGGAGACCGCACGATGGATCCCGCCGCGGTTGTCTCCAGTGCCCGAATTATGGCGAATTGTCGATTAAAAGGGACTCGTCCACGTTCCTTGCGCACCTTCGAGGCCACGTATGGCCGCCCCTCGTGCCAATACGTGTAGTGCAGGCTGTAGTGGCGCCGAGGAGGGCCCAGAAACAGCGGATCCCGGTGCCCGTAATACCAGCGCAGAACTTCGCGGCAGGTGAGAAATCGGTCGTCTGGTTCGAGCAAAGCGCGTCCTCGATAACGTGGTCGGGCCTTGCCGGAGACCCGGGAGGTGGTCGTCCCAAAATCGCACTTACTCACGCACTACAGGCATTCTACGGGAGTTGTCCAAGATCCCGTGTCATGTTCGCGACTTGTGCAGTGATGATCCGAGACTCGTCGACCTGTCCCAGATCAATGTGGATCTTCGCCTGCAGCCGGAGGATATTGATCTCCTCGTGCAGGTCGCCCGCCTGCTTGGCGAGTTCTCTCGCCGCCCGTGCGTGGGCCAGGGCCTCGTCGGGGTGCCCCAGCCGCCGGAGGATCTCGCCGAGCGCACTCAGCGTGATGATCTGCCCGTAGCGCTGCCCTATGTCTCCGGCCACGTTGAGAGCCTTTTCGGCGGTGCGCCGTGCCTTCTGATACAGCCCCATGTCCAGGTAGACCTTGGCGAGCAGATCGAGTGAGCCGGCGATGCCGCGCTTGTCGTCGATCGAGTGGCAGAGCCGGAGCGACAGCTTCGCCGCCCGCCGTGCCCTGCCGAGCCGTCCGGCGTGGAGTTCCACGAGTCCCAGCGCGTTCAGCGTGTTGGCCTCGCCGAGGCGGTCGCCGATCGACCTGCGGATGGTGAGCGCGCGGTTCACGTCCTCCCTGGCCCGCTCGTACAGGCCCAGTCGGCGGTAGCAGCGGCTCAGATTATCGAGGGCCTCCGCCTCGCCGTGCCTGTCACGCAACTGCTGCAAGATGTCGAGGGCCTCCAGGCCGGCCGCGAGGGCGCTCTCATACCGGCCGAGCCGTCGGCAGATCGTGGAGAGATGGACCAGCGCCTGGCCTTCCCCTTGCGGATCGGCGATTCCGCGCCGGATGGCGAGGGCGTGTTCGATGTGCTCGCAGGCCTGTTCGTGCCGGCCGATCCGCATGTGGAGGTAAGCGAGGAAGGCGAGTGTCTCGCCTTGGCCGTGGCGGTCACCGATGTCGCTGCGGATTCTCAGCGCCTTCTCCGTGGCCGTGAGCGAGTCCTTGATCCGCCCCGTCCCGTAGTAGATCCGGGCGAGGTTGTCGAGCGTCTCCGCCTCGCCCCGCAGGTCTCCGATCTCCTTGCGGATCTTGAGCGCGCCGTCGGCGCACTCGTAGGCCCGTGTGTACTTGCTGAGTCCCTGGTAACCGCGCGCCAACGTGTCGAGAGTGGTGGCCTCCGCGTGCCGGTCGCTGATGTCACGGCGGATCTCCAGGGCCTGCTTGCCCAGGTCGAGGGCCGTGCGGTAGTCGCTCACCTGGAGATGCGTCCTCGCCATGTTGTCCAGGACGGCGGCTTCGCCGTAGCGGTCCTCGAGCTGGATGCTGAGCTGGAGCGCCGCCTCGGCCCCCTGGAGGGCCTCCTCCGTCTGGCCCAGTTCGCGATGGCTGACCGAGATGTGATGGTGCATGAAGAAGCAGGCGAGCGGGTCGGATCCCCGCCGCGCCGCCTCCAGGCCGAGGCGGTGGACTTCCAGGTTCTCGTGGCAGTGGCGGCGCAACTCGAAGAAGTCGTAGACGGCATCGGCGAGCTCCCAGGTGAGCTGGTCCCAGCCCAGCCGGGCGACCTGTCGGATGAGCGCGATCAGGTTCGGTTGCTCGGAGGCGAACCAGTCGAGGTGGCGGGCCCTTTCGGCCGGGTCCGCGTTCACCGGCGGCGCGGTCAGCTCCTGGCGGATGGTCCGGCGGTAGCGATCGAGGAACCGTCCCGCCTGCTGGGCCGTGGTGAGGTACCACATCGCGAGCCGCTTGATCGCCGCCGATTGGACGATCGGTGTGTCCTCCTCGGCGGCGCGTCCTTGCGCGTATTCGCGGAGAAGCTCGTGCAGGTGGTAGCGGCCGCCGCCGACGGCCTGGACGAGACCGGCCGTCTCCAGCAGGTAGAGGAGTCGGCGGGCCGCCTCCGGCGTCGCTCCGAGAAGCGCGCCGACCGCCTCCGGCGCGACATGCGGTCCCTCCACGAGTCCGAGCAGCCGGAACGCGCGCCGCGTCTCGGGGACGAGCCCCCGGTAGGACAGGTCGAACGCGGCTCCGACGGCCTCGCCGGGGTCTTCGCCCAGGGCCAGTTTGGAAAGCCGGTCTCCCTCGGCGAGGGCGTGCACCGTGTCGGCCACCGACTGCTGTGGACGGGTGGCGATGTTCGCGGCGGCCACTCGGAGCGCGAGCGGGAGCCGGGCGCAGATCTGGACGAGCGCCGCCGCGGCGTCCGGCTCCTGCCGGGTCCGTTCGCGTCCGGCGACCTCGCTGACGAGGTCGAGCGCCTCCGCCTCCGACAGCAGATCCAGTGCCATCGCACGCGCGCCGTACCTCGCCACCAGGGCCGTGAGTTTCAGGCGGGCGGTCACGATGACGACGCATGAGGACGTTCCCGGGAGCAGCGGATAGACCTGCCGCGGATCCTCGGCGTCGTCCAGGACGATCAGCATGCGCTTGTTGGCGAGCCGCGACCGGTAGAGCGCCGCGAGTTCGTCCTCGTCGACCGGGAGCCTGCTGTCCGGGACGCGGAGGGTACGCAACGCCTGGCCGAGTGCCTCCCTGGACGTGAGCGCGCCGCGCTTGGAGTAGCCGCGCAGATCGATGAACAACTGGCCGTCGGGGAAGCGGTCCGACACCAGATGAGCCCAGTGCACTGCCAGCGCCGTCTTGCCGATGCCCGGCATGCCGGTCAGCGCGATGATCACCGGGGCGGGGCCGCCCGCGTCGACGAGGGAACCCAGACGGTCCAGGATGTCCCGGCGGCCGGTGAACCCGGGAACGTCCGGCGGAAGCTGGCGGGGCGGGGGGTCGGCCTCCGGCGCCGCCGCGCTCATGTGCACGATCTTGTCTCCGGAGACGGAGTCGCCCCCGATGCTCGCCCCGCCGAGATAGGTCGTCATGCCCGTCCCTCCACGGATAGACGGACCTTCGCCCACGGTAACGCCTGACTTGTCAAGAAAAATATGGACAAATGCACAAGTGGCGGGTATCGGTCGCGGGCCGTCGTGAGGAATTCGGCGCCCGTGTGGATCAGCGTATGGCCCTGCGCCTTACCAGTCGGCCGGGGAAGTACGGTGCCGGTGTGGATCAGAGTGAGGTCGTGCGTCTTACCAACTGGGCCGGGAACGTCACCTACGGGGCCGTACGCGTGCACCGGCCGGAGTCCGTGGAGGAGGTGCGGCGCGTCGTCGCGGGCAGCCGGCGGGTGCGGGCGCTGGGCAGCGGGCACTCGTTCAGCCTCGTCGCCGACACCGCCGGGGATCTCGTCCGGCTGGACGGGCTGCCGCCGCTGGTGGAGATCGACACCGCGCGGTCGACCGTGACGGTCGGGGCCGGGATGCGGTACGCGGAGGTCGCCGCGGAGCTGCACCGGAACGGGTTCGCCCTGCCGAACATGGCGTCGCTGCCGCACATCTCCGTCGCCGGGTCGTGCGCCACCGGGACCCACGGGTCGGGGGACGGGCGGCGGTGCCTGTCCGCGTCGGTCGTCGCGCTCGAACTCGTCGGCCCGGACGGCGGACTGGCCGAACTCCGGCGGGGCGACGACGGCTTCCCCGGTGCGGTCGTCGCGCTCGGGGCGCTCGGCGTCGTGACGCGGCTGACACTGGACGTCGAGCCCGCGTTCGAGGTGGCGCAGAGCGTCCGGGTCGGCGTCCCGCTCGACGAGGTGGCGGGGCGGTTCGACGAGGTCTTCGGCGCCGCCTACAGCGTCAGCGCGTTCACCGACTGGCGCAGCGGCGAGGCCGCGGTCTGGCTCAAGCGCCGCACCGACGCGCCCCGCCCGGCGTGGAGCGGCGGACGTGCGGCGGAAGGCCCGGTGCATCCCGTGCCCGGCATGGACCCGGCGTTCTGCACCGAGCAGCTGGACCGTCCGGGCCCCTGGCACGAGCGCCTTCCCCATTTCCGGCCGGATCTGACGCCGAGCGCCGGTCAGGAGCTGCAGTCCGAGTGGTTCCTGCCCCGGGAGGCGGCGGCCGAGGCGATCGCGCGGGTCCGGGGGCTCGCCGGGCGGATCGCGCCGGTCCTGCACATCTCCGAGATCCGGACCGTCCGCGGCGACGACCTCTGGCTGAGCCCCGCCCACGGCCGCGACTCGGTGACGCTGCACTTCACCTGGCGCGACGACCCGGACGGCGTGCTGCCCGTGGTCGGCGCGCTGCAGGAGCGGCTCGTCCCGCTGGGCGCGCGCCCGCACTGGGGGAAGGTCAGCACCACGCCCGCCTCGGAGGTCGTCGGGAGGTACGAGCGCGCGCCCGACTTCGCCCGGCTGGCACGCGAGCTGGACCCCGCCGGCAAGTTCGGCAACCCCTTCGTGGACGCGCTCTTCCCGCGCGGCTAGCCGCCGGGGAGGGTGACCGTGACGGTCAGGCCGCCCTCGTCGCGGGGGACGGCGGCCACGGTGCCGTCGTGGGCACGCACGATCGACTGGACGATGGACAGCCCGAGGCCCGCCCCCTTGGCGGTGACGACGCGGTCGGCGTCGAGGCGGCGGAACGGTTCGAACAGGGCCGGGATCTCGTAGGGCGGGACGGCCGGTCCCGAGTTGGCGACCTCCAGGACGGCGCGGCCGGAGTCGGTGCGGCAGGAGAGGGCGACCCGGCCGCCCTCGGTGTTGTGGCGCAGCCCGTTCTCCAGGAGGTTCTGCACGACGCGTTCGAGGAGGAGGGCGTCCCCGGTGGTCACCGCCTCGGCGGTGTCGGTCTCGACGGTGATCCCGGACTCCTCGGCCTCGGCGGCGGTCTGGGACGCGACGTGCGCGACGACGTCCGCCAAGTCGACGGGGGCGCGGTCGGTGATCTCGTTCTCGGAGCGGGCGAGCAGCAGGAGCCCGGTGATGAGGCGTTCGTGGCGCGCGTTGATCTGCAGCAGCGTCTCGCCGAGCTGCCGGACGTCCGGGGACGCCGACCCCCGGTGCATCGCGACCTCGACGAGGGCGCGGCCGAGGGTGAGCGGGGTGCGCAGCTCGTGGGACGCGTTGGCCACGAAGCGACGCTGCCCGTCGAAGGAGCGGTCGAGGCGCTCCACCATCGTGTCGAAGGCGTCGGCGAGCTCCTTGACCTCGTCGTGCGGGCCGCGCAGCGCGATGCGCTCGTGCAGGCTCCGGTCGGCGGCGGGCGCGCCCGCGATGCGGCGGGCCGTCTCGGTGACGCGGTGCAGCGGGGACAGGACCCGTCCGGCGATGAGCCAGCCGAACGCCGCGGCGGCGCCGCCGACGACGAGCAGGGCGATCGACCCCTGGGTGACCAGGGAGGTGACGGCCGCGTCGTGCAGCTCGGCGCGCTGCTTCACCATCCAGCGTTCGGTCTCGCTCATCAGCCGGTCGTCCGGGAGGCGCTGCACCGGCGGCGCCGTGGACGCCGGGGCGGGGTCCACGCGCGTCGCGAGCACCTTCGTGCTCGACCGGGAGAGCTGCTGGTCGAACAGGGCGTACGTGGCGCCGAGGAGCACCACGCCGGCGACGAGGAACAGTCCGCCGTAGGTGAGCGTGAGCCGGGCGCGCAGCGACAGCCTCATGGGATCCGGTACCCCGCTCCCTTGACGGTCTCGATGACGGGCGGGCCGGCGAGCTTGCGCCGCAGCTTGAGGACGGTGAGGCGGACGGCCCCGGTGAACGGGTCGGCGTTCTCGTCCCACACCTTCTCCAGGAGCTGCTCGGCGGACACCACGGCGCCGTCCGCGCGCAGCAGCTCGGCGAGGACGGCGAACTCCTTCTTCGCGAGGGGGACGTACCGCCCGTCCCGGAACACCTCGCGGCGCGCCGGGTCCAGGGCGATGCCGGCGCGCCGCAGCGTCGGCGGCGCGGCGGGGCGGCACCGCCGGCCGAGCGCGAGGACGCGGGCGGCCAGCTCCGGGAACGCGAACGGCTTGGTGAGGTAGTCGTCCGCGCCGAGCCCGAGCCCGTCGACCCGGTCGGTGACCTCGGCGGCCGCGGTCAGCATCAGGATCCGCGCCGCCGCCCCGCCCCGCACGATCTCCTGGCACACGTCGTCGCCGTGGACGAGCGGCAGGTCGCGGTCCAGGACGATCACGTCGTAGTCGTTGACGCAGGCGCGCTCCAGCGCCGCGGCCCCGTCGTAGGCGAGGTCGACGGCGTGCGTGCCGTCCCGCAGCCATTCGGCGATCGCGTCGGCGAGCAGCCGCTCGTCCTCCACCACCAGCACTCTCATGGACCGTGATGGTGCCCGAGGCCGTGTTTCGTTTCCGTTAGGGCGCGGCCCCCGGGACGCGGAAACGCGGGGGAAACGTCCGGCCGGGTTCCATCGCTCCTCGTCCGGCCGGAACCGCTCCGGCCGGGGGACGAGGAGGAGACATGCGACTGCGGATCCTGGCGGCGCTGCCGCTCGCGCTGGCGCTGGCGCTGACCGCCTGCGGCTCGGGCGGCGGCGAGGACCCGGGCGTGGCGTCGGCGGGCGGCGCCCGGCAGACCGGCGCGGCGGGCGGCGCGAAGCCCGACCGGGACGAGATGGGCGTGAAGTTCGCCCAGTGCATGCGGGAGCACGGTGTGCCGATGGACGACCCCAAGCCCGGCCAGGGCATCCAGATCAAGGCCAAGGGCAAGAAGGAGACGATCGACAAGGCCATGGAGGCGTGCCGCGACCTCAACCCGATGGCCAACGCGACCGGCGCCCCCGACCCGCAGATGCAGGAGCGGGCCCGCAAGCACGCCGAGTGCATGCGGCAGCACGGCGTCGAGGCGTTCCCCGACCCGGAGCCGGGCCGGCGCGGCATCCGCATCGACGCGAAGGTCGGCGAGGACCCCGACTTCGAGGCCGCCCAGCAGGAGTGCCAGAAGATCCTCCAGGGCGGCGGGCGATGAGGTCGCGCCTCGCGGTCGCGCTCGCGGTCGGCGCGGTCGTCGCGGCCGGCGGAACGGCGACGGTGGCCGCGCTCGGCGGCGGCTCCCGCCCCGGGGATGCGGCGGCGTCGGCGCTGCCGCCCGGCACCGCGAAGGTCGAACGGCAGACGCTCCACGACACGCAGACCGAGGACGGGCGGCTCGGCTACGGCCCCGCGTCGACGGTGACGAGCCAGCTGAGGGGCACGCTGACCAAGGTCCCGGACAGCGGCGACAAGATAACCCGGGGCCACGAGCTCTACGAGGTGGACGGCGACCCGGTCGTGCTGATGTACGGGTCGAAGCCGTCCTACCGGGCGCTGACGGTCGGCACCGAGGGCTCGGACGTGAAGCGGTTCGAGAAGAACCTCAGCGCGCTCGGCTACGGCGGCTTCACGGTGGACGACGACTACACGTCCGGCACGGCCGAGGCCGTCCGGGAATGGCAGGACGACATCGGCGTGCCGGAGACCGGTGTCGTCGAGCTCGGCCGGGTCGCGTTCGCGGACGGGCCCGTCCGGATCGACAGCGTCCAGGCCGATCCCGGCGAACCGGTCGCGCCCGGCAAGAAGATCCTGTCCTGCACGGGCACCCGCAAGGCCGTCACCGTCGAGCTCGACACCGCCGACCAGCGCCTGGCGAAGAAGGGCGCCGAGGTGGCCGTGACGCTGCCGGAGAACGAGACCGTCACCGCGAAGATCGACGAGGTCGCGACGGTGATCGAGCCGGGGGAGCAGGGCCAGGATCCGACGACGAAGGTCGAGGTGACGATCTGGCTCGACTCCGCAAAGGCGAAGAAGGCCGCCGCCCGCTACGCGCTCGCCTCGGTCGACGTCGCCTTCACCGCCGGGACGCGCGAGAACGTGCTGGCGGTCCCGGTCACCGCGCTGGTCGCGCTGAGCGAGGGCGGTTTCGGGGTGGAGGTCGTGAAGGGCGCGACGTCCGGCTACGTCCCGGTCGAGACCGGCCTGTTCGCGGACGGGAAGGTGGAGATCTCCGGCCCGGGGATCACCGAGGGCACGGTCGTGGGGGTGCCGGAATGATCGAGCTGCGGGACGTGACGAAGCGGTATCCCGGCGGCGTCGACGCCCTCGCCGGGGTGTCGCTGGACATCGCGGCGGGCGAGCTGGTGGCGATCGCCGGGCCGTCCGGCTCGGGGAAGACCACCATGCTGAACGTCCTCGGCACGCTGGACCGCCCCACCTCGGGCGTCGTCCGCATCGGCGGGCACGACGTGGGGCGGCTCTCGGACGCCGAACTGTCGGCGCTGCGCGCGACCCGGATCGGGTTCGTCTTCCAGCACTTCCACCTGGCGGCCGGCACGCGGGCGCTCGACAACGTCGCCGACGGCCTCCTCTACACCGGCCTGCGCGCGGCGGCGCGGCGCCGCCGGGCGGCCGCGGCGCTGGAGCGGGTCGGGCTCGGCCACCGGCTGGACCACGAGCCGCACGAGCTGTCCGGCGGGGAGCGGCAGCGGGTCGCGATCGCGCGGGCCGTCGCCGGGGACCCCGCGCTGCTGCTCGCGGACGAGCCGACCGGCGCGCTCGACTCGGCGTCCGGGGACGGGGTGATGGCGCTGCTCCGCGAGCTGCACGCGGCCGGGACCACCGTCGTGATCATCACGCACGACCGGGAGATCGCGGCCGGGCTGCCGCGCCGCGTCCGGATGCGGGACGGCCGCGTCGTCGCCGACTCGGTCCCGGCCGGGGCGGCGACGTGACGGCGCCGGGCACGCTGCGGCCCGCGCGGCTGCGGCCGGGCGACGTGGTCAAGGTCGGCGCGGTCGGCCTGCGGACCCGCCCGCTGCGGGCCTTCCTGTCCGCGCTCGGCATCGCGATCGGGATCGCCGCGATGGTCGCCGTCGCCGGCGTGTCCTCGTCCTCCCGCGCCGACCTGGACCGCGCGCTCGCCGCGCTCGGCACGAACCTGCTGACGGTCTCGCCCGGCAGCACGCTCACCGGGGAGAAGGCGCAGCTTCCGGTCGAGGCCGAGAGCATGGTGGCCCGCATCGCGCCGGTGCGGCGGGTGTCGGCGATCGGCCTGGTGGACGACGCGAAGGTCTACCGGACGTCGAAGATCCCGAAGACCGAGACCAACGGGATCGCCGTCTACGCGGCCCGCACGGACCTGCGCGACGCGACGGGGGCCGAGCTGAGCCACGGCGTCTGGCTGAACACCGCGACCGGCGGCTTCCCGGCGGTGGTGCTCGGGTCGGCCGCCGCGGAGCGCCTCGGCATCGGCCACGCGGCGCCCGACGTCCAGGTGCTGGTCGGGGGCCGCCTCTTCACGGTGATCGGCATCCTGGAGCCGGTGCCGCTGGCCCCCGAGCTGGACACCGCCGCCCTGGTCGGCTGGCCGGCGGCGCAGTCGCGGCTCGGCTTCGACGGGCATCCGACGACGATCTACACCCGGTCGGCGGACGCGCGGGTCGAGGACGTCCGGGCGGTGCTCGGCGCGACCGCGAACCCGGCGGCGCCGAACGAGGTGGAGGTGTCGCGGCCGTCGGACGCCCTCGCCGCGAAGAAGGCGGCGGGCGAGGCGTTCACCGGGCTGCTGCTCGGCCTCGGCGCGGTCGCGCTGCTCGTCGGCGGCGTCGGGGTGGCCAACACCATGGTCATCTCGGTGCTGGAGCGCCGCGCGGAGATCGGGCTGCGCCGCTCGCTGGGCGCGACCCGCGGCCAGATCCGCACCCAGTTCCTCGCCGAGTCGCTGCTGCTGTCGCTGCTGGGCGGGATCGGCGGCGCGTTCGCCGGGGCGCTCGTCACCGCCGGGTACGCCGCCTACCAGGGGTGGCCGGTCGTCATCCCCGCGTGGGCGGTGCTCGGCGGCATGGCGGCCACCCTCCTCATCGGCGCGGTGGCCGGCCTGTACCCGGCGATCCGGGCGTCCCGCCTCAGCCCCACCGAGGCGCTCGCCGCCACCTGACCCGGGCGGCCGGCGCATGGACGGCCCGGGACGGGTGACACCTCGGACATGACGGAAACGGACGCCGAGGCCGTCACGCTCGTGGTCACGTGGGACGTGAAACCCGGCCGGGAGCGCGACTTCGAGGAGTGGGCCGAAGGGCTCCACCGGGTCGCGACGAGCCACCCGGGGCACCGGGGCGCCACGTGGCTGCGGGCCGAGGGGTCCCGGCACCGCTACTACACGGTCGTGCACTTCTCCGGCCAGGACAGCCTGGACCGGTGGCTGGAGTCGCCCGATCGCGAGGAGTGGATCGGCCGGCTCCGCGGCATCGCCGAGGAGCACCACCAGGACACCACCGGGCTGGAGACGTGGTTCAACCTGCCCGGGGAGTCCGTCCCGGCGCCGTCCAAGGCGAAGATGATCATTGTGACGTTCTGCGCGGTCTATCCGCTGAGCCTGCTGCTGAACGCGTTCGCGACGCCGCTGACGAAGGCGTGGCCGGTGCCGCTGCAGGCGCTGACCTTCCCGGTGATCGTGATCCCGCTGCTCACCGTGGTCATCATGCCCGCGCTCAGCCGCCTGCTCCGCCGCTGGCTGTACCCGGCCGGGCGGACCCACCGGCCCGCCCGGCCGGGCCGCTGACCGGCCGCGCTCAGGAGAGAACGTTCAGGAGGGCACGCTCAGGAGAGGAGGTCGCGGAGTTCCCGGACGGCCTCGCGGAGCCTGTCGGCGAACACGTGCATCGCGCCGGCGACCGGCCGCGGGGTGCTCAGGTACAGGTTGAAGCGGTCCGGGAGGAGGACGTAGGCGACGCCGATGCACTGCTCGCTCGTCGAGCCGAACCCGAAGTACCGGATGTTGGCGGACGGCGCCGAGCTGGTGCTGAGGTAGTCGTCCCGCATCTTCAGCCAGCCGGGCGTGTCGAAGAGGGGCAGCGGCTCGGTGACGCCGAGCTCGGCCCCGCGCCGCTTCGCGATCAGCTGCAGCTCCCAGAGGTGCTGCTCGGGCGCCTGCCCGGCCTGGCACTCCTTCGCGCGGCGGACATGGGCCTCGGCGGCGGCGCGGAAGGCGTCCCGGCGGGCCTCGGGACCGGCCGCCGGGTCGTCCATGGCCGCGACGAAGTCGAGCACCTCGGGGGTGACGACGCGCATCGCCTCGGTGCGCCCGTGCCGGTACTGGCGGGTGGCGATCGACTCGTAGGTGGCGCCGGTGAGGCCCTTCGCCCGCTTGTGGGCGAGCTGGTAGGCCATCTGGACGAACGCGTCCGGCGACGTCTTCAGGCGCTTGGCCTCGTCGGCGCCGAAGTCGTCGAACGACACGGTCGTCGTCGCGGTCGCGGCGGCGTAGGCGGCGAACGAGGCCGCGGCGTCCTCGATGTCCCGCCGCATGGCGCCGTCCAGGGCGAACTCGATCGGCTCGATGGCGGGGAGCCCCTGCGGCGCGGCGCCCGAACGCCGGGACGCCTCCTCGGGGGACGTGCCGAGCAGGGTGTCGACGAAGCCGAGGATCGTGGTGCCGTCCAGGCCGCAGTGCTCGACGTTGACGCCCGCCGTCCCGTCGCCGAACACGATGAACGACACGGCCTTGTCGAACCAGCGGTTGCCGCTGTCGCCGTGGAGGAGGTGGTCGCAGGCGTCGAGGGCGCTCACCGGGGCGAAGTCCTCCAGGCAGACGCAGAACAGCGCCGTCTCAACCTCGTCGAGCGCCTTCTCGTTGCCGAGGGCCAGCAGCGCGTCGCGGCTCGCCGCCCACTCGGCGCGGGCCTTGGTCGTGAGGTGCCCGGTGGACGGCTCCGCGGCCGGCTCCGCCTTCAGGATCGTGCCCAGACCGGCCCGCAGCTCGTCCAGCGTGTGGGGGCGGCCGTCCGGGCCGAGCACGTCCATCCGGATCATGTTGCCGCGGAAGAAGACCACGATGTGCCGGGCGCGGGACGGGCCGGGCCACGCGTCGGTGTAGGGCGCCCGGACGGTGTCCTGCTCGGCGCCGGGGATGCGCGTCGTGGAGAACAGGAACCGGTTCTGCGCCATCGACAGCGGGCGGCCGCGCTGCACGGCCGGCGGGATCCGCTCCTCGTCCAGCCGCAGCTTGTAGTCCAGCGCCCCGGCGATGAGCCCGGCGGCGCGCTCCACCTGGCCCTCCGGCGACTCCTTGAACAGGAAGAAGAAGTTCGCGTTCAACGCGATCCGGTCGCGGCGGCCGAGGTACCGGTACGGCCAGAACGTGTCGAGCCAGCTGTGCACGCCCTCGCTCGCGTCGTAGCGTTCGAGCTCCGCGTGCAGCACGCGGCCGGGGCCGTCCGGGCGGGCGAACTCGGCGAGCGCCGCCTCCGTCTCGGCGCGCTCGTCGTCGGTCAGCAGCGGCCCGCACCATTCCATGAACCGCTCGCAGGTCGCGTCGAGCGTGGGCAGCGGCACGCGCGGCAGGCTCGCCTCGTTGCCGAAGGTGCGGGACGAGAGTTCTTCGCTGGCGTTCACTTCGTTCCTCGTTGTGTCGGTGCCTCAGCCGCGCGGGCGGGAAATGTAGAGCTGCGCGTAGTACCAGCCGCCGGTCTCCAGGCCGGACGGGTCGACCCCGAGCTCCGCGAGGCGCTCCAGGACGGACGCCTGCTCCTCCGGCGTCGCGAACCTCCGCTGCCGGAACAGCCCGTCGCGGCGGACGGTCTCGTATCCGGCGGCGGCCAGGGCGTCCGCGATCGGGTCGAAGGGGAACATGCGCAGGATGAAATGCGCCATCCACGGCGGCCGGGCCGCGCAGGCGCCGACGATCCGGGAAATGGTGCGTTCGGTGACATAGCCGAGGCAGCCCGTGGAGATGACCACGTCCGTCGCGGCGAGTTGCGCGCGCTGTTCGCCGGTCGGCTCGCCGCTTTCCAGGTCGGCGTGCACGGCGCCGTCGAGGAAACCGGCCTCGAGCGCGTAGGAAAGGGCGCCGTCCGAGGCGTCCAGGCCGAGGAAGCGGACGCGGTTCGCGGGTTCACCGGAACGGACCAGCTCCCGGTCGCGGGCCAGCAGTTCGGCGCGCGTCCGCCGGTGGGCGTCGCGGCCGCTGTAGCGATCGTACAGCTCGGCCATCGTCGCGCCGTGCTTCACCAGGGCCGCGTTGATGCCGTACGAGCAGCCGATGTCGAGCACGGTCGGGACGGCGACCCGGCGCGCCTCCCGGTATTCGGCGATGAGCCGCAGGAAATGCGGTTTCGCCAGTTCCGGGATGTTGTAGTCGAGATCGCGGAGCGTGCTGAAATAGGCGCGGGGGTCGGGCCGCGTGTAGATGTGGTCGAGCGAGATCTTCCCAGTCGTGTCGACGCGCAAGAAACGGCCTCTCCTAGTCCAGCAACCGGTCGACCCGGACGGCGCGCCCCTCCGCCGCCAGGTGCTCGGGCAGCACGCGGCCGAAGAGCTGCCTCGTCCGCGCGACGCTGCCGATGACCCCCGGGCGCTCGCTGTAGGCGAAGATCGCCGTGTGCCGCGCCGTGTCCCCCCGGACCGTGCTCACCCGGTGCAGCGAGTACCGCCCCTTGAACAGCTGCAGGTCGCCGGGCCGCAGCGTGAGCCGCTGGACGAACCGGTCGCCGCGCCCGGTGAGCACGTCCCGGACGTCGGCGAAGTTCTCCCGCTCCGCCGTCCTGATGTTCGGGCAGTACTCGAAGACGCCCCCCTCCTCCGGCTCCTGCGTGAGCAGGCTGACGGTGAACTCGTTGGTGTCGAAATGCCAGGGATGCTCCATCCCCGGCCTGACCACGTTCAGGACCAGCCCCGACAGCGGGTCGCCCAGCTCGTGCACGCGCGGCAGCCCGAAGCAGCTCGCCACGAACCGCTGGAACAGCTCGTTCGAATAGAGCCGGTGCACGATGGACCCGGCCGGGATGCGGTCGCGCGCGACGAACGCGTTGCCCCGCTGGACGGTGATACGCCCGGGATGGCCGTCCGGCAATGGGGTGCCGACATCGATGTTGTAGGCGTTCACCGTTTCGACGTCATAATGGGCGGACGGGGCGATCGCCGCGCATTCCGCGCGCAGCGCCTCCTGCAATGCGGGACGAATGAAGTCGGGCAGCACGCAGCACCCCGATTTCGCCAGTTCGTCCCGGGTCCGGGAAACGATCTCGCGCCGGCGGGCGCCGTCCAGGTCGGTCAGCGGATAACGGTCCGTGTCGGCCACCTGTGCGAGAGCCTCCGCCGCGCCCATAGCGTTCCCTCCGCTTCGCCGAACCCCAGACGGGTTTTAGCACAGTCCTTCCGGGAATTCATGGCCCGCCTTTCCGGTGCGGTTTGTCAGAAAACGATAAGCCCCGCCCGTGACCTGTGCTTTTGAACGGTCCCGAAGCCGCGCGGGCGCCGCCGCCGGTGTGTCCCATCTCACCCGCCGGCCCGCCCCGCACGGCGGTGGGTAGGTACCGGGGGGGACACGGGGGAACGAGGGGGCGGTTGTGCAGACATTCCTGCCGTATGCGGACTTCACGGAAACGGCCCGCGTGCTGGACCGGCGGAGGCTCGGCAAGCAGCGCGTCGAGACGATCCAGGTGCTCCGGGCGCTCACCGTGCCCGGGTACGGCTGGCGCCGCCACCCGGCGGCGCTGATGTGGACCGGCTACGCGGAGGCGCTCGTCCGGTACGGCCTGGAGATGTGCGATCGCTGGTGCGCCCTCGGCCACGCCGACACCTGCGCCGGGACGCTGGTCGCCGACCTGGCCGGGGCGACGGGCCTCGGGCGGCCGCGGCCGCAGGACCGGCTGGCCGCGGCCGGCGAGCTGCCGCCCTGGCTCGGCGACCCGGACTTCCACCTCAGCCACCGGTCGGCGCTCGTCCGGAAGGACCCCGCCTTCTACGGCCCTCTGTTCCCCGGCGTCCCGGACGATCTCCCGTACGTCTGGCCGTCCTCGGACCGCACGTCACATGAGGCGGGAGCAGGAGGGTAGGGACGGGGAGTAGGGGGGTGCGCAGCCGGAAGCGTGAGGCACCGGACCGATGCTGAGAGAGCTGGTGGCGGCGAGCCACCTGATGTCCATGGAGCAGCTGCCGGGCGCGGCGGCCCGGTACGCCGCGGACGTGGGCCTGCACGATGTCGTGATCTACATCTCCGACCTTCAGCAGACGGTGCTGCGGCTGCTGACCGGCAAGGGCGTGGACGCCGGGGGAGACCCCGGGGACGAGAGCCCGGAACTCAAGATCGAGGGGACGATCGCGGGCCGGGCGTTCCAGACCATGACGCCGGTGGTCGGGCACTCGTTCGACGACGGCACCTGCCAGTACTGGCTGCCGATCCTCGACGGCTCCGAGCGGATCGGGGTGATCAGGGCCACCATCCGCAAGGACGACCCCCGGGCCAGGGACGACGCCGAGTACCTCGCCGGGATGGCCGCGCTCATCATCATCAGCAAGGGCCCCTACAGCGACTCGCTCTCCCGGCTGGTGCGCACGCGGGACATGACGGTGTCGGCGGAGATGCAGTGGCGGCTGCTGCCGCCGCTGTCCTTCGCCAACGACCAGGTGGTCATCAGCGCCGCGCTGGAACCGGCCTACAAGCTGGGCGGCGACACCTTCGACTACGCGCTGGCCGGGGACACCGTCCACTTCGGGGTCTTCGACGCGATGGGGCACGACACCAGGTCCGGGCTCACCTCCAGCCTCGCCATCGCGGCCTTCCGCAACTGCCGGGTGCAGCGGGCCGGGCTCGTCGAGGCGGGGCAGGGGATCGAGGAGGTGCTGGCCGAGCAGGACGGCAGCGGGCGCTTCGTGACGGCGGTCATGGCGGAGCTCGACCTGCGCTCGGGCATCATGTCGTGGATCTCGCACGGCCATCCGGCGCCGGTCGTCATCCGCAAGGGGCGCTGGGTGACCGTGCTCGACTGCCCGCCGGGGACGCCGCTCGGCACCGGCCTCGGCGTCCCGCCCGAGCTGTGCATCGAGCAGCTCGAACCCGGCGACCGCGTCCTGTTCTACACGGACGGCATCGTGGAGGCGCGCGACCCGGACAAGCGGGAGTTCGGCCTCCACCGCTTCGTGGACTTCGTCATCCGCCACGAGGCCGACGGGCTGCCCGCCCCCGAGACCCTGCGGCGCCTCATCCACAGGATCCTGGACCACCACGGCGGACGCCTCGACGACGACGCCACCGTCCTCCTCGTCGAATGGCACGGCTGGCCGGGGCAGGGGGACCTGCCGGCGGCGGGCCGGAGCTGACCACCACCGCGCGACCCCCGCGCCCCCTACCCGCGACCTCTTACCGCGTCCCGAGGGCGTCCATCAGCATCGGGTACACCTCGTGCAGGTCGCGCTGCCAGTACGGCCAGTCGTGCTGCCCGTCGAAGAACCGGGCCGTCACCGGCACGCCGAGGTCGCGCAGCCGGTCCACGAACGCGTGCGCGTTGCCGGCGGCGGCGGCCTCCACCGGGTCGGTGAACGGCAGCCGGCCGAGCGGCCCGCGCTCGCCGTTGCCGCTCGCCACCCACAGCCGGACGCCGCGCAGCCGCCCGGCGAGGTCGGTCGGGTTGTGCGCGCGCCACACGTCGGACTGGTCGTCGGGGTCGCCCCACACCCGCCGCCAGTCGGTGCCGGGGCAGGCGAAGGACGGTCCCCAGCCGATCGAGTCGTCGCCCGGCTCGTGGCCGTGGAGGGTGTCGACGTAGCCGCTGAACGACGCGGCGGCCCTGAACATGCCGGGGAAGCGGGCCGCGTAGAGCATGGCGCCGAGACCGCCCATGGAATTGCCCGCGATCACGCGTTCGGATCCGGCGCGGTAGCCGTCTTCGAGAATGCGGCGGAGTTCGGTCATGTGGAACGTCTCCCATCGCGGGGAGCCGCCCTTCCCGTAGTTCCACCAGTCGGAGTAGTTGCCGCAGCGGCCGGCGTCCGGCATGACGACGATCACGTCGCTGCGGGCGGTGAGCCGCGCGACGTCGGTGTCGCGCGTCCAGGCGGTGTAGTCGTCGACGCCGCCGTGCAGCAGCCACAGGGTGGGCCAGGTGCGGTGCGCGTCCTTCGACCAGCCGCGGGGGAGCAGGAGGCGGACCTTCTGCCGGCCGTCCACGGCCGGCGAGTCGATCGTCAGGTCGACCGTCCGGGACGCTACGGGCGCCTCGGCGACGACCCGCGCGCCCGTGCCGGCGAGCGCGGCGGAATGGGCCGCGAGCGGGGTCGGGACGAGCATGGCGAAGGCCCCCAGCCAGGCGGCGGGGGTGATGCGACGGAGCAATGCGGGGCCTTCCGGAAACACCGGCAGGGGTGGTGCCGGCCGTGGAGAAAGGGGAGCGCCGTGATACGGCCTATTTCTCTCCCTACTCCGAGTAGGTTCCCGCCGGATGTGCCGGGAAAGCGCAAAGCAAAAAGCGTATAAAATGCATTTCCGCGGTGCCGCCGCGGGATGGGCCGGACGTGCGGACGCCGGATGCCCCGGCGGGCATCCGGCGTCCGTCCGGGCGTGCTCAGGCGTCCGCCACCGGCTGCGGCGCGGGCCCCTGGACGTAGCGGACGGCCCACCGCACGAGGCGGCGGCCGATCCCGTAGAAGATGAGCGCCAGCCCGGCCAGCGGCAGCACGAGCAGCATGATCTGCAGCCCGGACGTGATCAGCTCCAGCGGGCTCGCGCCCGCCGACGCCTCCGCCGCGAGCCGGCGCATCATCCACCAGTCCTTGGCGACCAGGGCGGGGATCTGGGTGGTGATGAGGCCGATCTGGAACACCAGCATCGGGATGACGGTCAGCACCCACAGGGTGACGAAGACCTGCGGCCAGCGCTTGAGGTCGTTCAGCCGCGCGTCGGCCGGGCGCCGCAGCAGCGCCCGCTTGAGGATCGGCCCGATGTACTTGAACAGGTCGGGGACGCCGACCAGGTCGGACATGATGTAGTACCCGTCGAACCGCAGCGTCGGCAGCAGCTGCTGGATCATCTCGATGTTGACGTACAGGACGGCCACGAGCAGCGGCTCGAAGCCCGTCTGCAGGTACACCAGCGTCAGCGCCACCACGAAGATCGCGTTGAAGTACACGCCGGCGAGGTCGGCGCGCAGCCGGCCGCCGCGGCCGAGCCGGTACGACTCGGTGATGTCGGTGTAGAACGCCGGCCACACCAGGTAGATCCCGCAGCCCATGGTGCCCGGCCGGACGCCGCCGTACCGGCAGGCGGAAGCGTGCCCGACCTCGTGGAACGCGCACGAGGCGACCCCGAGCCCCATGACCAGCAGGATGCTGACCGGGTTCAGGATCGCCAGCGACAGCGCGTCCGACATCGACCGGGAGGTGAGCAGCCACCCCTCGCTCACCAGGAAGGCGGCGATGAGGACCGCCATCACCAGGGGCTGGAACAGCCGGGCGAACAGCCCGCCGATGAACCAGGTGAACGACTCGGGGAAGACCGCGACCTTGAACTTCAGCGCCAGCCACGGGTCGGACTTCACCAGCGGCGCCGGCGTGCCGTCGCTGTAGGTGGTGACGCCGAGGGGGGCGAGCTTGCGGTCGACGAGGTAGACGACCTGCTCGGCGGTCAGCCGGGCGCCGGCCTCCTCGCTCACCGCGTCCGCCACCCGGTCGAGCGCCTCCTGGACGTCGCCGCCCGCGAGGTCGCGGTGCTCGTGCAGCGCCTTGGCGACGCCGAACAGCAGCGGCGGCAGCCGGACGAGCTGCCGGTTCGGCAGGCAGACGAGCTGGGGCGGTTCCCGGTAGCCGGAGTTCTTGAACTCGCCGACGAGTTCGGCGCCCTCGGTGAGCGCGGGCAGGACGAGGGCCCGGGGCTCCCCGCCGTCCAGGTCCGGCATCGCTGGAGTGCTCATCAGTGGTGGTCGACCACGGTCGCCGGGACGCAGGTCAGCGTGGAGTGCGGCGGCTGCGCCAGCAGGCCCGTCCCGAGCAGGCCGGTGGTGCCCGGCGAGTAGGTGGCCTGGCACGCGTACATGACGACCGTGGAGCCGTGGCCGTCGCCGCGCGGCGCCGACATGGCGAGCCGCGGCGGCAGGACCTCCGCGTCGAGCCGGTCGAGGTCGGCGTAGCTGAGTTTCTGAGGGTTTTCGTGGCTCATGTGACAGCTTTCGCGTGGACGGGAAGAAGGGGGAAGGGCTGGCAGGAGATCGCCAGCCCTTCCCTTGCGGGCCGGAGCCCGCCGTTACGTCGAGGCGACTCAGCCGTTGTTGGCGATCGCCGTGCCCGGCAGGCAGCTGTGGGTGCTGGTCGGGTTCTGGGACGCGACGCCCAGGGCCGACAGGAGCCCGGCGTTCTGCTGGTTGTTCACGACCGAGCAGGACTGCTGGGAGAGGACGGTGCTGTCGTCGTCGCCACCGCCGTGGCCGGCGTTGAGGTTGAAGTTGTGGTTGTCGGTGTCGTCGCCGCCCCCAACGAGGAGGGTGGACAGCACGGCGCGCTCCGGCAGGACCTCGCCGGCCAGCAGGTCCAGCTCGGTGTAGCTGAAGGACTTCATGTGGTTCCTTTTCTTCCTTGTCACGCCCGGATCTCAAGGTGGATACCGGATGTCCCTTCCTCGCCACAGGTCGTAGCGAGGTAGCTCTACGTATAGCACGTGTTACGGACCGTGGCCAAGTATGGGGTCGGCAGACGTCGTCTCACGCCGTTTCGCGGGCCGGCGCATGCGCCCGCCGATCCGAGGTAGGACGCCTTACGTCCAGGCGCATGATCAGGAGGAGGCGGCATGGACGGCAGCAGCTTCAGCATCGACGTCGCGGCGATCCGGGAGCGCGCCCGCGCGAAGATGGCCGACGGCCCGGTGACCGAGAACTACGGCAGGAGTCCCGAGGAGGTCATCGGCGTCCTCAACGACGTCCTCGCCACCGAGATCGTCTGCTGGATGCGCTACGCGCAGCACGCGATCAGCGCCACCGGCATCGACCGGGCGCAGGTCGCCGCGGAGTTCGGCGAGCACGCGGACGAGGAGCGCGACCACGCGATGCGCGCCGCCGAGCGCATCAGCCAGCTCGGCGGCGACCCCGACTTCGACCCGGAGACGCTCGCCGAGCGCTCCCACACCGCCTACGCGACCTTCGACGACAACGACCTGAAGGGCATGCTCCAGGAGAACCTCGTCGCCGAGCGGATCGTCATCGAGTCCTACCAGGAGATCATCCGGTGGCTCGGCGACGGCGACGTCACCACGCGCCGCATCATGGAGGAGATCCTCGCCGAGGAGGAGGAGCACGCCGACGACCTCATGGACCTCCTCGGGCAGTGACGGTTCAGGCCCGCCCGGCGGGTATGCGAGCCGCATGGAATTCGGATACTCGCTGCTCTGCGAGCAGACACCGCCCAAGCAGCTCATCACCGACGGCGTGGAGGCCGAGGAGGCCGGCTTCGACTACGTCACCGTCTCCGACCACTACTTCCCGTGGCTGGAGGACCAGGGTCACTCGGCCTACGCGTGGTCGGTGCTGGGCGGGCTCGCCCACGCCACGCAGCGCGTCCCGCTGATGACGCTGGTGACCTGCCCGACCATGCGCTACCACCCCGCCGTGGTGGCGCAGAAGGCCGCGACGATGGGCGTCCTGTCGGACGGCCGGTTCATCCTCGGGCTCGGCGCGGGCGAGAACCTCAACGAGCACGTCGTCGGGCGGGACTGGCCCCCGGCCGACGTCCGGCACGAGATGTTCGAGGAGGCCGTGGAGATCATCCGGGCGCTGTTCGGCGGCGACTACGTCAACTACCGGGGCAGGCACTACCGGGTGGACTCGGCGAAGCTCTACGACGTGCCCGACCGCCCGGTCCCGATCGGGATGGCCGCGTTCGGCCCCCGGGCCGGGCGGCTGGCCGCGCGGCACGCCGACATCCTGGTCTCCGACCAGCCCGTCGCCGAGGTCGCCGAGCTGTTCCGCCGCGAGGGAGGCGAGGGCAGGCCCGCCTACGGGATGATCCCCGTCGCGTTCGGCGACGACTACGAGGAGTGCGAGCGGCGCGCCCACCGCGTCTGGAGGTTCTCGGCGCCCTCCTGGAAGGTCATGGCGGAGCTCCCGGGGCCGGTGAACTTCGAGGCGGCGACGAAGACCGTCCGTCCCGAGGACGTCGTCGAGTCCGTCCCGTGCGGCGACGACGTCGGCGACTACGTCCGGGCGGTCCAGCAGTGGGCGGACGCGGGCTTCACGCACATCTCGTTCTGCCAGTCGGGCGCGGACCGCCAGAAGGACTTCCGCACCTGGGCGGAGGCGGACCTCCTGCCCGCCCTCCGCGAACGCTTCGGCTGACCGGGAACCCGTTTCGCTCATCCGAAAGACAGGGCGACCCGTCGTCCGAATCGCGGCCATTCCCCGGCGCGGGGATTGGCTCGGCGAGCACAATATATAACGCGTTCTCATCTCCGGTGGGGCTGTCATCTCCGCTGTTGGCGACGCATGGGCGGTGATCGTCGCCCGGCAAATGATGCAGCCTGCACACATGTGATGCACCAGCTAAAGGACGGTCGAAACCGGGATTTGCGGCCCGACCGGGAAACATATCCACAGAAGATGTCCTCTGGATCATTGACCGTACAAGAAGTTTTCCCTACCGTCTTTCATAGAACGCGTTCTACTTGGAGCCGCCGAGTCCCTGGGCGATGATGCGAGACGGCTCCGGCTCCCGGTCCCCGATTCCCGGCGTCCCGCCGCCCTCCGGCCAAGGGCGCGGCGCGCGCGGCTCGGGACCACCACCCACCCCGTCCCCCGGGTGCAGGCGCGACGCCCGCCGTCCGAAATGAGGACTCCCTTGTCCCGCATCAGCAAGCCGGCCGCGATCGCCTCCGCCTCGGCCGCGGCCGCCCTCGCCGTCGCCCTGACGGCCACCCCCGCCCTGGCCTGGACCGCCGGTCCCTTCACCGCCGACCTCAACGGCACCATGGTCATCGACGCGGGGATCCCCGCCTCCTGCACGAGCTCCACCCTGTCCGGCACCGTCGACGCCGCCGGCAACCTCACCATCACCTCCGCCTCCGTCGGCGGCTGCGGCGTCACGGTCACGCCCAAGAACCTGCCGTGGAGCGGCAAGCTCGACAACGGCACCGCCTCCATCGACGGGTTCTCGATGAGCGCCATCGGCTGCACCTACGGTGGCGACATCACCGGCAGCTTCACCGGGACCGACCTTCCGGTCAGCGCCACCTTCACCGAGCAGACGGTCGCCAAGACCAGCGGCTGGCTCTGCCCCGGCTCCGCCACGGTGACCGCCACCTACGACTTCACCGCGGCGTAGCCCCGCAACCGACCCCCGAGAACCGGCCGGCCCGACGTCACCGGCCGTCCCTCACCCGAGCCCCCGGCGGCCCCGCCGCCGGGGGCGACCCTTTCCGGGGCGTTAACTGTGTGTTGCTGATCGACTACGCGGGTGCGCGGCGGGGAAGGCTCTTCCGGGGCCTTTCTTCCAGGTGCGCGGGGGCGTGGGGCATGAGTGGGCTTTCGGCGGTGCCGGCCACGGTCGTGAGGGGCGGGGACAAGCGGTATCCGGCGCTCAGCCGGGGGTTCAACCAGCGGTGGGTCGCCGCGCCGGAGTACGTGCGGCTCGTGCGGACGCCCGAAGAGGCCAGGGCGGCGCTCGCGGAGGCGGTCGGCGAGGAGCCGGCGGACCCCGCGCGGACGCGGATCACGGTTCGGTCCGGCGGGCACTGCTACGAGGACTTCGTGTGCGGTGAGGACGTGCGGGTGATCCTGGACGTCAGCCCGATGTGCGGGGTGTCCTACGACGAGTCCATGAAGGCGTACTGCGTCGAGGCCGGGGCGACGAACTGGCATGTGTACGGCCGGCTGTATCCGGTCAGCGGGAAGGCGCTGCCCGGCGGGGCGTGCTTCTCGGTGGGGCTCGGCGGGCACGTCCCGGCGGGCGGGTTCGGGCTGCTGTCGCGGCAGCACGGGCTGACCGTCGACTACCTCTACGCGGTCGAGGTGGCGGTGGCCGACGAGGACGGGAACGTCAGGCTGGTGGTGGCCCGGCGCGACGACCGGGACTCTGAGCTGTGCGGGCTGTGGTGGGCCCATTCCGGGGGCGGGGGAGGGAACTTCGGGCTGGTCACCCGGTTCTGGTTCCGGGGGCTTCCGCAGCCGCCGGGACAAGTGCTCCTGGCGGCGTTGGCGTGGGACTGGAGCGACTTCACCAAGGACGAGTTCGCCGCGCTGGTGACCGCGTTCGGGGAGTACTTCCGCGACCATCAGAACCCGTCGACCGCGGCGGGGAAGCTGTTCGCGATGCTGAAGCTCAACCACGTGAGCAACGGGCAGATCGGGCTCCTGGCGCAGGTGGACGCGGACGACCCGGACGGCCCGCGGGCGATGGCGGAGTTCATCGCGGCCGTCGACGGGCGGATCGGGCCCGCCGCGACGAAGATGCGGTCGGTGATGGGGGAGCACTTCGTCCACCTCGATGTTCCGCGGGCGATGCCGTGGCTGACGGCGGCGCGGGCGCTCGGCTCCGGCGGCGGGAACCGCTGCGGCAAGTACAAGTCCGCCTATCTGCGGAAGCCGTTCACGGTCGAGCAGATCGATGCGATGTGGGCTTATCTCGGAAATGAGCGGTACACCGACTACGCCAATCGGCAGGCCCTCATTCAGGTCGACTCGTACGGCGGCGCCGTCAACAGGCCGCCGCACCCGACCGCGGCGAGGCAGCGCGACTCCATTCTGAAAGTGCAGTACCAGGTCTACTGGGCGGAGCAGGACGGCGGGGAGGACGCGCACATCGCCTGGATACGCGACGCCTACAAGGCGACGTTCGCGGCGACCGGCGGTGTGCCCGTCGCGGGCGGCGAGACCACGGACGGCTGCTACATCGGCTATCCGGACGCCGATCTCGGTGATCGCCGCTGGAACGAGTCGGGTCAGTCGTGGGAGACGCTCTACTACAAGGACGCCTACGCGAAACTCCAGGAGGTCAAGCGCCGCTGGGACCCGTGCAACGTGTTCCGGCACGCCCAGTCGATCCGCCCCTGAGCAGGGCCGCGACGCCGGTCGCGGACGCCTTGTCTCACCTTTATTGCATTCGTTGCCAATACTTGCGGCTGTGACGCCCGGGACAGTAGTTTCTACCGGACGAGCAGAGCGTCGGGCCGGGGGCGGCCCGGGCGGCTGGGGAGTCCATGAAGAAGCGTACCGACAGGAAGATCGCCATTGCGGGCACCGCGGCGGCGGCCGTGGTGCTGCCCACCGTCATGGTCGGCCTCGCCCAGGCCGGCATCGGCGTGCCGACCGGCAAGTCGGAGGCGTCCGGCAACTCCCAGGCGATCCCCTCGTTCGGACCGGCGACGCAGCCGTCGGCGCCCGCGGGCTCCGCGTCCCCCAGCGGGTCGCCCAAGCCGGCGAAGCTGCCGAGCGTCCCGCTCGGGACCAACCCGTTCAAGACGGGCGGCGGTTCGCCGAGCCCCGGCAACCCCGACACCGACAGCGGCAGCCACGGCAAGAAGCCGCACATGCCGCCGGGCACGACGTCCAGCAAGTACGCCAAGGCCCCGGACGGCGCCGCGATCACCGGCGTGAAGAAGGTCAACTCGCGCATCTTCGACGTGACGATCGCCTCGCCCGCGCTCGGCGCGGCCGTGAAGACCCGGGTGATGATCCCCAAGGGCTGGAAGTCCAAGACCACCAAGACGTGGCCGGTCGTGTACGCCTACCACGGCGGCAACAACAACTACACGTCCTGGACGAAGGACTCCGACATCGAGCAGGTCATCGGCCCGTACAACGCGATGGTCGTGATGCCCGAGGGCGGCTGGAACGGCTCGTACACCAACTGGTGGAACGGCGGCAAGGGCGGCATCCCCAAGTGGGAGACCTTCCACATCGACGAGGTCATCCCGCTGATGGAGCGCAACTTCCACGCCGGGTCGGTGCGCGCCGCGATCGGCCTGTCGTCCGGCGGGCAGGGCGCCATCACCTACGCCGAACGGCACCCCACCACGTTCAAGTACGCCGCGTCCTACAGCGGCGCCCTGAACATCACCGCGCCGGGCATGCCCGTCATCCTGACGTCCATGAACCGGCAGGCGGGCACGGCCATCTGGGGCGACCCGATCACCGCGCGGGCGAACTGGCGGGCGCACGACGCCACCGTCAACGTCGCCAAGCTGAAGGGCATCGGCGTCTACGTCTCGTCCGGCAACGGCGAGCCCGGCCCCTTCGACAACCCCGACACCCCGCCGCTGGACGCGGGGCGGATCGGCGAGCAGCTCGCCGGGACGATGAACGAGAACTTCGTCGCCGCCGCGAAGCAGGCCGGCATCCCGGTCACCGCGCACCTGTACGGGCCCGGCATGCACAACTGGAAGTACTGGAAGCGGGAGCTGGCCGCGAGCTGGCCGAAGATCGCCGCCACGATCGGCGCCGGCAAGTCCTGACCGGGCCGCCGGCCCGGTTCGCCGCCGAGGAGGACGGCGGGCGGTGGCCGCGCACGGCCCGTTCCTGCACAGCCCGGCCCGGCTCGGGGCGCGCCGGGTAGCGTGGCCGGGGTGAAGGGGTTCGCGCGGCGCGAGTTCCAGCTCGTGCTGCTCCGCCGCATGGCCGACTACCAGCCCGGCCTCGTCGAGGACGCGATGCGCGCGCTCGGCGCGTCCCGCACCGAGATGCGGGAGGTCAACGCGCGCTGGCAGCGCATCCTGCGGTCCCGGACGTTCCCGCGCGGCCGCCGCCGCTACGAGGCCGTCCTCGGCCCGCCCGCCGGCGCCGCCGGCCGGCGGATCGGCGACGTCGCGTGCGAGACCGCGTGGTGGCCGCCGCTGCCGCTGTGGCCCGGCCTCCGCTTCGAGATCATGATGGCGCCGGACGGCTCGGTCGTGCAGGAGTGGCTCGTCCGCGACGACGGCGTCCCCGTGCCGGAGCTGACGACCGCCGACGACCTCGTCCCCTGGTCGTGCGTGGTGGGCGACGTCGACGCGCGGTTCGGCGCGGTGGCCCACCAGGACGGCGACGCGCCCAGCCGCTGGCACGCGACGATCACGATGCCCGACGGCGGCGCCTACGTCGCGCATTTCGTCTGGGGCCTCCTCCAGACGGTCGTGAGCACCTGAACGCCGCGCCGCGAAAACGGTACGGCTTGCCGAATATTGGGCTCACTTTGGCACGTCTGCTTGCGGGCTGCGTCATGGAGATTGCGCACCCGTCCCTAGCGTGAGGCTCATGGACGCAGTGAACGGACGGCGCGGCGAAAGTCCGGCGGGGGGCAAGGCAAAGGGCTATGTCCTCGGAACACCCTTTTGGGTGGAAATCGCCAGCCCGGACGTCGAGGTGTCGCGCCGCTTCTACGGCGACCTGTTCGGCTGGTATTCCTACACGCTGGCCACCGACGGCTACGGCGACTACGTGGTCTTCACCCTCCGCGACATCAACGGCCCGGGGGTCGCCGGCATGCAGCGGCTGACCGACGACACGCAGCCGCCGTCCTGGTCGTGCTACTTCTACACGGGCGACCTCACGGCCACGCTGGACGCCGTCCAGGCCGCGGGCGGGCAGCCGCTGATGGAGCCCGCCACCATCGCCCACATCGGGCGCGCGGCGCTGTGCGCGGACACCCAGGGCGCCGAGTTCGCACTGTGGGAGCCGCACGACCCGGAGCTGACGCCCGACGCCGCCGTGCCGGAGTCGATGTGCTGGGTGGAGCTGGCCTGCCGGGACGTCGAGGAGGCCCGCCGCTTCTACGGCGCCGTGTTCGGCTGGAAGGCCGTCGACCGCGACTACTACGGCACCGTCTACACCGACTGGGAGGTGGACGGCTGGCCGGTGGCGGGCATGGTGGCGATGGACGAGCGCTGGCCGCCCGGCTACCCGGCCCACTGGATCCCGTACTTCTGGGTGTCCGACTGCGACGGCTCCGCCGCGCGCGCGGTCGAGCTGGGCGCGCGGACCCGCGTCCCGCCGAGCGACATGGAGAACGGCCGCTTCTCGGTCCTGACGGACCCGACCGGCGCCCGCTTCGCCGTCCTCGCGCCGAGCCGGGAGGCCGCGAGGAGGTTCCATCCCCGCCGCTGACCCGGCCGGACGTACAGCTGTGGACCCGCCGACCTTTGGATGATCTTGATGATTCCCGACGACGGCGCAGATCGCGCCCGCCTCCCCAGTGCCGCCGGCATGCGAGCTGTCAGGGGCCGGCGATGCCCGAGGTGACCTCGTTCGCCCCCGGCTTCCCGACCTGGGCGGAGCTGGCCAGCCCGGACCCGGAGCGGTCGAAGGACTTCTACTGCGACCTGTTCGGCTGGTACTCCTACACGCTGACCTCGGACATGGGCGAGTACGAGATGTTCACTCTCGGCGGCGTCCAGGGGCCGGAGGTCGCCGGGATGCAGACCCTCGCGGACGACTCCCTGCCCTCCTCGTGGACGTGCTACTTCCGCACCGCCGACATGGCGGCCTCGCTCGACGCCGTCCGCCGGGCGGGCGGCCTGGTCCTGGTCGACTCGCTCGACGTGGCCGACCTCGGGCAGCTGTCCGTGTGCTCCGACCCGGAGGGCGCCGACTTCGCCCTCTGGTACCCGTACCACCTGCAGGGCGCGGGCGTCGTGGACGAGCCGGCCGCGATGTGCTGGGTGGAGCTGGCCTGCCGCGACATCGAGGGCGCCCGCCGCTTCTACGGCGAGGTCTTCGGCTGGAGGTCCGTGGAACGCGACTACCACCGTCCCGTCTACATCAACTGGAAGGTGGGCGACTGGTCCGTGGCGGGCATGGTCCCGATGGACGAGCACTGGCCGCCCGGCTACCCGGCCCACTGGATCCCCTACTTCTGGGTGTCCGACTGCGACGAGTCCGCCGCCGCGGCGGCCGAGCTGGGCGGGCGCGTGCACATCCCGCCGACCGACATCAAGCCGGGCCGCTTCTCCGTCATCACCGACCCGACCGACGCCCGCCTGGCCCTCCTCACCCCGGCCGTCGAGGACCGCGCCGCCGTCCGCGCCCGCCCCTGACCGCGCCCGCCCCTGACCGCGCCCGCCCCTGACCGCGCCCGCCCCTGACCGCGCCCGCCGCGGGGCCGCGCCCCGCGGACCGCCGTCAGGGGGCCGGGAGGTCGCGGTCGGGGGCGTAGAGGCGGCCGAGGAGCATCAGGACGAGCTCGTCGATGACCTCGTCGAGGGTGGCGTCGACCCAGCCGGCGCTCCAGTCGTGCAGGAGGCCGTTGATGCTGCCGATGAAGGCGGTCGCGGCGATCCGGTAGTCGCGGTCCGGGATCTCGCCGCGCTCGGCGGCGGCGGCCGCCTCGGAGCAGATGAAGTCGACCCAGCGGGCGCGGCGGGTGAGCCGCTGCCGGTCCATGCGGGGGCTGACCCCGACGATCTCGACGAACGCGATGCGGATGCGGGCCCGGTCGGCGGTGATGCTGGCGGCGTAGGCGCGGAAGAGGCGGGCGGTGCGCTCGGCCAGGTCGAGGCCCTGGACGGACGGGAGCGCGGCGACGACGTCGCGTTCGGCGGCGTCGTTGACCTCGAGGTGCAGTTCCGCGAGGAGGTCCTCCAGCGTCTTGAACTCCTCGTAGAACTGGCGGGTGGACAGGCCGGCCTTCTCGCTGAGCGCGGCGACCGTCGTGCCCCGGTAGCCGGGGCCGCGGCCGAACATCTCCAGCCCGGCGTCCAGGAACCTGCGGTGCCGCTCGGCGCGCCGCTCGGCCGCGGATCTGCCCCGGTACCTGCCGGTCGGCTGTGCGCGCCTGCCCGCCACCTCGCTCCTCCCCACGACCCGGACGGCATTTTCCCGCATCTGGGTCTTGTGCCGTACCCCACCCTGGATTACTGTCCAGTAACCAAGTCCGAACACGGCCGTTTTCAGACTGGAGACCCCACCCCCACTGGAGGACGCGATGCCTTCCCGAAGTCTCCGAAGACGAACCGCACTGCTCGGCTGCGCCGTCCTGGCGGCGACCGCGCTGTCCGGCGCCCTGCCCGCGCAGGCCCAGCCCGCCGAGACGGCCGCGCTGCGCGACGTGATGGCCGTCGGCAACGGCCAGGGCGGCACGGTCAGCTTCATCGACACCGCCACCTACCAGAACCTCGGCTCCATCAACGTCGTCCCCGACCTGCAGGAACGCCTGAACTCGATGACGGTCGTGGAGCGCATCGGCTACGAGGCCGTCAACGCCGCCCAGGGCTACCGCAAGCTCGTCGACGACATGGCCGTCTCACCGGACGGCAGGACGCTCTACATCTCGCGGGGCGCGCTGTCGGACGCGGTCGCGTTCGACATCGCCACGAAGCGGATGCTGTGGCGCCACAAGACCGAGGGCTTCAAGGCCGACCACGCGGCGCTGTCGGCGGACGGCCGGCAGTTCATCGTCTCGGCCACCACCGCGAGCAAGGCCGAGGTCATCGACACCGCGACCGGGCAGCTGCAGACCAGCTTCGCGACCGGCACCTACCCGCACGCCAACGACTACTCGCCGGACGGGACGATCCTCTACAACTCCAGCATCGGGATCACCTCGCTCCCCAAGATCCTCAACGCGCTCAAGGGGGCGCGGTCCGTCACGGCGGTGGACGCCAGGACGTTCAAGAGGCTGCGCACGTACAACTTCGAGTACGGGATCCGCCCCGCGGTGTTCACCCGCGACAACAAGACGATGTACGCGCAGCTGTCCTACCTCAACGGGTTCGTCGAGTACGACCTGGCGGCCGGGAAGATCACGCGGACGGTGAAGATGCCGTTCAGCGAGAAGGCCGCCAAGATGAAGCCGGACGACTACCCGCAGAACTCCGCGCACCACGGCATGGCGATGAACGCGGACGAGTCCAAGCTGTGCGTGGCCGGGACGATCGACGACTACGTGTCCATCGTCTCCCGCCCCGGCCTGACCACCGACGGGACCGTCACCTACGCCGCCGACGCCCTGCCGTACTGGACGCAGACCAGCCCGAACGGCCACGACTGCTTCGTCTCGCTCGCCGAGGACGACCAGGTCTCCGTGGTCGACTACCGCACCGCCAGGGAGGTCGCCCGCATCGACGTCGGCCGCTTCCCGCAGCGGGAGCGCGCCGCCAAGCTCACCCCCGAGGCCATCGCGTCCCTGGACCCGGCCAAGGGCTGACCCGCCCGCCGAACCGGCCCGGCCGACCGGCCGCCGCGGGGCCCGCCGCCACCCACATCCGGCGGCCCCCGCGGTGGCCTCCTGCTTTTCGCGGGGCGCCGGCGACTTGTCTCCAGAATTGTTGACAATTTGGGTGACAAGGTGGAGGGTACCGGCATGAGCACTTCCGCCTCTCCCAGCCCGCTGCTCGTCGTCAGCGCCCACGCGGGCGACTTCGTCTGGCGCGCCGGCGGCGCGATCGCGCTGGCGGCCTCGCGCGGCGACCGCGCCAAGGTGGTGTGCCTGAGCTACGGCGAGCGCGGCGAGTCCGCGCGCGCCTGGCGCGAGGGCAAGCGGCTGGAGGAGATCAAGAAGCTGCGGCGGGCCGAGGCCGAGGCCGCCGCGGCGGAGCTGGGCGCCGAGATCGAGTTCCTGGACGCCGGCGACTACCCCCTCGTCGAGTCGCAGGAGCTGGTCGACCGGCTCGTGCGGATCTACCGGGAGTTCGTGCCGGCCGTCGTCCTCACGCACACCCTCGCCGACCCGTACAACGGCGACCATCCGGCGGCGGCGCGGATGGCGCTGCAGGCCCGCGTGCTCGCCCAGGCGATCGGCTACGACGCGCCCGGGGAGCCGCTCGGCGCGCCGCCGGTGTTCCTCTTCGAGCCGCACCAGCCGGAGCAGTGCGACTTCAAGCCCGACGTGCTGCTGGACATCACGTCCGTGTTCGACAGGAAGCGCGCCGCGATGGAGTGCCTGCCCGCGCAGGTCCACATGTGGGACTACTACACCGAGCTGGCCAAGCGGCGCGGCGTGCAGCTGAAGCGCAACGCGGGACCGAACCTCGGGCTGCCGCACGACACGCGGGCCGAGGCGTTCGTCCGGCTGTACCCGCAGACCACGACGGAGCTGGCATGAGGACCGTCGTCGTCACGAACCCGCCGCGCGCGGACGCCGCCGCGGTCGACTCCCTCGCCCGGTACGGCGTCGCGACCGTCCACGAGGCCATGGGGCGCACCGGGTACCTCGGGCCGTCGATCCGGCCGGTGCACCTCGGGTCGCGCATCGCCGGGACGGCGGTCACCGTCCTGTCCTGGCCGGGCGACAACCTGATGATCCACGTCGCGGTCGAGCAGTGCCGCCCCGGCGACGTGCTGGTGGTGGCCACCACCTCGCCGTCCACCGACGGCATGTTCGGCGAGCTGTTCGCGACCGCCCTGCGGCACCGGGGCGTGCGCGGGCTCGTCATCGACGCCGGGGTGCGGGACGTCGCGGAACTGCACGCGATGGGCTTCCCGGTCTGGTCGGCGGCCGTCAGCGCGCAGGGCACGGTGAAGGCCACGCCCGGCGCGGTGAACGTGCCGGTCGCGATCGGCGGGCAGCTCATCCGGCCGGGCGACGTGATCCTCGCGGACGACGACGGGGTCGTGCGCGTCGAGCGGGAGTCCGCCGCCGCCGCGGTCGAGGCGGCGCAGGCCCGGGAGGAGAAGGAGGCCGCGACCCGCGCCGCGTTCCAGCGGGGCGAGCTCGGCCTCGACCGGTACGGGCTGCGCGAGCGGCTCCCGGAGCTGGGCATCGAGTACGTCGACTACGCCCGCTACGCCGAGCAGACCGGGCGCGGCTCATGACCGGGGTGCGCTGCATGCTCTTGCGCGGCGGGACGTCCAAGGGCGCGTACTTCCTCGCCGAGGACCTGCCCGCCGACCCGGCCGAACGCGACGACCTGCTGCTGCGGGCCATGGGCACCCCCGACCCCCGGCAGATCGACGGGATCGGCGGCGCGCACCCGCTGACCAGCAAGGTCGCGGTGGTGTCGCCGTCCGCCGACGGCGCGGCCGACGTCGACTACCTGTTCCTGCAGCTCGGCGTCGAGGAACCGACGGTCTCGGACCGGCAGAACTGCGGGAACCTGCTCGCCGGCGTCGGCCCGTTCGCCGTCGAGCGGGGGCTCGTGCCGGCGGGCGGGGACCGGACGAGCGTCCGCATCCGGATGCTGAACTCCGGCAGCGTGGCCACCGCGACATTCCCGACACCCGGCGGGGCCGTGGACTACGACGGCGGCACCGCCATCTCCGGCGTGCCCGGGACGGCCGCGCGGATCGATCTGGACTTCGCGGGGACGGAGGGATCGTCCTGCGGGGCGCTGCTTCCCACCGGCCGTCCCCGCGACCTGATCGACGGCATCGAGGTCACCTGCGTCGACAACGGCATGCCGGTCGTGGTCGCCGCCGCGTCCGACCTCGGCGCCACCGGCTACGAGACCGACCTGTCCCGCCTGCGGGACAGGATCCAGTCGCTGCGGCTGGCGGCGGGCGAGTTGATGGGCCTCGGCGACGTCGCGGCCGCGCCGGTGCCGAAGACCACCCTCGTCGCGCCGCCCCGCGCCGGCGGCATGATCTGCACCCGCACGTTCATCCCGCTGCGCATGCACACCTCGATCGGCGTCCTCGGCGCCGTCAGCGTCGCCACCGCCCTGCTGCTCGACGGCGCCGTGGGCCGCGACCTCGCCGAGGTCCCGCCGCCGGGCGCGCCCATGGGCATCGAGCACCCGGCCGGCCGGCTCGACGTGGTGGTCGAGCTGGACGGCACGTCCGTCCGGCGGGCCAGCATCGTCCGGACGGCCCGCAAACTCTTCGACGGCACCGTCTTCCCCCGGAGTATCCGATGAGCATCAAGCACGAGATCGCCCACGTCGCGCACGTCGAGCTGCTGACGCCCGAGCCCGAGAAGAGCCTGTGGTTCTTCACCCGCGTCATGGGCCTCACCGAGGTCGGCGCCGAGGGCGACTCGGTGTACCTGCGGACGTGGGACGACTACGAGCACCACACGCTCAAGCTCACCGCGCACAGCACGTCCGGCATCCGGCGGACCGGGCTGCGCGCGTCCTCGCAGGAGGCCCTCGACCGGCGCGTCAAGGCGATCGAGGAGGCCGGGCTCGGCGTCGGCTGGCGGGACGGCGACCCCGGCCTCGGCCCCACCTACGTGTTCCGCGACCCCGACGGCCACGAGCTGGAGATCTACTGGGAGTCGGAGTGGTTCGAGGCGCCGCCGGAGCTGGCGCCGTCACTGAAGAACCAGGCGCAGGCGTACCCGGCGATGGGCGTGTGCGTCCGCCGCCTCGACCACGTCAACTTCCTGGCCGCCGAGGTGGTGCCGAGCACCGACTTCCTGCGGGACGTCCTCGGCGGGCACGCCACCGAGCAGATCCAGCTGGACGACGGCTCGATCGCCGCCCGCTGGATGACGTTCACCAACAAGTCCTACGACATCGTCTACACGCGGGACTGGACGGGCACCACCGGCCGCCTGCACCACATCGCCTTCGCCACCGACACCCGCGAGGACATCCTCCGCGCCGCCGACATCTTCCTGGACAACGACGTCTTCATCGAGACGGGCCCGCACAAGCACGCCATCCAGCAGACGTTCTTCCTCTACGTCTACGAGCCGGGCGGCAACCGCATCGAGCTGTGCAACCCGTGCGCCCGGCTCGTCCTCGCGCCGGACTGGAAGACGATCACCTGGACGGAGGCGGAGCGGGCCAAGGGCCAGGCGTGGGGCCTGAAGACGATCGAGTCGTTCCACACCCATGGCACCCCGCCGGTCGGTTAGACAGGCGCCGCAGCAGGTCGCGGCTGGCGGCGGCCATCGCCGGGGGGACGTCCAGCTCCTCCAGCATGGCCGCGGCCGCCTCCATCTCGGCGGCGCGGCGGACGGCGTGCCGGTAGGTGCCGCCGACGAGCCGGTCCACGGTGTGCTCGCCGGCCGCGGTCAGCTCCGCGACGATGTTCGCGCGGAGCCACTCCTCGCAGCCGGCGGCCCGCGCGGCTTCGAGCGCCTCGACGACCGACCCGGCGAGCCCCTTGAAGAACACGCTGCGGAGCAGCTTGCGCTCGGCGGCGAGCCCGGCGGGGCCGTCCATCACCTCGACGTCGGCGCCGAGCGGGCCGAGGACGCCCGCGACGCCGGCGGCGCCGGCGCCGCTGGCCAGCAGCGGCGTGCGCAGCCCGCGCCCCGGCACCGGCGCCATGATCGCCACATCGGCGAACCGGACGCCGGCCTCCCGCGCGATGGCGTCGAGCTCCCGCTTGAGACCGGGCGAGCCGGTGTTGAGGTCGGCCCAGACCGCGCCGCCGCCGACCGCTCCGGCGCCCGCCCTGAGCGCCGCGGCGGCGTCGTGCGCGCTGTTGACGCTCAGCACGAGATCGGCCCCGGCCGCCGCCTCGGCCTCGCTGCCGCAGGCGACCATCCCGTCCGGCACGGCGACGGCGGGGTCGTAGCCGCGCACGACGGCGCCCGCCGCGACGAGGCCGCCCGCGATGGCGCCGCCCGCCTCACCCAGTCCCAGCACCGCGATCGCCGGCATGCCGTTCCCCTCCCGCGCGAGACCTCCCGCCGCGGCTACCCTAGATCAGCGACAAAAATGGCGACAATCCGGGAGTGCCGGTGACCGATGTGGCGAGCGGGATCCGCGAGGCGATCCTGAGCGGCCAGTTCGTCCCGAACCAGCGGCTGATCGAGGCGGACCTGTCCGAGCAGTTCGCCGCCAGCCGCGCCAGCGTCCGCGCGGCCCTCGCCGAACTGGCCAACGAGGGGCTCATCGAGCGCGTGCAGAACCGCGGCGCCCGGGTCCGCGCCGTGTCGCTCGCCGAGGCGGTCGAGATCTGCGAGGTCCGCATGGTGGTCGAGGGCCTGTGCGCGGCCAAGGCCGCCGAGCGGGCCACCGACGCCGACGCCGCCGGGCTGCGGGAGATCGGCGACGCGATGCGCGCCGCCGTCGACTCCGGCGACGTGCTCGGCTACTCCCGGCTGAACGAGCGCCTGCACCGCCGCGTCCGGGAGATCAGCGGGCAGCGGACGGCCGCGGGCGTCCTGGAGCGGCTGCGCGCGCAGAACGTCCGCCACCAGTTCCGGCTCGCCATGCACCCGGGCCGCCCGCAGGTCTCGCTGCCGCAGCACCTCGGCATCATCGAGGCGATCGCGGCCCGCGACCCGGACGCCGCCGAGCGGGCCGCCCGCGCCCACCTGCGCAGCGTCATCGAGACCCTCCCGGAGGTCGACCCGGGCGCCGCCTCCTGACCGGCGCCTCCCGGCGGAAAACCCTTCGCGCCCGCGCGGCGGCGGCGGTTACCGTCGCGCTTGCCGCAGCGGGCGATCTTGCCCTGCGGCGGTCGTCATCGAGCGAAAAAGAGGATCCCGATGACAACCACCGCCCTTGCCCTCGCCAAGGTCCGCAACATCGGGATCATGGCGCACATCGACGCCGGCAAGACGACGACCGCCGAGCGGATCCTGTTCTTCACCGGCGTCTCCCGCCGCATCGGCGAGGTGCACGACGGCGCCGCCGCGCTCGACTACATGAAGCAGGAACGCGACCGCGGCATCACGATCACCTCCGCCGCGACCACCTGCCTCAAGGTCACGGCCGACCGGCACCTCGGCCGGTTCACCTACGTCCGGGTCTACACCGGGCGCCTGGCGCCTGGCGCCACCGTGCTCAACAGCGCCAAGGGGCGGAAGGAGCGGATCGGCAAGATCTACCGCGTCCACGCGGACAAGCGGGTGGAGACCGGGTCGGCGGGCGCGGGCGACATCGTCGCCGTCACGGGCCTGAAGCGGACCGCCACCGGCGAGACGCTGTGCGACGCCGCGCACCCGGTCGTCCTGGAGTCCATGGACTTCCCGGCCCCGGTCATCGAGGCCGCGATCGAGCCGAAGTCCAGGGGCGACGCAGAGAGGCTGGGCGCGGCCGTCCACCGGCTGTCGGAGGAGGACCCGTCCTTCCAGGTCCGCGACGAGGACGGGCAGACCGTCATCGGCGGCATGGGCGAGCTTCATCTGGAGGTCCTCGCCGACCGCCTGAAGGAGGAGTTCCATGTCGAGGTCCGCAGCGGCATGACGTCCGGCCGGGGCGTCTTCACGATGCGGTTCGCGGCGTACGCCGAGGTCCCGCCCCGGGTCGCCGAGAAGATCATCGCGCGCTGAGCCCCCCGAGGCCGGGGCCGCACGGGACGTGCGGCCCCGGTCAGCTCCAGATGGTCACGTAGACCGGGGGCCGGAAGCGGGACGGCGGGACGCCCGAGCCGGGGGAGCGCATGATGTGCAGCGCCTCGGCGGTGGCCAGGAACCGGCGGAACGCGCCCGCGAGCGGCGGGCGCCGGTCCGGCGCCAGCGTGGTGGCGTGCCAGGTGATCTCCACCGGTGTGGCGGGCGTGCCGATGACGCGCAGCTCGCCGCGCTGCACGCGCGGCGCGACCAGGTGCGCGATCGCCACCGCGAGGCCGTCGCCGTCGGCCGCCGCAGCCCACGCCGCGGTCTGCGTGGGGTAGACGCGGACGCGGTCCTCCGGCACCTTCAGCCGGCGCAGCAGCCGGGACGTCTCGCTGGACGGGTCGGTCCCGGACGGGTCCACCAGCCACAGCGGGCGGGGGGCGGGCGCGGTGCCGACGGCGATGAGCCGGGCCCGGAAGACGGGCTCGCCGACCAGGCCGCCCTGGTCGTCGGCGAGGGGCGGGCCGAGGGCGATGTCGGCGAGGCGGTTGTGCAGCAGGACGGCCATCTCCCGTCCGGCCGCGACACCGGCGTCGCCCTCGACGCCGCGCGGGGAGCGGGCCGCGAACGCCTCCAGCAGCGGGGTCGCGACGAACTCGGCCAGGGCGGGGACGGCGACGACCCGCAGCGTCTCGGGCGCGCCGAGCGCGGCGCGGACCGCGCCCTCCGCCTCCGCGCCGAGCACCACCATCTGCGAGGCGATCGGCAGCAGCCGCGCGCCGCCCTCGGTGAGCGTCATCCCGCCGGGCCCGCGGACCAGCAGCGGGTCGCCCAGGTGCTGGCGCAGCGCGGTGAGCGCCTGGGAGACGGCGGGCTCGCTCACGTTCAGCGCCCGCGCGGCCTCCTTCACCGAGCCGAGCCGGGCGACGAGCACGAACGCGCCGAGCTGCGTCAGCGTCATACCGACCAGTCTGCGCGGTTTCGGGCCCCACGTTAAGGCTTCCCTTATTCGGCCGTTGTGGCCGCATGCGGGCGGGGTGAGAATCCGGCCACATCCACTCCGAGGGGGGGCGCCGTGCAGGTTCCCGCTAATTTCGAGTACGCGAAGGCGACGACCGTCGAGGAGGCCCTCGCACTGCTGGCGCGGCACGGCGACGAGGCCCGGGTGGTGGCCGGCGGCCACAGCCTCATCCCGATGATGAAGCTGCGGCTGGCCCAGCCCGAGGCGCTGATCGACATCAACGACGTGGACGAGCTGGCCCGCATCCGGATCGACGGCGACGAGCTGTGCGTGGGCGCCCTCGTCCGGCACGCGGAGCTGCTCGGCTCCGCCGTCGCTGGGGAGCACTTCCCGATCCTGCACGACGCGGAGCGGGTGATCGCGGACCCGGTCGTGCGCAACCGGGGGACGGTCGGGGGCTCGCTCTGCCAGGCCGACCCGTCCGAGGACCTGTCCGCGGCGTTCGGGGCGCTGCGCGCGTCGGCGGTGATCCGGGGGCCGGACGGGGAGCGGGTCGTGCCGCTGCGCGAGTTCCACACGGGTCCCTACGAGACGGTCATCGAGCCCGGCGAGCTGCTCACCGAGCTGCGCGTCCCGATCAGGCCCGGCGGGTCGAGCGCCTACGTGAAGGTCGAGCGGCGCGTCGGGGACTGGCCGCTCTGCGCCGCCGGCGCCGCGCTCTGGCTGGCGGACGGCCGCATCGCCGAGGCCGGGATCGGGCTGACGGCGGTGCGCGCCGAGCACTTCGTCGCCGCCGAGGCCGAGGACGTGCTGCGCGGCGCCGCCCCGTCCGAGGAGCTGTTCGCCGAGGCCGGGCGGGTCGCCGCCGAGCACTGCGACCCCGGCTCGGACCAGCGCGGCCCCGCCGACTACAAACGCCACCTCGCCGGTGAGCTGACCACCCGCGCGCTGCGCCGCGCCTACGAGAGGTGCCTGACGTGAACATCACCGTGACGGTCAACGGGCAGCCGTACACCCGCGACGTCGAGCCGAGGCTGCTGCTCGTCCACTTCCTGCGGGACGAACTGGACCTCACCGGGACGCACTGGGGCTGCGACACGTCCAACTGCGGCGCGTGCGTCGTCTGGCTGGACGACGTGCCGGTGAAGTCGTGCACGGTCCTGGCGGTGATGGCCGCGGGCAAGGAGGTCCGCACCGTGGAGGGCCTCGAACGGGACGGGGAGCTGGACCCCGTCCAGAAGGGCTTCACCGAGTGCCACGGCCTGCAGTGCGGGTTCTGCACGCCGGGGATGATGATGACGTCGCGGTGGCTCCTCGACCGCAACCCCGACCCGACCGAGGCGGAGATCCGCGAAGCGCTGTCGGGGCAGATCTGCCGGTGCACCGGCTACGAGAACATCGTCCGGTCCGTCCGCTGGGCGGCCGAGCACCCCGTTGAGGACGCGGCCGAGGAAGTGGCGCGATGAGCGAGAACGGGCAGGCCGGGAACGTCTCCGCGGGCAACGGCCACGCGGGCGACGGGCACGCGGGCAACGGGCACGGGTTCGGGCGGGTGCCGCGCAAGGAGGACGCCCGCTTCATCCGCGGCAAGGGCAACTACGTCGACGACCTCAAGCTGCCGGGGATGCTGTACGGGGCGGTGCTGCGCAGCCCGTACGCGCACGCCCGGCTCGTGTCGGTCGACACGGCGGCGGCCGAGGCGCACCCGCAGGTGCGGGCCGTGATCACGGGCGAGACGCTCGCGGGGCTGAACCTGGCGTGGATGCCGACCCTCTCCGGGGACGTCCAGGCCGTCCTCGCGACCGACAAGGTGCGGTTCCAGGGGCAGGAGGTCGCGTTCGTCGTCGCCGACTCGCACTACGCGGCGCGGGACGCCCTCGAACTCATCGACGTCGACTACGAGGCGCTGCCCCCGGTCATCGACGCCCGCCGCGCGCTGGACGAGGGCGCACCGGTCATCCGCGACGACGTCGAGGGGCGCACCGACAACCACATCTTCGACTGGGAGGCCGGCGACGCGTCCGCCACCGACCGCGTCTTCGAGGAGGCCGAGGTCGTCGTCGCGCAGGACGTCCTGTACCCGCGCGTCCACCCGGCGCCGCTGGAGACGTGCGGGATCGTCGCCGACATGGACAAGGTGACCGGCAAGCTCACCGTGCACACCACCACCCAGGCCCCGCACGCCCACCGCACCGTGTACGCGCTGGTCGCCGGGCTGCCCGAGCACAAGATCCGGGTGGTGTCGCCGGACATCGGCGGCGGCTTCGGCAACAAGGTCGGCATCTACCCCGGCTACGTGTGCGCGATCGTCGGGTCGATCGTGACGGGCCGCCCGGTCAAGTGGATGGAGGACCGGTCGGAGAACCTGATGACGACCTCGTTCGCCCGCGACTACCACATGCGGGGCGAGATCGCCGCGACGCGGGACGGCCGCGTCCGGGGGCTGCGGGTGAAGGTGCTCGCCGACCACGGCGCGTTCAACGGGACGGCGCAGCCGACCAAGTTCCCCGCCGGGTTCTTCCACGTGTTCACCGGCTCGTACGACATCGAGGCCGCGCACTGCGCCGTCACCGGCGTCTACACCAACAAGGCGCCCGGAGGCGTCGCCTACGCCTGCTCGTTCCGCATCACCGAGGCCGCCTACCTCGTCGAGCGCATGATGGACGTGCTCGCCGCCGAACTCGGCGCGGACCCGGCCGAGCTGCGGCTCCGCAACCTGCTGCGCGCCGAGCAGTTCCCGTACTCGACCGCGACCGGCTGGGAGTACGACTCCGGCGACTACCCCCGCGCCCTCCGCAAGGCGATGGAGATCGCCGGGTACGAGGAGCTGCGCGCCGAGCAGGCGGCCCGGCGCGAGCGCGGCGAGCTCATGGGCATCGGCATCAGCTTCTTCACCGAGGCGGTCGGCGCCGGGCCGCGCAAGCACATGGACATCCTCGGGCTCGGCATGGCCGACGGCGCCGAGCTGCGCGTCCACCCGACCGGGAAGGCCGTGCTGCGGATCTCCGTCCAGTCGCAGGGGCAGGGCCACGAGACGACGTTCGCGCAGATCGTCGCGCACGAGCTCGGGATACCGGTGGACGACGTGGAGGTCGTCCACGGCGACACCGACCAGACGCCGTTCGGGCTCGGCACCTACGGGTCGCGGTCCACCCCGGTGTCGGGCGCGGCGACGGCGGTGGTCGCGCGGAAGGTGCGCGAGCGCGCCCGGATCGTCGCGGGCGCGATGCTGGAGGCGGCGCCGGAGGACCTGGAATGGACGCCGGGGCGCTGGGGCGTGCGCGGCGACCCGTCGTCCGGCGCGACCATGCAGGAGATCGCGATGGCCGCGCACGGCAGCCTCGAACTCCCCGAGGGCGTGGAAGGCCACCTCGACGCGACGACCGTCTACAACCCGCCGAACCTGACCTACCCGTTCGGCGCCTACATCGCGGTCGTCGACGTCGACCCGGGGACGGGCAAGGTCTCCGTCCGGCGGTTCGTCGCGGTGGACGACTGCGGCGTCCGCATCAACCCGATGATCGTCGAGGGGCAGGTGCACGGCGGCCTCGCCGACGGCGTCGGGATGGCGCTCATGCAGGTCATGGCGTTCGACGAGGACGGCAACCACCTCGGCGCGTCGTTCATGGACTACCTGCTGCCGACCGCGATGGAGTGCCCGTCGTGGGAGCTGGGCGAGACCGTCACGCCGTCCCCGCACCATCCGCTCGGCGCGAAGGGCGTCGGCGAGTCCGCGACGGTCGGCTCGCCCGCCGCGATCGTCAACGCGGTCGTGGACGCGCTCGCGCCCTACGGCGTCCGGCACGCCGACATGCCGCTCACCCCGGCGAACGTCTGGCGCGTCATCCAGGGACGGCCGTTCCGCACGGACCTGGCGATCCCATGATGGACAAGACGGAGAGGCTGCGCGGCGAGCGGACCCCGTACGTGCTCGCCACGGTGGTGCGGGCGGAGCGCCCGACGAGCGCGAAGACCGGCGACCGGGCGCTCGTCCTGCCGGACGGGACGATGGAGGGGTTCGTCGGCGGCCACTGCGCCGAGTCGGCGGTGCGCGACCAGGCGCTGCGGCTGCTGGAATCGGGCGAGTCGACGCTGCTGCGCATCACCCCCGACGCCGGGGGCGATCCGCTGGACGGGCTGGTCACGGTCACCAACCCGTGCCTGTCCGGCGGGACGGTCGACGTGTTCCTCGAAGCGGTGATCCCCCCAGCGCTGCTCAGCGTGTACGGGGACGGCCCGGTCGCGCGTGCGTTCGCCGACGTCGGCCGCGCGGCCGGTTTCGACGTCCGGCCCTCGGCCGCGGCGGACCCGCCGCCGCCGGACGCGGCGGCGGTCGTCGTCGCCACCCACGGCCGCGACGAGGAGGCCGTCCTCAAGGCCGCGCTGGACGCCGGCGTCCCCTACATCGGGCTCATCGCCAGCCGGAAGCGGGGGACGGCGGTGGTCTCGGGGCTGGACGGCGGCGACCGCGTCCGCACCCCGGCGGGCCTGGACATCGGCGCCCGCACCGCGCCCGAGATCGCCCTGTCGGTGCTGGCGGAGATCCTCTCGCTGCGTCCGGCCCGGCCCCGGAGGACAGGGACCGGGGCCGAGCCGGACGTCCACCACCACTGCTGCGACTGAGGGAGGGATCAGGGCGTCGCGCTCGCCGGCGCCCGCCGCCGGCGGCCCGCGAGGCGGGAGTCGAGCGCCCACGCGCCCGGCCCCAGCACCGCGATCAGCAGGAACGCCCAGCAGAACAGCGCCGCGCTCTCGCCGCCGTTGCGCAGCGGCAGCAGCGCGTGCGGCTGGTGGACGGTGAAGTACGCGTACGCCATCGAACCGGACGCCAGCACGGCCGCCGCGCGGGTGCCGAGCCCGGCCAGGACCAGCGCGCCGCAGCCGAGCTGGATCAGCGCGGCCCACCAGCCCGGCCACGCCCCGGCCTCGATCGCGTGGCCGCTGCCCCGGTTGCCGCCCAGCACCCCGAACAGCGACGCCGCGCCGTGGCACAGGAACAGCAGCCCGACGACGCCGCGGAACAGCGCGAGCACGGGCCCGGCCAGCCGGTCCACCGGGATCATCCCTCGGTCACCCACCCGTGCATGATGCCCATGACGTCCGCGAGGCCGGCCTCGGACGCCTTGTACGACGCGGTGATCTTCAGGGTGTCGCCCCGGTTGATCCAGCCGATCGGCGAGCCGCTGCACGACGGCATCCGGGAGACCTCCGTCATGCCGTGGTGGTCGATGAACTCGGGCGTGCCGCCCTCCTCGGCCGCGCTGCGGCAGAGCAGCTGCCCGGTGGTGGTGTTCTCGGTCTGCACCGCGATCCCGCCGTGGTGCAGGTGGCCGCGGATGTGGACGAGGTTCCCGGAGACCGTCGAGCGCCACGTCCGCGACCTCTCGCTCGGCTCGGCGGGGGTGTCCCAGGTGGAGTCGATGCAGCCGCCGACGTCCAGCCAGAGCGGGATGACCGGCGTGATGTGCGAGCCGAGCACCGGCTGGTAGGTGAACGTGAACTCCAGGTAGGCGGTCTTCTCCTCGTGCGCGTGGTTCATCAGGTCGGCGAGCAGCGTCCACCGGTCGAACGGGCCGATCCGGAACCCGTAGCCGGCCGGGAACACGCTCTCCATCCGCTCGTTGCCGGACGCGAGGACGCGCCGCGGCCCGCCGCACACCGTGTCCCACGCCGCCGAATTGAAGATGACGGCGTGGTGCAGCATCGGCCCGGTATTGATGTTGGCATTGCTGCCGTCCGCGTACACGAGATTCGGTTTGAATCCCGTGATGTAGCAGTTCTCGCACGGCTTTTCGACGTTGAACGCGAGCTGGTTCGGCAGCATGCCGTGCTCGCCGTTCTCCGCCTTGGGAATGGTGTAGGGCCCGTACCGCAGCGTCACGGTCTGCGGCGCCGCGGCCTTCGCGGGCGGTGCGGCCTGGGCGGTGGCGGGTGCGGGCGCGGTGCCGGCGAGCGCCATGACCGCGCAGGCGAGGACGATGATCCGTCCGAGGAGCGTTCGTCCGGGGGATGTTCGTGCGGGGGGCGTTCGGTCGAGGGACATGGGTCTCCTCCTTGGGGAGCCGCGCCGCGCGGAGAACCGCGGCGCATTTTTCGGCATGCGGCGGCCGACCGGTGGAAAAGGGAGCTCCGCGACGATGCGGGAATGGTCGGCCGCGACGCACCACACAGTGAACGGCGCCCGGCGCCAAGTCAATTGTGCCGGTTCACAGTGATCGCGGGGCGGACGCCTGAGCTGCCATTCCATGGGGCGCCCGCGAACACGGACCGGCGATTTCACCGATGGACGGGCCGGGGCGCGGCGCCGCGATCAGGGCTAGGCTGCGTCGGGCGCGGGGCGCCGGGCCCCGCCCGGTCGCGGGAGGGAGAGTCCGCAGTGTTCGAATCGGTGCTCGTGGCGAACCGCGGGGAGATCGCCGGCCGGATCCTGCACACCGCCCGCGCGATGGGCCTCAAGGCCATCGCCGTGCACTCCGCGGCCGACGCCGACCTGCCGTTCGTCGCCGAGGCGGACGAGGCCGTCCTGATCGGCCCCGCCGACCCGGCCCGCAGCTACCTCAACGTCCCCGCGATCCTGGAGGCCGCGCACCGCACCAACGCGCGGGCGATCCACCCCGGCGACGGCGTCCTCGCCGAGAACGCCTCGCTCGCCCGGCAGGTCGCCGAGCGCGACCTGGTCTGGGTCGGTCCGCCGCCGCTCGCCATCGCCCGGATGGGCGACAAGATCAACTCGCGGAACCTGATGAAGGAGGCGGGCGTCCCCGTCGCGCCCGGCGCGTGGGAGCCGGTCCCGGACGCCGGCACGGCGGCCGAGGAGGCCGAGCGCATCGGCTACCCCGTCATGGTGAAGCCCGCCGCGGGCGACGGCGGCGTCGGCCTGGCCGCCGCGCACGACGAGCCGTCCCTGCGCACCGCCTACGAGACGGCCCGTGCCGCCGCCGACCGCGTCTTCGGGCACGGCGAGGTGCTGCTGGAGCGGTACGTGCCTGGCGCCCGGCACATCGAGGTGCAGATCCTCGGCCTCGCCGACGGCACGGTCGTCCCGTTCGACGAGCGCGACTGCTCCGTCCAGCGCCGCTACCAGAAGATCGTCGAGGAGACCCCGTCGCCGGGCGTCACCCCCGCCCTCCGGGAGCGCATGCTGGCCGCGGCCGTCCGCGCGGGCGACGCGGTCGGCCACCGGGGCGTCGCCAGCGTCGAGTTCCTCGTCGACCCCGCCGCGCAGGAATTCTGGTTCCTGGAGATGTGCACCCGACTGCCGTCCGGTCACGTCGTCACCGAGATGACCACCGGGATCGACCTCGTCGAGCAGCAGTTCCGCATCGCCGCGGGCGAGCCCGTCTCGTTCACCGGCCCGGACCCGCGCGGCCACGCCATCGCGTTCCGCGTCCACGCCGAGGACCCGCGCGAGTTCCTGCCCGGCTCCGGCGAGATCAAGGTGTGGGAGGAGCCCGTCGGCGACGGCATCCGCATCGACGCCGGGTACGCCGAGGGCAACACCGTCACGCCCGTCTACCACCCGCTGCTCGCCAAGCTGACCGTCCACGGCGACGACCGCGCCCACGCGCTGGCCCGCGCCCGCGCCGCCCTCGGCGCGTTCCGCATCGAGGGCCCGCCGACGAACCTGCCGTTCCTGCGCGAGCTGCTGGACTGCCCCGAGTTCGCGGACGGCTCCTACGACACCGGCGTCGTGGGCCGCATGCGCACGCCGTCGTAAGGTATGGCCGTGTACTGCGACCGCTGCGGCGAACCCGCCGCCGAGGGCGACCACGCCGCCTGCCGCGCCGCCCGCGAGATGGAGCCGCCCCGCTACTGCGCGCACTGCCGCCGCCGCATGGTGGTCCAGGTGACCCCGCTCGGCTGGACGGCCCGCTGCGCCGAGCACGGCGCGCTGCGGAGCGCGTCCTAGAACGCCAGCGCGTAGGTCAGCAGGTCCACTCCCGGCGCCGGTGCCCAGTCCCGCTCCGGGGTGCGCACGAACCCCAGCCGCTCGTACATCCGCTGCGCCGCGCGCATGTTGCGCTGCGTGGAGAGCCGCAGCCCGCGCAGCCCGGCCGCCCGCGCCCGCTCCACGCACGCCGTCACCATGGCGCGCCCCGCGCCCTTGCCGCGCGCCTTCTCCAGGACCGCGAGCATCCGGAGCTCCGCCTCGCCGGGCCCGGCCAGCTCCGCGTAGGGGCTGTCGGGCGGGCAGTAGGCGACGGCCCCCGCGACCTCGCCGCCGACCTCGGCGACGAGCAGCTCGGCCTTCTCGGCCCGGTCGCCCGCGTTCCGCAGGGTCTTCACATAGGACGACTCCGGCGACACCAGCCCGCCGTGCACATAGACCTCGACGGTCAGATCGCCGACGAGCTCGTACTCCTCGGGCCGCGCCACCCGTACGACCAACGCGTCGGACATGGGTCGTCGATCCTCCATGCGGGCCGTGCGGGTGGACGACCTGCCGCCACCGACGACCGCCCGATCAGCGTAGTCGCCGCGGCGGCCGCGGCGGCACCGGCTCCGGTCCCTTGACGGCGCCGCGGCCGGACGGTTGATTGGCGGGGAGCCAATAACACCTGGGAGGGCTGATGCCGGTTCCCCGCTCCATCCTCGGCACGCAGGGCGCCACCGACATGGACCTGGAGGTCGTCGCCGGCGCCTGGCCGGACGACGTGCGCGGCCACTACGTCGTCAGCGCCTCCGACCAGCGGACCCGTCCGCGGCACGCGTTCTTCGGCGACGGGATCATCGCGCGGATGCCGCTCAGGCCGGACCCCGGCGGGCGGTTCCCCTGGCGGGCGCGCGTCATCGACACGCCGTCCGTGCGGCTGCGCGGCAAGCGGCCCGACCTGTTCACCGCCGGGCCGGTAGGCACCGACTCGCCGTGGGGGTTCGTCAACGCCGCCAACACCGCGCCGCTCCCGTGGGGCGACCGGCTCTTCGCGACCTGGGACGCCGGGCGTCCCGTCGAGGTCGACCCCGTCACGCTGGAGTTCGTCGCCGAGGTCGGGCACCGCGACGACTGGAGGCCCGCGATGGACCACGCCGTCCTGCCGCTGGTCTCCACCACCGCGCACCCGGTCGTCGACCCCGAGCGCGGCTGCCTGTGGAGCGTCAGCCGGGACGTGCTGACCGGCGCCGTCTCCGTCATCCGCTACGACGGGACCGGCACCCGCGTCCACCGCTGGGAGGTCGAGGACGCGGCGCTGCCGCAGGCCACCCACACGATCACGCAGACCCGCGACTGGCTGGTCCTGGCCGACACCGCCTACCGGATCGAGGTCGAGGAGATCTTCGGCGGGGACCGCACCGCGCCCAACAACCCGGACGGGCCCGTCCTGCTGATCCGCAAGGACGACCTGCTCCCCGGGCGGAGCACCGTCGCCTGCACCGTGTTCCGCCTGGCCCCCGAGGTCAACCACTTCTACGCCCGCTACGACGACTCCGACGGCGTCGAGGTCGTCATGGAGCACGGAGAGGGCGTCGACATCGGGATGTACCTGCGCGAGGACGACGTCGACGTGTACGGCCGCCCGATCGACCCGGCGCTGCGCGGCATGTACTGCCACGGCATGGCGCCCGCGCTCACGACCGTCCTGCGGTTCGACCCGGAGACCGGCCGGATCACCGAGCGCGCCCGCGCCCGCGACCCGGAGCGCTGGTGGCAGGCCGAGCTGTCCGCCATCGACTGGAGCATCGAAGGGCAGACGGCGCCGACTCGGCACCACCTCGTCTACCTGGGCTTCCACCCCGAGGCGGTCAACCGGCGGGCCATGCGCAACTACGCGGGCCGCGTCGACCCGGCGCTGTTCCCGCCCGAGGAGACCCCGGCCGTCCTGGTGAGCCACGACCGCGAGGACCTCAAGGCGCTGTCCGAATGGACGTTCGCGCTGGACGACTACCCGACCTCGCCGTCCTTCGTCCCGCGCGGGCACGGCGGCAGCCGGTACGCGGGCGCGGAACCCGGCGGGCACGACGGGTACCTGGTCGTGGCCGTCCACAACGACGACCGCTTCCGCGTCGAGCTCTTCGACGCCGCCGACGTCGGGCGGGGCCCCGTCGCCGTGCTGGCCCCGCCGCGCGGGACCACGGTGCCGTTCCTGATCCACTCGGCGTGGATGCCCGAAGCCGTCCCGGCGCCCGACGTCGAGCGCCTCCGCTTCGCCGACGACCTCGACGCCCGCCTGGACCGGCTGGACCCCGGCCTGGCGGCGACCGCCCGCGAGGTGGCCGCCGAACTGGACGCCCGCCGGAGCCCGCGGCGCGGCGGTACCGGGTCGTCCGGCACGGAGGGCGGCTAGCGCAGGTCCGCGCAGGACGACTCGGCGGGGAGCAGCGGCCGGAGGCGGACGGAGTAGGTCTTGCCCCCGCTCCGCCAGGCGGTGCCGGGCTCGGACTCGGGCACCTTCGCCGACGGCGCCAGGGTGCAGATGCTCCCGGCCACCCGGACCCCGTCGCCGAGCGGCTCCAGCGGCCACTTCTTCGCGGTGCCGCTCCCGGGCATCTCACCGGCGAGGACGGCGGTCCTCTCCGGCCTGTACGGCTTCGGCTCCGCGGCCTGGTCGGACGCCGCCCACCCGGCCGGGTCCAGCTTCTTCAGGAAGCGGGCCTCCGGGCCGGCCTGCGACTCCGGCTGGATGATGCGGGTCGTCGCGCCGTCCAGGGTGACCACGGTGACGACCGCGTCGGCGATCCGGTCGGAGCCGACCGTGTGCGAACGGCCGAGGCCCGCGGCGCGCGCCTCGTCCAGGAGCCGGCGCAGCGCATCGGGTCTCAGGCGGTACTCGGTCAGCTCGCCCCGGGACGCGACGACCGCGCGCCCCGTGGAGTAGAGCGAGAACCCGGGGACGGAGCCGGGGCCGCCGATGCCGGCGATGCCGCCGGTCTCCCTCCGGCGCAGGACGAGGTGCTCGCCGGCGGGGGTGTCCTTGGCGGGGGGCGATGCCGCGGACGCGGACGGTGCGGGCGGAGCCGAGGGCCCGGCCTCACCGGAGCCGCCGCCGCAGGAGGTCAGCGCGCAGGCGGCCAGCGCCGCGCAGGCGAGAGCCGGCGCCCGGCGGGAACGCGTGTACGGTCCGGCCATGGAGCTTGGACGCTCCGCCCCGCCCGCGGGTTCCGCCCGCTACAAAGACGCCCGCCGAAGACTGTGGGATCCGGCGGGAGTCCGCGCCGCGGGCCCGCGCTAGTGTGCCGCCTTGTGAGCGTGCTCGTGGTCACCGGGACCTGTACCGGGGTGGGCAAGACGGTCGTCACCGCGGCGCTGGCCGCGGTCGCCGCCGCCCGCGGCGCGTCGGTCGCCGTCGTCAAGCCCGGCCAGACCGGCGCGGGCGACGGGGAGCCCGGCGACCTCGACGAGGTGCGCCGCCTCGCCGGCGTCGCGGACGTGCACGAGTTCGCCCGCTTCCCCGACCCGCTGTCCCCGGCCGCCGCCGCCCGCCGCGCCGGGCTCCCGCCCCTCCGGCTCGCGGACGCGGCGGAACGCGTCCGCGACCTGGCCGGGAGCCGCCGGCTCGTCCTCGTCGAGGGCGCGGGCGGCCTCCTCGTCCGCTACGACGAGGACGGCGCCACCATCGCCGACCTTGCGCGCCGGCTCGGCGCCCCCGCCGTCGTCGTGACCCGCCCCGGTCTCGGCGCGCTCAACCACACCGCGCTCACCCTGGAGGCGATGGCGCACCGCGGCGTGCAGCTCGCCGGGGTGGTGATCGGCGCGTGGCCGGACGACCCGGACCTCGCCATGCGCAGCAACATCCGCGACCTGGAGACCATCGCGGCCCGCCCGCTGTCGGGCGCGCTGCCCGCGGGCGCCGGCGCGCTCGACCCGGCGGAGTTCCTGCTGGCCGCGCACCGCGGCCTGGCCCCCTCGTTCGGCGGCGGCTTCGACGCCGCCGCGTTCCGCGACAGCTACGGCCTCGACAAGGAGAACACGTGACGGACATCCTCGAAACCGCCCGCCGCCAGGTCCTGGACGAGGGCGGGGGCCTGTCCGGACAGCAGGTCCTGGAGGTCCTGACCCTGCCGGACGACCGGCTGGAGGAGCTGCTCGCGCTCGCCCACGAGGTCCGGATGCGCTGGTGCGGCCCCGAGGTCGAGGTCGAGGGGATCGTCTCGCTGAAGACCGGCGGCTGCCCCGAGGACTGCCACTTCTGCTCCCAGTCCGGCAAGTTCGAGTCGCCCGTCCGCTCGGTGTGGCTGAACATCCCCGAACTCGTGGAGGCCGCCAAGGAGACGGCGAAGACGGGGGCCACCGAGTTCTGCATCGTCGCCGCCGTCCGCGGCCCCGACGAACGCCTCATGTCGCAGGTCCGCGAGGGCGTCGAGGCCATCAACGACGCCGTCGAGATCAACATCGCGTGCTCGCTCGGCATGCTGACCCAGGACCAGGTGGACGAGCTCGCCGCGATGGGCGTCCACCGCTACAACCACAACCTGGAGACGGCCCGCTCCCACTTCCCGAACGTGGTCACCACCCACTCGTGGGAGGAGCGCTGGGAGACCCTCCGCATGGTGAAGGACGCCGGCATGGAGGTGTGCTGCGGCGGCATCGTCGGCATGGGCGAGACCACCGAGCAGCGCGCCGAGTTCGCCGCCCAGCTCGCCGAGCTCGGACCCGACGAGGTCCCGCTGAACTTCCTGGCGCCCCGCCCCGGCACCCCGTTCGCCGACCTCCCCCTCGTCGAGGGCGCGGAAGCCCTCAAGACGATCGCCGCGTTCCGCCTGGCCCTGCCCCGCACCATCCTCCGCTACGCCGGCGGCCGCGAACTCACCCTCGGCGACCTCGGCACCCGCGCGGGCATGCTCGGCGGCATCAACGCCATCATCGTCGGCAACTACCTGACCACCCTCGGCCGCCCCGCCCAGCAGGACCTGGACCTGCTCACCGACCTCCAGATGCCCATCAAGGCCCTGAGCCGGACTCTCTGAGGCCGCCGCGGACTCCCGCGCCGGCCGGTCGCGCGCTCACGCGGCCTAGAGCGCTCCCCGGCCTCGACGGGGGTTCCGATCAGCCTTCCCACGTCGTCCAGTGCGCGGTGTCGATCTCGAGATCGAACGGGTCGGGCAGGTGGACCGTCTCGCCGAACGCCCAGGATTCCTGATGGAGGTAGGCGCCCGTGGCCCGATCGGGGATGCAGTACAGCGTCGACCGGGCGATCTTGGGCGCGCGGTCGATGAGGAGGTAGTAGGGGACCTCCGCCTTGGCGTAGCCGGTCCATTTGTTCTTCTCACGGGGCGGGGTCTGCCGGGGCGGGCGATCTCCGTCGGCCCCCCACTTGGAGGTCACCTCCACGGCCATCTCGATGGGTGCACCCAGCGTAGTCGGCTTCTTCGAACCCGTGGTCGAAGATCTTGAGAGCGAGGGGGACGGGTCAGCGGCTCAGGCGGGTGATGAACTTGTAGCGGTCGCCGCGGTACAGGGACTGGGCCCACTCGACCGGCTGGCCCGTCGTGTCGAAGGCGTGCCGGGAGAGCAGGAGCATGGGCAGGCCCACGTCGACGCCGAGGAGCTGGGCGTCGTGGGGGGTGGCGAGGACGGTCTCGATCGTCTCCTCCGCCTCGGTCAGGTGGACGTCGTAGGCGGTGGCGAGCGTCTCGTAGAGGGAGTGGTGGCGGGACAGCTCGCGGCGCAGCCCGGGGAAGCGGCGGGCCGGGAGGTGGGACGTGTCGATCGACATCGGCTCGCCGTCGGCGAGGCGGAGGCGGTGCACCCGCAGGACCCGGCCGCCCGGGCGGATGCAGAGGAGGGTGGCGAGGCTCTCGTCGGCGCTGACGTAGCCCGCCTCCAGGATGCGGGTCTCGGGGCGCAGCCCGTGGTGCCGCATGTCCTCGGTGTAGCTGACGAGCTGGAGCTCCTGCGCGACCTTCGGCTTGGCGACGAAGGTCCCCTTGCCCTGGATGCGCTGGAGGCGCCCCTCGACGACGAGCTCGGCGAGCGCCTGCCGGACGGTGGTGCGGGACGTCTCGTACTTCTCGGCGAGCGACCGCTCGGGCGGCAGCGGGCTGCCGGCCGGAAGCGACTGGATCAGCTCCACCAGCAGCTCTTTGAGCTTGTAGTACTTCGGGATGCGGGGCGCCTGGTTCGGATGGCGTTTACCGAGGCCCGCGAGGGAGGCGCGGTCGAAAGCGTGCTCGAACCCGCCCCCGTGCCGGGGTCCGCCCCTGACCTCCGTCACGGCATCTCCTCACGTTCATCATCGGTTTTCCCCGATGTTATGCGTGCAGACTACGGCCGGTAGAAGACGCCACCGCGGCCAGGGCCTCCCGGAGGCGTGTGAGGTCCGCCTCGTCCAGCGTGGCGCGGGCGGTGAGGCGCAGGCAGGCGCGGCCCTTCGGGACCGACGGCGGGCGGAAGCATCCGGTGCGGAGCCCGTGCTCAGCGCAGATCTCCGCGGCCCGCAGGGCGGCGTGCGGCTCGCCGAGGAAGACGGGGACGACGGCGGCGGCCGGGGCCGCGGTCTCCAGGCCGGAACCGGCCGCGATGTTTGCGATGCGGGCGGCGCGGTCACGCGCGCGGGCGGGCAGCGCCGGGTCGGACTCCAGCACGTCGAGCGCGGCGAGCGCGGCGCCCAGCGCGGGCGGGTTCAGGCCGGTGTCGAAGATGAACGAGCGCCCGGTGTCGACCAGCGCCTCGATCACCTCGGGGGCGCCGAGGACCGCGCCGCCCTGGGACGCGAGCGACTTCGACAGCGTGGCCGTCAGGACCACGTCGGGCTCCCCGGCGAGGCCCGCGGCGTGCGCGGCCCCGCGGCCGTGGTCGCCGACGACGCCGAGCGCGTGCGCCTCGTCCACGACAAGCAGCGCGCCGTGCGCCCGGACGGCCGCGTGCAGCGCGTTCAGCGGGGCCATGTCGCCGTCCACGGAGAACACCGCGTCGGTGACCACGAGGGCGTCGTCCTCGTCGCGCTCGGCGAGCGCCCGCTCGACGGCGGCGGCGTCCCGGTGCGGGACGATCACGACGCGGGACCGCGACAGCCGGCACGCGTCCACGATCGAGGCGTGGTTGACCTGGTCGGAGACCACCAGCGTGCCCGGCCCGGCGAGGGCGGTGACGGCGCCCAGGTTGGCGAGGAAGCCGGAGGAGAAGACGAGCCCGGCGGCGCTGCCGGTGAACGCGGCGAGGCGCCGGTCGAGTTCGGCGTGCAGCTCCGTCGTGCCGGTGACCAGGCGCGACCCCGTCGAGCCGGTGCCGAAGGCGCGGGCCGCCGCGCACGCGCCCGCGACCAGCCGGGGGTCGCCGGCGAGGCCGAGGTAGTCGTTGGACGCCAGGTCGGTGAGCCCGTCCGGGCGGGGGCGCGCCGTCCGGCGCAGCCCCGCGGCCGCCCGCCGCGCCGCCGCGTCCCGGAGCCGCGCCAGGGGGTCTCGTCCTGCGGTCATGCCGGGAATCCTGCCAGGTGGCGCACCGGGCGGGGGATCCGCCCGGGCACAAGGAGGCATGGGCGATGATGGTCGCGTGCCTACCTTGACCGATCTGGTCCGCGATCACACCGATCTCACCGAGGCCGACCTGGAATGGCTGCACGCGCTCGTGTCCGACTGGCAGCTCCTCGCCGACCTGTCGTTCGCCGACCTGCTGCTGTGGGTGCCGCTGCGGTCGGCGGAGGCGCTGCCCGCCGAGGGGGCGTCCCCGAGCCGGCGGACCCGGGTGGACACCGGCGCGGCCGTCCCCGGCTGGGTGGCGATCGCGCAGATGCGCCCGACGACCGGCCCCACCGCCTACCCGGAGGACCTCGTCGGCAAGGTCGTCCGGACGGGGCGGCGCGGGCTGATCGACGTGGCGTGGCGGGAGCGCCGGATCGTCCGGGAGGGCGACCCCGAGTGGGGCAGCGGCATCCCCGTCCGCGAGGAGTCCATCCCGGTGCGGCGCGGCGCGAAGATCCTCGGCGTGATCCAGCGGAGCACCAACCTCAGCTCGGCGCGCACCCCGTCCCGGCTGGAGCTGACCTACCTGCAGAGCGCCAGCGACCTCGCCACGATGATCTCCGAGGGGCGGTTCCCGGTGCCCGGCGAGGAGCCGAACATGGTGCGGTCGCCGCGCGTCGGCGACGGGCTGATGCGCCTCGACCGGTCCGGCAGGGTCACCTACGCCAGCCCCAACGCGCAGTCGGCGTACCGGCGGCTCGGCTTCCCCGCCGACCTGGTCGGGGAGGCGCTCGGCCAGATCACCGCGGACCTGTGCGACACCGGCGAGCCGATGGAGGAGGCGCTGAGCGCCGTCCTGTCCGGCCGCGCGCCCCGCGAGGTCGAGGTCGAGTCGCGCGGCTCCATCATGCAGCTGCGGACGATCCCGCTGGTCGTCGGCGGGACGCGGATCGGCGCGGTCGTGCTGTGCCGGGACGTCACCGAGCTGCGGTGGCGGGACCGGGAGCTGATGACCAAGGACGCCACCATCCGGGAGATCCACCACCGGGTGAAGAACAACCTGCAGACGGTCGCGGCGCTGCTGCGGCTGCAGGCGCGGCGGCTGCGCATCCCGGAGGGGCGCGCCGCGCTGGACGAGGCGGTCCGGCGGGTCGGGTCCATAGCGATCGTGCACGAGACGCTGTCGCACACCCCGGACGAGCTGATCGACTTCGACGACATCGCGGACCGCGTGATCACGATGGCGGGGGAGGTGTCGACGCCGGAGACCAAGGTCACCCCGAAGCGGACCGGCAGCTTCGGGGTCCTGCCCGCCGAGGTCGCGACGCCGCTGGCGATGGCGCTCACCGAGCTGCTGCAGAACGCCCTGGAGCACGGCCTCGCCAACCGGTTCGGGACGCTGGAGGTCGTCGCGCACCGCTACGGCGAGGGGGAGGAGCACCGCGAGCCGCGCGGGATCGCGGTCTGGGGGGAGTGGCCGGAGCCGGGGGCGCACGAGCCCCGCGCCCCGCACGAGGCGGAGCCGGCGGAGCGGCCGTCCGGGCGGCGGCTGGTGACGGTCATCGCGGACGACGGCGTCGGCCTGCCCGAGGACTTCGACGTGGAGAACAGCACCAGCCTGGGGCTGCAGATTGTGCGCACGCTGATCGTGGGGGAGCTGGGCGGCCGGCTGGACTTCCGGCCCCGTCCCGGCGGCGGCACCGAGGTGGTGGTCGACGTCCCGCTGGACCACACCCACCGGCTGGGACGCGCGTGATGGGCGCCGGCCGCGCTGTCAGTACGGTCTCCCGTTACTGCACCCGGAGCGGCCGGCGCCCGTGGCCGCGGCGGCGGCCGCGAAGGCGCTCTAGCGCCGGAGGCTGAGGGCGTTGCGGTTGGCGCGCGCCCGGCGCTTGAGGGCGCGGCGCTCGTCCTCGCCCATCCCGCCCCAGACGCCGGACTCCTGGCCGGACTCCAGCGCCCAGCGCAGGCAGGCGTCGGACACGTCGCAGCGGCGGCATACCTGCTTGGCCTCTTCGATCTGCAGGATCGCGGGCCCGGTGTTGCCGATCGGGAAGAACAGCTCGGGGTCCACGTCACGGCAGGCTGCGCGGTGGCGCCAGTCCATGCGGTCCACTCCTTCGTCAGGTGGTGGAGAAACTCCACATTTGTGAACGGTTTCACATGTCGCGAACGCCCGGGAGGCTGTCGACCAGGTCCAGGGATGAATGTTCGGCGGCGGCCGCGAGCGGGGGACCGGCGGCGTCGGGGTCCCCGTCCAGCGGGCGCACTTTGAGCGTGTCAGGGCGGGTCGGGGCGACGCAAGACCTTTGAGAAAGGATTCTCAAAGTATGGGTGTCGCATGTGTCACACCCGTGGGTCGGCCGTGTTACTTGGCTCTCACCTGACCGCCCATGCGGCCGGAATGACCGCGCTCCACGAACGGCCGCGCACTCAAATGACGATGCGTATCGCCTTCGGAACCGACCGGAAGGTCACGCTCCGCTGTTCCCCGAGGTAGTCCCCGTCCAGCTGAAAGGCCACCGGGCGCGACCCGCGCAGCGTGACCTCCGCCGCGTCGTGGACGTTCACCACGTGGCGTCCCTGCAGCGGGCGCGTCCGCGCGGTCAGCATCTGGACCAGCGCCCCCACGGTGGGGCCGACCTCCAGCGAACGCATCCCGAACACGTCCAGTCCGCGCGCGAAGTTCGCCTTCGGACTCGGATTCACCGGCAGCCGGCCCATGAAAGTCCACGGCGACGTATTGGAGATGAACGCGAGGAACACCCCCGATATCGGCGGGCGCCCCGGCCGTTCCAAAGTGAGCGCGGGACGCCGCCGATCCGTGCCGGAGAAGAAATGCCGGACGGCGGTCCGCACGTACAGCGACGGGTCGGCGCGGACCCCCGCGTCGCGCCTTCGCTCCACCTCCCGGACGACCTCGGCGTCCAGCCCGACGCCCGCGCAGAACGTGAAGTACCGCTCCCCGCCGTCCGGCAGCGTCGCCGTCCCGAGCCCGACCGTCCGGTGCCGGCCCGCCCGCAGCGCCTCCAGCACCGCCGTCGTCGCGCCGATCGGGTCGTCCGGCAGGCCGAGCGCGCGGGCGAACACGTTCGCGCTCCCGCACGGCAGCACCGCCAGTGCCGGGAGGTCGGGGGACGGGCCCTCCGCGAGCAGGCCGTTGACCGCCTCGTTCACCGTGCCGTCGCCGCCGAGCGCGATCACGGCGTCGTAGCCGTCCACCGCGGCCCGCCGGGCCAGTTCGGTCGCGTGGCCGCGGTGGCCGGTCTCGGCGAGCACGAGGTCGAGGTCGCCGGTGAAGGCCCGCACGAGGATGTCGCGGGCCCGCCGGGAGGTCGAGGTCGCCTTGGGGTTGGCGATGAGCATGGCGCGCACGTGCGCAAGGGTAGGGGACGCGCACGTCAGCGGGACGAGTAGGGTTCAGGGTGTGAGCAAGCGCCCCATCACCGTCCAGGCCGCCGCCGCCCTGGAGGCCGCGGAGGGCCTCGCCGCCCTCGGGTTCGGCGGCTACACCGGCGTGGAGACGGCCGTCGGCGCCGCCGTCGACCCGGCCAGCGCGATCGGGGTCACCGTCCTCGCCCTCGCCGGCGGCATCGGCATGCTGGCCTGCGCGCGGGGCCTGCTGCGCGCCGACCAGTGGAGCCGCGCCCCCACGGTGCTCACCCAGCTGTTCGCGCTGCCGATCGCGTGGTCGCTGTGGCAGAGCGACCGCCCCGGCATCGCGATCCCGATGGGCGCGGCCGCCGCTATCGCGCTGGTCGCCGTGCTCAGCCCGCCGAGCACGGCCTGGCTGATCGAGGACGACGACGAGGACGAGCGGGCGGCGCCGGCCGGGCCGGCGAAGCCGGTGAAGGCCGCGCCCGCCGAACCCCGCTCCCTGGGGCGGCGGCTCATGGACCGCCTCAAGGAGCAGCCGACCAAGAACTGACCGTCATGCCGAGGGGCCCGGGAAGCGGACCCGGGCCCCTCGGCATGTGCGGACTTCACTCGTCGGCGGTCAGGCCCTCGCGGAGCTGCGCCAGCGTGCGGGCGAGCAGCCGGGACACGTGCATCTGGGAGATGCCGAGCTCGGCGGCGATCTGCGACTGCGTCATGTTGCCGAAGAACCGCAGCAGCAGGATCTTCTTCTCCCGCGCGGGGAGCTTCTCCAGCAGCGGCTTGAGGGACTCGCGGTACTCCACGCCCTCCAGCGACTCGTCCACCATGCCGAGCGAGTCGGCCACCGCGGGCGCGTCCTCGTCGCCGGAGTCGGGGGCGTCCAGGGAGACGGTGGAGTAGGCGTTCGCCGACTCCAGGCCCTCCAGCACCTCCTCCTCGCTCATCTGCAGGTGCGCGGCCAGCTCGCTCACCGTCGGCGCGCGGCCCTCGCGCTGCGCGAGGTCGCTGATCGCCTTGGTCAGCGACAGCTTCAGCTCCTGCAGCCGGCGCGGAACGCGGACGGCCCAGCCCTTGTCGCGGAAGTGGCGCTTGATCTCACCGACGATCGTGGGCGTCGCGTACGTGGAGAACTCCACGCCGCGCTCCAGGTCGAACCGGTCGATCGACTTGATCAGGCCGATGGTGGCGACCTGGATCAGGTCGTCCAGCCACTCGCCGCGGTTGCGGAAACGGCGGGCGAGGTACTCCACCAGCGGCAGGTGCAGCTCCACGAGCTGGTCGCGGATGCGCTGGCGCTCCGGATCGCCCTCGGGCAGCTCGGCGAGCCGCTCGAACAGCGCGCGCGCCCGCGCCCGGTCGGGCACCGCGCTTTCGGTCCGCTCGGTGCTCGCGGCGGCGACCGTCGTCTCCTCCGTCGTCGTCTTCTCCGTCACGGGGCCCCCGCCGCACCGCGCCGCTTCTGCAGCGTCACGGTGACCCGGTCGTCGGAGCCCACCGCGGCGTCCACCTCGCCCGCCAGGGACGACAGGACCGTCCAGGCGAAGGTGTCGCGGCTGGGCTCCTCGCCGTCCACGGTCAGCACCGACACGGAGATGCGCATGGCGTCCCCGGTCAGCTCGAACTCGCACGTCAGGTCCGTCCCGGGCAGGGCCTGGGCGAGCAGCATCGCGCACGCCTCGTCCACGGCGATGCGCAGGTCCTCTATTTCGTCCAGCGTGAAGTCGAGCCTGGCCGCGAGGCCGGCGGTCGCCGTCCGCAGCACGGACAGGTAGGCGCTCGCGGCCGGCAGCTTCACCGTCACCACGTCGCGGACGGACAACTTCGTGCTGGCCGGCATTGCAGCGGTTTCCTCGGTCACGTCACTCCCTCGCAGGATGGTCCCGCTGCTTCGAAACTACCGCCTGCGGGCCGTGCTCGGAGACTTCGCCGCGCGTGGCTTTCTTACGAAGTCCGCGCCCACCTGACCGGACGCGTCCCAAACCTCGCGAAGGCGAGGTGCGGGTCACGCCCCCGGCCTTCCGTACGCCCCGTTCGTCCTGTTCGAATACCCTGCCGGAGTGATTCGGTATGCGACTCCGGACGACGTCCCGGACATCCTGCGGCTGATCCGCGAGCTGGCGGACTACGAGCGCGCCCTCCACGAGGTGAAGGCCACCGAGCGGCAACTGCACGAGCGGCTCTTCGGCGACGACCCGAAGGTCTTCGCGCACGTCGCCGAGCACGAGGGGAAGGTCGTCGGCTTCGCCCTCTGGTTCCTGACCTTCTCCACGTGGAACGGCACCCACGGCATCTACCTGGAAGACCTGTTCGTCGAGCCGGACGTCCGCGGTCACGGCTACGGCAAGGCCCTTCTGACCGAGCTGGCCCGCATCGCGGACGCCCGTGGCTACGAACGCGTGGAGTGGGCCGTCCTCAACTGGAACGAGCCGGCCATCGCCTTCTACGAGTCCCTCGGCGCCCGCCCGCAAGACGAGTGGACGGTCTACCGCCTCACCGGCGACGTCCTCACCAAGGTCGCCCGCTCCTGACGCCGTTTCCGCGGACCGGGCCGGGACACGGCCGAGGCCCAGCCCCTCGCGGGCTGGGCCTCGTTGTTCACGCAGGTCAGGACTGCTTGGTCTCCCAGAAGATCTTGTCGATTTCCGCGATCTTGCTCAGCAGGTCCTCGGCGACCTTGACGTCCATGGTGGCCTTGGTGCCGCCGCCACCGCCGGCGAGCTTGGTGGCCTCGTTGAACAGCTGGTGCAGCTGCGGGTACTTCTCGAAGTGCGGCGGCTTGAAGTAGTCGGTCCAGAGCACCCACAGGTGCTCCTTGACCAGCTGGCTGCGCTGCTCCTTGATCAGGATCGCCCGGGTGCGGAACTCCGGGTCCTCGTTGGCGGCGTACTTCTCGCAGATCGCCTTGACCGACTCGGCTTCGATCCGGGCCTGCGCCGGGTCGTAGACGCCGCACGGCAGGTCGCAGTGTGCGGACACCGTGGTCTTCGGGCGCAGAAGCTTGAGCAACACCTGCGAATCCCTTCCCTCGTTGCGGATCATGCTCAGGTCACCGACATTACCCTTGTGCCCCTGGGCGCGTCCGGCCAGGGCGCTCGGTATTTCGGCCTAAGACCCGGACCGCGCGGCGGCCCGGAACCTTCCAGGACTGTTGTGACCGCCGCCCGCCGGAGTATGCGGGCGGACGAGGAGGATCATCGCGGCCCGGGACGCGGACCGGCCCGATCGGCGGCCCGGGGGAGAAGGCCGGAGGTGTCGGCGATGTTCGCCTACGCCGTGGGTCGCAGCGGGAGCTCTTGAGCAGGTGTCCGGGGCTCATCGCCACAGGATGAGCGCGGCCCCGCGCCATGGCAGGTCAGGAGGAGGGGCATGGGAATCCGGGCGGTGCTCTGGGGGCTCGGCGGCGCGGCGGTGCTCGCCGCGGCCGGGGCCGGGGTGCGGCGGCTGCGGCCGGTGGAGGTCACCGGGGAGTCGATGCTGCCGGGGCTGCGGCCGGGGGACTGGCTCATCGTCCGGTCCGGAGCCCGTCCCGCACCCGGCGCGGTGGTCGTCGCGGAGCATCCCGGGCGGCCGGGGCTGCTCATCGTGAAACGCGCCGTGCGCCGCACGGATGAAGGCTGGTGGCTGGAGAGCGACAACCAGCGCGCCGCGGGGCGCCAGGACAGCTGGGACTTCGGCGCGGTCCCGGACGGGCTCGTGGTCGGCCGCGTCGTCGCCCGCTACTGGCCGCTGTCCCGCGCGGGGACGGTCACGCGGGGGCTGTCCGGGCGGCACGCCGCGGTCACGCTCGGGCGTCCCGCGCACCGGTCGGAGCAGTAGCGCCGCGAGCGGTTCGCGGTCGTGTCGAAGAACACGCGCTCGCAGCCCTCCGCGCGGCAGATGCCGAGCCGGCCGGGGCCCTGCGCGGCGATCTTCGCGGCGAGCCCCATCGCGGCGCGGGCCGCGTAGCGGTCCGGGACGGAACCGGCGTCGTTGAAGTGCAGGTGCCAGTCCTGGCCGCCGTGCCGCGCCAGCTGCGGGTGGACGGGGTGGTGGATGAGCATGGCGTTGAGGCGCTCCACGGCGTCGTCCTCGTGACCGCGCGCGGCCGCGTCGAAGATCGCGCGGAGCTGGGCGCGCAGCTCGCGCATGGCGTCCAGGTCGCGGTGCGCGATCCGGCCCCCGAAGTGCGGCCGGTGCGCCAGCAGGGCCCGCAGCCCGTCGAGATCGCGCAGGTCGTCGCCGTCGGGGCGGCGCGTGTTCACGAGATCGATCGCCAGGTCTGCGTACGAGGCCAGATTCACTGTCGCTCCCGACGGACTCGACCTTCATCGGACGAATTGCCAGGATCTATTCCCGCTTGACGTGAATTACACCGGTCTCAGGGGAAGATATGCGGCCCGTATGCGAGAGGTAGCGCAAAATTACTCGGATTCGGTCTGCCGGAAGCCGAGTTTGCGGACCAGTCGAACGGCCCGTGCTCCGCGGCCGGAGCGCGGGCCGTTCGAGGACGGTCGGCTCAGATCCGGTTGACGCCCTCGCGGCGGGCCTGCTCGGCCACCGCGGCGGTCACGGCCGGGGCGACCCGGTCGTCGAACGGGTTGGGGATGATGTAGTCGGCGGTCAGCTCGCCGCCGACGATGTCGGCCAGCGCGTTCGCCGCCGCCAGCTTCATGCCCTCGGTGATCGAGTGCGCCCGGACGTCCAGCGCGCCGCGGAAGATGCCGGGGAACGCCAGCACGTTGTTGATCTGGTTCGGGAAGTCGCTGCGGCCGGTCGCGACGACCTTGGCGTGCCGGCGGGCGACCTCGGGGTGGACCTCGGGGGTCGGGTTGGAGAGCGCGAACACGATCGCGTTCTCCGACATCGTGGCGACGCACGACTCGTGGACGGTGCTGCCGGACAGGCCGATGAACACGTCGGCGCCGCGCAGCGCCTCCTCGGTGGAGCCCTTCAGGTGCGACCGGTTCGTGATCGCGGCGATGCGCTCCTTGACCGGGTTCAGGCCGTCGCGGCCCTCGTAGATGAGGCCCTTGCTGTCGGACAGCGCGATGTCGCCGATGCCGCCCTCGATCAGCATCTTGGAGACCGCGATGCCGGACGCGCCCGCGCCGGCGACGACCGCGCGCAGCTCCGACAGCGGCTTGCCGACGAAGCGGGCCGCGTTCTTCAGCGCGGCGAGCGCGACGATGGCGGTGCCGTGCTGGTCGTCGTGGAAGACGGGGATGTCGAGCGCGGCGCGCAGCCGGTCCTCGATCTCGAAGCAGCGGGGGGCGCTGATGTCCTCCAGGTTGATGCCGCCGAAGCTCGGCGCCATCCGGATCACCGTGTCGACGATCTCGTCCACGTCCGTGCAGCTCAGCGCGATCGGCACGGAGTCGACGTCCGCGAACTCCTTGAACAGAAGGGACTTGCCCTCCATGACCGGCATGGACGCGGCCGGGCCGATGTCGCCGAGGCCGAGCACGGCGGTGCCGTCGGTGACGACGGCGACGACCTTCGAGGTCCAGGTGTAGTCGTAGGCCAGCTCGGGGTTGTCGGCGATGGCGGTGCACACGCGGGCGACGCCCGGCGTGTAGGCCAGCGAGAGGTCGTCCTTGTTGCGGACGGGGATGGTCGACCGCATCTCCAGCTTGCCGCCGCGGTGCAGCGGAAAGGCCGGATCGTCGTCCAATGAGAGCGGTTCGGTGGTAATGGGCTCAGCAGCCACAGCGACCCCTGTCAGTGAAAGTTGGCTTTCTGGCGATGCCGCCGCGGTGGTGGTGGTCTGGTGGCCTCGTCACCTGGTGGACATCTCGCGACGTACGGGGGTCACCCGTTGTCCGATTGTGCCACACGGGGTAGTGCCTCCCCGGTGGCCGGGTCAGGTGTTGACCGTCACGTGACGGTCGCCACATGTAGCGGGTCGGTAGCAAAGGGTGCAGTATGCGGAGGTTGCCACGCCGTTCCGGGGCTACCTCGTTGCGTGATTGTTTCGGACCCTTTATCCAGATCAGGGAGGTTGTGCGCCAAACTGTGCACCTGACCTTCGGATCTACGCGGATCCGACGCAACCATCTGGAGGGGGACCAGTGACCACCGGTTCTCTGCGCCGCCGCCTCGTCGCGGCGAGCGCTCTCGTGCTGACCGGCGCCCTCGCCCTGTCCGCATGCGGGGACAGTGACGACTCCGGCGACTCGGGCGGCTCCGCCTCGAACACGAGCGTGGACAGCAAGCTCGCGGCCATGGTCCCGGACGCGATCAAGAGCGACGGCAAGATCTCGATCGGGACTGACGCGTCCTACCCGCCCAACGAGTCCGTCGACCCGGCGTCGCAGAAGATCGTCGGCTGGGACATCGAGCTGTTCGACGCCGTGGCGGCCAAGCTCGGCCTGAAGACCGAGTACCACAACGCGGGCTTCGACACGATCATCCCGGGCGTCCAGTCCGGCAAGTACGAGATCGGTGTCTCCTCCTTCACCGACAACAAGGAGCGGGAGAAGGCCGTCGACTTCGTCACCTACTACTCGGCCGGGACGGCCTGGGCCGCGCTCAAGGGCAACCCGAAGGGCGTCAACCCCGACGACGCCTGCGGCAAGAGCATCGGCGTCCAGCAGGGCACCGTCCAGGTCGACGACCTCACGGCGCGCAGCAAGAAGTGCACGGACGCCGGCAAGCCGGCCATCAAGCAGGTCGTCCGCAAGCAGCAGACCGAGGTCAACAACGACCTGGTCGCCGGCAAGGTCGACGCGATGGCGGCCGACTCCCCGATCGTCGGCGGCGCGGCCAAGCAGACCGGCAAGCTGGAGATCATCGGGCAGGTCTACGACACCGCGCCCTACGGCTACGCGCTCGGCAAGAACTCCGGCCAGTTCAAGGACGCCGTGCTCGGCGCGCTGAAGGCGCTGATGGCGGACGGCACCTACCAGAAGATCCTCACTGACAACGGCGTGGAGAGCGGCGCGATCAGCGAGCCGGCGATCAACGCCGCGCAGAGCTGATCGATGACGGACGACAAGGAGGCCGCAGGGGGACGGCCGGAAGCGATCAAGGCCGTCCCCGTCCGGCACCCGGGCCGCTGGCTGGGCGGGGCCGTCGTCCTCGTGCTGGTCGCGATGTTCGTGCACTTCCTGCTGACCAGCAAGGCGCTCGAGTGGTCGGAGCAGTGGAAGTACCTGTTCTCCGCCCCGGTGCTCAAGGGCGTCCGCAACACCGTCTGGCTGACCATCGCCGCGATGGTCGGCGGCGTGGTGCTCGGCATCATCCTCGCGCTGATGCGCCTGTCGGCCAACCCCCTGCTCAGGGGCGCCGCGTGGGGCTACCTCTGGTTCTTCCGCGGCACCCCCCTCTACACGCAGCTGCTCATCTGGGGCGCGATCGGGACGCTGTTCCCGACCGTCGGGGTCGGCATCCCGTTCGGCCCCGAGTTCGCGACGTGGAAGACCCAGGAGCTGGTCAACGCGGCGATCGCGGCGTCGCTGGGGCTGATCCTCAACGAGGCGGCCTACATGGCCGAGATCGTCCGGGCCGGGATCCTGTCGGTGGACGAGGGGCAGCAGGAGGCCGCGAGCGCGCTCGGCATGTCCAAGATGCAGACCATGCGGCGGATCGTGCTGCCGCAGGCGATGCGGGTCATCGTGCCGCCGACCGGCAACGAGTCGATCTCGATGCTGAAGAACACCTCGCTGGTCGCGGCGGTCCCGTACTCGGAACTGACCTTCACCGCGCAGACGATCTACGCCAGCACCTACAAGATCATCCCGATGCTGGTGATGGCCTGCCTTTGGTATCTGCTGATCTCCTCGGTGATGATGGTGGGGCAGTACTACCTGGAGCGCTACTACAGCAAGGGCACCAGCAAGGGTGCGGAGGCGCGGCAGCGGCTCCGCTTCCGCGGCGGAGGCGGCGGCCAGTGAGCGAGGTGTGGACATGACGGACCTCTCCAAGGGGCCGGCGCCGGAGAGCGGCGGCCTGATGGTCAAGGCCGAGAAGGTGCACAAGTCGTTCGGCCGGCTGGAGGTGCTGAAGGGCATCGACCTGGAGGTCAGGCCCGGCGAGGTGATGTGCGTCGTCGGGCCGTCCGGGTCCGGGAAGTCGACGTTCCTGCGCTGCATCAACCACCTGGAGAAGATCAACGCCGGGCGGCTGTGGGTGAACGGCCACCTGGTCGGCTACCGGGAGTCCGGCGGCAAGCTCTACGAGCTGCGCGACCGGGAGGTGGCCGCGCAGCGCCGCGAGATCGGCATGGTGTTCCAGCGGTTCAACCTGTTCCCGCACATGACGGCGCTGGAGAACGTCATGGAGGCGCCGTGCCGGGTGAAGAAGCAGCCGAAGGCGGAGGTCAGGGAGCGCGCCGTCGCCCTGCTGACGCGGGTCGGGCTCGGCGACAAGGTGCACAACTACCCGTCGCAGCTGTCCGGCGGGCAGCAGCAGCGGGTGGCGATCGCGCGGGCGCTGGCCATGGAGCCGGCGCTGATGCTGTTCGACGAGCCGACGTCCGCGCTGGACCCCGAGCTCGTCGGCGAGGTGCTGGAGACGATGAAGCAGCTCGCGCTCGACGGCATGACGATGGTCGTGGTCACCCACGAGATGGGGTTCGCCCGCGAGGTCGGCGACTCGCTGGTGTTCATGGACGGCGGCGTCGTCGTCGAGGAGGGCACCCCGCGGGAAGTCCTGGCCAACCCGCAGCACCGCCGCACCCAGGACTTCCTCTCCAAGGTCCTGTGACGTTTCAAGATCCTGTGATGTCCGCGCACGGCCCGTCCCCTCATCCGGGGGCGGGCCGCCGCGCCGTCCGCCCGGCGGCTAGTGTCGGGGCATGTTCGCTGTCACCGCCACGCAGATCGACGCAGACAATCCGCTCAACGGGCTGACGCTGGGGGAGCGCCCCGATCCCGAGGCACCGGACGGCTGGACGACCGTCACGGTGCGGGCCGCCGCGCTCAACCACCACGACCTGTGGTCGCTGAAGGGCGTGGGGCTCCCCGCCGACAGGCTCCCGATGATCCTCGGCTGCGACGCGGCCGGGGTGGACGAGGACGGCAACGAGGTCATCGTCCACTCGGTGATCGGCGACCCGGACCGCGGCGGCGGCGACGAGACCCTCGACCCGAAGCGGTCGCTGCTGTCGGAGGTCCACCAGGGGACATTCGCGGAGAAGGTCGCGGTGCCGCGCCGCAACCTCGTGCCGAAGCCCGCCGAGCTGTCGTTCGAGGAGGCGGCCTGCCTGCCGACGGCGTGGCTCACCGCCTACCGGATGCTGTTCGACAAGGCCGGGCTGCAGCCGGGGTCGTCGGTGCTGGTGCAGGGCGCCGGGGGAGGCGTGGCGACGGCCGCGATCGCGCTGGCGTCGGCCGCCGGGTTCCGCGTCTACGCGACGAGCCGGAGCGAGGCCAAGCGCAAGCGGGCCGAGGAGCTGGGCGCGGACGCCGCGTTCGAGTCCGGCGCGCGGCTGCCCGAGCGGGTCGACGCGGTCATCGAGACCGTCGGGCAGGCGACCTGGTCGCACTCGCTGAAGTCGCTGCGGCCCGGCGGGCGGATCGTGGTGTCCGGCGCCACCAGCGGGCAGGTGCCGCCGGCGGAGCTGAACCGGGTGTTCTTCCTGCAGCTGTCGGTGGTCGGCTCCACCATGGGGACGCGGGCGCAGCTGGAGCGGCTCGCGCGGTTCCTGGTGAAGACGGGCACCAAGCCGCTGATCGACCGGGCGCTGCCGCTCGGCCGGGCCCGCGAGGGGTTCGCCGCGATGGCCGAGGGCGACCTGTTCGGCAAGATCGTCTTCACGTCGTGAGGCGGGGGAGCCGCGGCCGGGCGGGCCCGGTCACGGCTCCCTGCGGAAGACCTCGTCCTTCAGCCGCTCCCGGGTCTCGTCCAGCAGGGCCTGGGCGGCGGCGAGGCCGTCCTCGTCCAGGCGGGCCTTGTGCGCCGACCTGCGGACGTCCTCGACGAACTTGCGGAGCAGGCGCTCCAGCTTGAGGCGGGCGACGTCCTCGCGGGTGCCGGTCGCCGTCTTCCAGGCGTCGTCCCAGTTCTTCCGCCACTCCTCCTTCCACGCCTGCTTCTGCTCGCGCCAGTACTCCTTCTGCCGCTTCCACTCCTCCTTCTGGCGCTCGGCGGTCTCCTTCCACGCGTCCTTGGAGGCGGCCTTGTGCTGGTCGCGCATCGTCCGGGCGGCCTGCGTCAGCTCCTCGCGCAGCGTCCGCACGGTCTGCCGGACGTCCTCCTGCACGCCGCGCGCGAACTCCTGCGCCGAGGCGGCGATCTCCTCCTCCAGCTCGGCGAGCTCGTCCATCCGGCGCTCCAGCTCCTCGCGGCCCTTGGCGGTCAGCGAGTACACCTTCTTGCCCTTGATCACCTCGTGCGTGACCAGGCCCTCCGCCTCCAGCCGGGCGAGCCGCGGGTAGATGGTGCCGGGGGACGGCGAGTAGACCCCGAGGAACCGGTCCTGCAGCAGCCGGATCACCTCATAGCCGTGCCGCGGGCTCTCTTCCAGCAGCTTCAGCAGGTACAGCCGCAGCCGGCCGTGCCCGAAAACGGGGCTCACGTGCTCACTTCTCCATTCGGGGACCGGTGGTGATCTCGGGGGAGTCGTCGTCGCGGCCGAGAAGGGTGATCGCGCCGGACACGGTGTTGACCGTCAGCCGGCCGGAGCCGTCGCCGAGCTTGCCGGCGACGCTCTGCGCGATGGTCCGCTCCTGGCGGCCGAGTTCGGGGAAGGACGTCTCGATCCGCCCGGCGGCCGAGCTGAGCGAGACCTGCGCGCCGGCGGACTCGGGGATGCGCAGCGCCACCTCCCCGGACACGGTGTTGACGTCCACGCCGGCGCCGCCGGACAGCTCGACGTCGGCGGCGATGCGGCCGCTGACCGTGCGGGCGCCGAGCCGGCCGACGGACGCGGCGGCGAGGGCCAGGTCGCCGGACACGGACGTGAACGAGACCGTCCCGTCCAGGCCCTGCGCCTCGATCGCGCCGGACACGGTGTTGGCGTCGATGGCGCCCGCGACGCCGTCGAGCGTGACGTCGCCGGAGGCGCTCTTGATGGACGTGCGGGTCGTCATGCCGGTCACGATCGCGTCCGCCGACACGAGGTTCAGCGAGACCGGGCAGTCGTGCGGGACGGTCACCGTGATCTCGGCGCGCGCCTTGTGGGTGCGCAGCCAGCTCAGCACCCCCTCCCACAGCTTCTCGTGGGTGACGGTGAGCATGCCGGCCTCGTGCGTGACCACGAGCGGCGGGCCCTCGACGCCGCCGACGATGACGGACGGGCGCTCGTCGGACGCGAGGACCGAGACGCTGCCCGCGATCACCGTGACCCGCAGGGCGACCACGCCGTCGAAGTCCAGGGTGGTGGGTTCCTCGATCGTCCAGCGCGACATCGCGATGTGCCCTTCGTCCAGCTCGTCCGTCAGTAACACGATATGTCGCGTGTCTCGAAAGTCAAGACATATCGCGTATTGCGGTGCGGGTCACTCGTCGTCCTCGTCGTCCAGGCGGGCGAGCCAGGTGGCGAGGCGGTCGACGGGCGTCTCGAACTCGGGGTTCAGGTCCACGAACTCGCGGAGCCGCTCGGCCAGCCAGGTCAGGCTGACCTCCTCCGCGCCGCGCCGGTCCGTCAGCTCCTCGATGCCCCGATCGGTGAAGTACATGAGACTGGTCTTCCTATTTGATCTTGCGCTCGGGACGCCGAGGGCCCCGGCGCGAACGCACCGGAGCCCTCGGGTCTGCGTGAATCCTGCCGCCGTCAGGCCTGCTTCCGCTCGCCGAAGAGTCTGGCGATCAGCGCCTCCTGCTCGGCCTGGTGCAGCTTCGCCGAACCCACCGCGGGCGACGACGACGCCGGGCGCGACACCCGCGACATCTTCAGGCCCTCGATGTGGTGCGGCAGCTTCAGCGCCATGAACGGCCAGGCGCCCATGTTGGCGGGCTCGTCCTGCACCCACACGATCTCGGCGTCCGCCGGGTACTTCGCCAGCTCCGCCTTGATCTCGTCGACCGGCGGCGGGTAGAGCCGCTCGATCCGGACGACCGCCGTGTCGGTCGCGCCGGTCTCCCGCCGGGCCTTCACGACGTCGTAGTAGATCTTGCCGGTGGTGAGCAGCACCCGCCGCACGCCCGCCGGGTCGATCGCCGGGTCGCTCTCCGGGATGACCGGCTGGAACGCGCCGCCGGTGATCTCCGCGACCGGGGACGTGGCCGCCTTCAGCCGCAGCAGCGACTTCGGGGTGAACACGATCAGCGGCTTGTGCCGGCCCGACAGCACCTGCCAGCGCAGCAGGTGGAAGTAGTTCGCCGGCGTGGTCGGGTACACCACGGTCATGTTGTCCTGCGCGCACAGCTGCAGGTACCGCTCGATCCGCGCGGACGAGTGGTCGGGCCCCTGGCCCTCGTAGCCGTGCGGCAGCAGCAGCACGACGCTGGAGTGCTGGCCCCACTTCTGCTCGCCGGACGAGATGTACTCGTCCACCACCGACTGGGCGCCGTTGGCGAAGTCGCCGAACTGGGCCTCCCAGCAGACCAGGGCGTCGGGGCGGGTCATCGAGTAGCCGTACTCGAAGCCCATCGCCGCGTACTCGCTGAGCAGCGAGTCGTGCACGTAGAACTTCGACACGCCCTGCCCGAACTGCTTCAGCGGCGTGTACTCCTCGCCCGTCTTGCGGTCGACGAGCACCGCGTGCCGCTGGCCGAACGTGCCGCGGCGGGTGTCCTGCCCGACGAGCCGCACCGGGTGGCCGTCGATCAGCAGCGAGCCCATCGCTAGCAGCTCGCCGGTCGCCCAGTCGACCGCGTCGTCCTCGATCATCTGCGCGCGGCGCTGCAGGATCGGCTGGAGCCGCGGGTGCGGGGTGAAGCCCTCCGGCAGGCTGACCTGGGTCTCGATGATCCGCTTGACGGTCTCCTGCGGGATCGCCGTCCCGGCCTTGCCGTGGTCGATCGGGATGCGCTCCTCGACGTCCGGCTTCACGACCGAGCCCGGCTCCAGGGGCTTCTTCGCCGCCTCGCGGGTCTCGGTGAAGGCCCGCTCCAGCTGCTCCTGGTAGTCGCGGAGCGCCTGCTCGGCCTCCTCCACCGTGATGTCGCCGCGGCCGATCAGGGCCTCGGTGTAGAGCTTGCGCACCGAGCGCTTGGCGTCGATCAGGTCGTACATCAGCGGCTGGGTGAACGAGGGGTTCTCGCCCTCGTTGTGGCCCCGGCGCCGGTAGCAGACCATGTCGATGACGACGTCCTTCTTGAACGTCTGCCGGTACTCGAACGCCAGCCGGGCGACGCGCGCGCACGCCTCCGGGTCGTCGCCGTTCACGTGGAAGATCGGCGCCTGGATCATCCGCGCCACGTCCGTCGCGTACACGCTGGACCGCGAGTACTCGGGGGCGGTGGTGAAGCCGACCTGGTTGTTGATGATGACGTGCACGGTGCCGCCGGTGCGGTAGCCGCGCAGCTGCGACAGGTTCAGCGTCTCGGCCACCACGCCCTGCCCGGCGAACGCGGCGTCGCCGTGGATCAGGATCGGCAGCACGGTGAAGCCGGCCTCGCCGACGTCCAGGACGTCCTGCTTGGCGCGGACGACGCCCTCCAGCACCGGGTCGACGGTCTCCAGGTGCGACGGGTTCGCGACCAGCTCGCAGTGGATCTTGGAGCCGTCGCGCGCGACGAAGTCGCCGGACGCGCCGAGGTGGTACTTCACGTCGCCGGAGCCCTGCGCGCTGCGCGGGTCGAGGTTGCCCTCGAACTCGCCGAAGATCTGCCCGTAGGACTTGCCGACGATGTTGGCGAGGACGTTCAGCCGGCCGCGGTGCGCCATGCCGATGACGACCTCGTCCAGGCTGGCCTTCGCCGCAGCCGAGATCACCGAGTCCAGCAGCGGTATGACGGACTCGCCGCCCTCCAGGGAGAAGCGCTTCTGCCCGACGAACTTCGTCTGCAGGAACGTCTCGAACGCCTCGGCGCTGTTGAGGCGGCGCAGCACGTGCAGCTGCTCCTCGCGCGACGGCTTCTCGTGCGGGACCTCGACGCGCTCCTGGATCCAGGCGCGCTCCTCCGGGTCCTGGATGTGCATGTACTCGATGCCGACCGTGCGGCAGTACGCCATCCGCAGCACGCCGAGGATGTCGCGCAGCTTCATCGTCGGCTTGCCGCCGAACCCGCCGGTGGCGAACTCGCGCTCCAGGTCCCACAGGGTGAGGCCGTGCTTGAGGATGTCGAGGTCGGGGTGGCGGCGCTGCTTGTACTCCAGCGGGTCGGTGTCGGCCATCAGGTGGCCGCGGACCCGGTAGGCGTGGATCAGCTCGTGGACGCGGGCGACCTTGGCGACGTCGTCGTCGTGGGTGGCGGAGATGTCCTTGACCCAGCGCACCGGCTCGTACGGGATGCGCAGCGCCTCGAAGATCTCGTCGTAGAAGCCGTCCGCGCCGAGCAGCAGCTCGTGGATGCGGCGCAGGAAGTCGCCGGACTGCGCGCCCTGGATGATCCGGTGGTCGTAGGTGGAGGTCAGCGTCATCACCTTGCTGATCCCCATGCGCGACAGCGTCTCGCCGGACGCGCCCGCGAACTCGGCCGGGTACTCCATCGCGCCCACGCCGATGATCGTGCCCTGGCCGGGCATCAGCCGCGGCACCGAGTGGACCGTGCCGATCGTGCCCGGGTTCGTCAGGCTGATCGTGGTGCCCTGGAAGTCCTCCAGGGTGAGCTTGCCGCCCCGGGCCTTGCGGACGATTTCCTCGTAGGCGGCCCAGAACTGGCGGAAGTCCAGTGTGTCGGCGGCCTTGATGCTCGGCACGACGAGCTGCCGGGAGCCGTCGCTCTTCTGCAGGTCGATGGCCAGCCCGAAGTTGACGTGCTCCGGCCTGATCAGCACGGGCTTGCCGTCGACCTCGGTGTAGGCGGCGTTCATCTCGGGCATCGCCGCGAGCGCCTTGACGATCGCGTACCCGATGAGGTGCGTGAACGAGACCTTGCCGCCGCGCCCGCGCTTGAGGTGGTTGTTGATGACGATGCGGTTGTCGATCAGCAGCTTCGCCGGGACGGCCCGCACGCTCGTCGCCGTGGGGACGCCGAGGCTGGCCTCCATGTTGGCGGCGGTCCGGGCGGCGACGCCGCGCAGCCGGACCTCCTCGGCGCCCGCCGGCACCGGCGGCGGAGCAGGCTTCTCCGCCGTCTTCGGGGCCGGCTGCGGCGCGGGCTTCGGCGGCGCCGGGGGCGGCGCCACCGGGCGCTGCGCCGTCGGCGGAGCGGCCGCGGTGCCGTTGGCGGCCTGGGCCGCGCTCTCGGCGTTCGCCGGCGGGGACGCGGGGCCCGCGGACGGCGGTCGGCTGTCCGGCTGGTAGTCCGCGAAGAAGTTCCACCAGGCTTCGTCAACGGAGTTCGGGTCTTCGAGGTACTTCTGGTACAGCTCGTCGACCAGCCACTCGTTGGCGCCGAAATCTGTGATCTTTGGGTCGGCACTAGTTTGCGACGACTCTGTCGACACGGCGGAGATCGCCCTCTTCCGCTGCTCGCAGGTGAGTTCTGAGACGTCCCCCAGGCTACTGTAGAGACGGCGCCGCCGGGCGAATCAGTGCGTGTGGGGCGGGACGGTCGGCCCCTCGCTGGCCTGGACGAGGACGAAGCCCTGACCCTGGTAGGCCAGCTGCATGGCCTCGCCGCTGCCGCGGCCGATGAGCGCGCCCGCCTTGAAGGTGCGGTTGACGCCGACCTGGAGGCTGGTGCTCCACGCCACGGCGGACTGGCCGTCCGCGAACGTCGGGGCGCGGCCGCAGTCGAGCATGACGGGGGTGCCGTGCGTGGTGAGGGCCACCCAGCCGGTGCCGGTCAGCGTGGTGTTGAACAGGCCGCCCGCGGCGATGCCCGCGCCCTGGACGCGGTTGATGTCCCACTGCAGGGTCGAGTCGAAGGCGAGGATGTTCTTGCCGTTGACGGTGAGGCCCTCGTTCTCCAGGTAGAAGAGGTGGATGTCGTCGGCGTCGTTCGCGACGAACAGCAGCCCCTGGCCCTTGACGCGCATCAGCGGCACGCCCTCGCCGGTGAGGGCCTTCTTCATGAACTTGCCGATGCCGCCGGAGCCCTCGTAGTCGAACTCCATCTGGCCCTGGAACGCGACCATGGAGCCCTGCCGGGCGAGGACGTCCCCGTTGAGGTGGACGCGGAGCATCTTGGAGTTCTGGAGGGCGAAATGGCCGGGAAGCTGCTGGCCCTGATCGAGGTTGCCGAAGAACTGGCTGCGCATGGTCGGGTCATGCCTTTCGTGCGGATCGGTGCAGATCCGCCAGCATAACTACGGACGGAGTCAGCGGTCCCGGCCGTGCGGAGCGGTCCAGTCGACGGCCGGGCCCTTGGCGACCACGCCGGACGGATTGATGTTGCGCTGCGTCACGTAGTAGTGGCGCTTGATGTGGTCGAAGTTCGTCGTCTCGCCGAACGCGGGGATCGAGTACAGGTCGCGCGCGTACGCCCAGAGGTTCTCGTAGTCGACCAGGCGCCGCAGGTTGCACTTGAAGTGCCCGTGGTAGACGGCGTCGAAGCGGGCCAGCGTGGGGTAGAGGCGGACGTCGGCTTCGGTGATCTCGTCGCCGAACAGGTAGCGGCTGGAGGAGAGGCGCTCCTCCAGGCGGTCGAGGGTGTCGAAGAGGGCGTCGAACGCCTCCTCGTAGGCGTCCTGTGACGTGGCGAACCCCGCCTTGTAGACCCCGTTGTTGACGGTGGTGTAGACGAGGTCGTTCAGCTCGTCGATCTCGGCGCGGAGCGCCTCCGGGTACAGGTCGGGCGCCCCCGGCCGGTGGTGGGCGGTGAACTCCGTCTCGAACATCGTGGTGATGTTCGGGAAGTCGTTGGTGACCAGGCGCCCGGTCTCGGTGTCCCAGATGCACGGGACGGTGTAGCGGCCCTGGAACGACGGGTCGGTGGAGAGGTACAGCTCGGACAGGAAGACCGCGCCTGTGACGGGGTCGCGGTCGGGGAACCGCCAGCCCCTCTCGTCCCTGATGGGGTCGACGACGGCGACGCTGATCGCGTCCTCCAGGCCGAGCAGGCGCCGCACGATGAGGGTCCGGTGCGCCCACGGGCACGCGTAGGAGACGAACAGCCGGTAGCGGCCGGGTTCGGCGGGATACCCGGACGACCCGTCCGCGGTGATCCGGTCGGTGAACCGGTTCGGCTGCCGGACGAACCGGCCTCCTTCGACCTCCTGAACGCTCATGCGTGCCTCCATGGTCGCCGGGCCCGGTCTCGGCCGCCGGGCCCGATGTCCGGCCGCCGGGCGCCATCATCGTCCGAACGGCCGATCCGGGCAGGGGAACCCCGCGGCTACCATAACCGTCGTTACCAGGTGTGAAACGGCCGCGGTCGCGGTCCCGGCGTACGAGATGGCGGGGGTCCATGCTCGAGCAGTTCAACGCCCTGGTGGACGGGCTCCCGCCCGCGACGGTCTACCTCCTCATCGCGGCGCTGGTGTTCGCCGAGGCGGCGCTGTTCGTCGGGTTCGTGTTCCCGGGCGAGACGGCGATCGTCGTCGGCGGCGTCCTCGCGAGCCAGGACGTGCTGTCGCTCGCGCTGCTGCTCGTCATCGCGGTGGCCGCGGCGGTCGTGGGCGACTCCGTCGGCTACGAGATCGGCCGCAGGTACGGGCCGCGGCTGCTGGACGTCCGGATGATGCGCAAGCACCGAGCCAAGGTCGCGGGCGCGCAGGACCTCATCCGCCGCAGGGGCGCGTTCGCGGTGTTCATCGGGCGGTTCACCGCGCTGCTGCGGGCGCTCATGCCGGCGCTGGCGGGCAGCTCGCGGCTGCCGTACCCGAAGTTCCTGGCGTTCAACGTCGTCGGCGGCGTGACCTGGGTGGTGACGTTCACGCTCGGCGGCTACTTCGCCGGCGCGGCGTTCGAGCACGCGGCGAAGCTGGCGGGCCGGGGCCTCGCGATCGGGCTCGCGGTGGCGGCCGTCGCGGCGCTGGCGGTGTGGCGGGTCCGCAAGCGCCGCAGGGAGGCCCGCGAGGAGGCCGGGGCGCAGGCCGGCGCGGAGGGGGGCGCCGATGCCGGCGCGGAGGCCGGGGGCGCTCCCGCGCGGCCGCTGCCGTAGCGGCCGCGGCGGGCGGTCACACGTGCATGCGGCCGCTGATCATCGGCAGGTCGAGGTAGGTGCGGATCCCGGGTTCGGCGGCGCACACGGCCGGGACGGAGTTCAGCGCGTGCGCGGACGCGGCGGAGATCACATCGGAGACCCAGTCCTCGCCGGCGGCGAGCGTCAGCGACGGGCGGCCGTCCACCCGCAGCGAGTACCCGGGCCGCCCCCACTCGTCGGACATCCGCGCGGCGTCGGCCTTGTGCACCACCTCGACGGTGATGACGGGGCGCCCGGCGGCGATGCCGCTGAACGTCCAGCGGGCCGCGGCGACGGTGCCCCGCGGGATCGGGCCGGCGGCGGTGGCGAGGTCGGTGCCGGCGAGCCGGTAGTCGACGTCCACGTCGATCTCGTCGAGGTCGACGCCGAGGCCCGCCGCGACCAGGTGCAGGCTCTCGCCGAACATCGCGCGCATCGCGGCGCGGTTCGGCCGCAGCGCCCGCTGGTAGGCCTCCTCGGACTTGCCGAAGCCGAGCATGTCGTGGATCATCCGCCAGGACGGGTGGCGGGCGAAGTCGGAGCACTCGCGGGCGTAGACGTGGGTGATCCGCCGGGACAGCCGCGACAGCACCAGCGGCATCACGTCCGCCATGAAGCCGCCGCTGACGCCGCTGCCGTGCACGGTCGTCCCGCCCCGCTTGCACGCCTGCTCCAGCTCGCCGACGAACTGCGGGCCGTGCGCGTGCGGGTAGACGAGCCCGCTGAGGGAGATCAGGTTCTTGCCGGACGCCAGCAGCGCGCAGATCGTGTCGAGCTCGGCGAACCGGTCGTGCACCGGGCTCGGGGCGTAGATCACGCAGTCGGCGTCCAGCGCCAGGATGTCCTCGATGTCGCGGGTCGCGGCGACCCCGATGGGATCGCGGCCGGCGAGGGCCCCGGCGTCGGCGCCCTCCTTGGCGGGGGTGTGCACCCAGACGCCGGCCAGCTCCATGTCGCCGCGGTCGAGGACGCCCCTGATCGCGCTGCGTCCGAGCGTGCCCGTCGCCCACTGCACGATGCGGTACGGGCGGCGGCCTGCGGTCGGCGCATCGGCAAGGGTCATCGAGACGGGACCTCCGTTGCTCCTCGCGCGTTGCTCCCTGCGTTCGCCCGAGACTACGCGGCGGCTCCGGCGAATTGCGGCGTTCAGCGCAACTTCCCTTCCGCCCATCGTACGCGGGGGAGGACCCCGGTGGAGCGTGCCCGAGCGAGATTCGGTTTAGTGGGTACCACTTGGTAACCCCCGGATGGTTTCCTGGGGGCGGGCCCCACGATGTGAGGAGAAGCGAATGTCGGAACTGCGCTACGACGGCCGGGTCGCGGTCGTGACCGGGGCCGGCCACGGCCTCGGCCGGCAGCACGCCCTGGAGCTCGCCGCGCGCGGCGCGAAGGTCGTCGTCAACGACCTCGGCGGCGACCGGTCCGGTGTCGGCGCCTCCGCCGGCCCCGCCCAGGAGGTCGTGGACGAGATCGCGAAGAACGGCGGCGAGGCCGTCGCGAACCCCGACAACGTCGCGACCCCCGAGGGCGCGCAGGCCGTGATCAAGACCGCGCTGGACGCGTTCGGCAAGGTCGACATCGTCGTCAACAACGCGGGCATCCTGCGCGACAAGTCCTTCAAGAACATGTCCGTCGAGGAGTTCGACGCGGTCATCGCCGTCCACCTGCGCGGCTCGTTCCTGGTGTCGAGCGCCGCCTGGCCGCACCTGCGCGAGCAGGGCTACGGCCGGATCGTGAACACCTCGTCCCCGGCGGGCCTGTTCGGCAACTTCGGCCAGGCCAACTACGCCACGGCGAAGATGGGCCTGGTCGGGTTCACCAAGACCCTCGCCCACGAGGGCGCCAAGTACAACATCAAGGCCAACGCGATCGCCCCGGTCGCCTGGACCCGGATGACCGAGGACCTGCTGCCCGCGGACTTCGCCGACAAGCTGGGCGTCGAGCAGGTGACGCCGCTCGTCGCCTGGCTGGTGCACGAGGCCAACGAGGACTCCGGCGAGGTCTACACCGTCGGCGGCGGCCGGATCGCGAAGATCTTCATCGCGGAGGGCCCCGGCTACGGGCAGAAGACCACCCTGACGGTCGAGGACGTCCGGGACAACTGGGCGGCCGTCAGCGCCGCCGAGCCGCTGACGGTGTTCAAGAACGTCGGCGAGCAGATGGGCCCGCTGATCCAGCAGCTCACCTCCTGAGCCGTTGAGCGGGATCAAGCTCGACCGCCGGGACGGGGTCGTCACGATCACCCTGTCCCGGCCGGAGCGCCTGAACGCCGTCGACGGCGCCCTGACCGAGGAGATGCTCGACGCCCTCAACGAGCTGGCGCGCGACCCGTCCACCCACGTGGTCGTGCTCACCGGCGAGGGCCGCGGGTTCTGCTCGGGCATGGACATCCAGGGCGGCGACCCGGGCGGGGAGAGCGCCGAGGGCCGCGTCCAGCGGCTCTACCGGGGCATCGCGCGCGGCGCCGAGGTCACCGCCCGGCTGCGGGAGATCCCGCAGCCGGTGATCGCGGCGCTGCACGGCCCGGTCGCGGGCATGGGGGTGTCCTGGGCGCTGGCCTGCGACCTGCGGGTCGCCGACCCGACCACCCGGTTCGTCGTGCCGTTCACGAACCTCGGCCTGTCGGCCGGGGACTGCGGGCTCTCCTGGCTGCTGCCGCGCCTGATCGGCCCGGCGAAGGCCGCGGAGGTCGCCTACCGCGCGCAGCGGCTGGACGTGCACCGTGCCGACGAGCTCGGCCTGATCACCGAGATCACCGCCGAGGGCGCGGACCTGGCCGGCGCGCAGGCGCTCGCCGGCGAGCTGCTCGCCAAGTCCCCGTACGGCCTGCGCCGCACGAAGGAACTGCTCAACGCGTCCCTGGACGCGCCCGGCCTCCGCCGCCAGCTCGCCGCGGAGACGGCCGTCCAGACGCTCGCCTTCTTCAGCGAGGACCTCGCGGAGGGCATGGCGGCGACGCTGGAGAAGCGCGCGCCGGAATTCAAGAACCGCTGACGACGCCGGCTGGAAAGGCCCAGGGGGACGGCCCCTGGGCCGCCCGGCGAGCCGCCCGGGGAGGGGCCTACTCGGCGAGGGCGGTGGAGAGCGCCTCCACGTAGCGCAGGGCGGCCAGGCGCGCCAGGGCCGGGTGGGCGCCGAGCGGCGCCGAGTAGGGGGCGCCCACGACCGCGGCGGCGGACGCGACCAGCGCCGCCTCCGGCTCGGGGCCGATCAGGTGCGGCGCGACCGCGATGGACGCGGCGCCCGCCGCGCGCAGCTGCTCCGCCGCGGCCTTGACGGACGCCTCGTCGTTCAGCGAGGCGGTGAAGACCGGCGCGGCCAGCCGGGAGGCGAGCAGCACGCCGGTGACCTCGGCCTGCCGGACGGCGGTCGCGTCCCCCGGCGTCGCGACGATGACGCCGGACGCGGCGGTCACCATCGTCATCAGCCGGATCCGGTCGGCGCGGGCGAGGCCGGCGTCGGCGAGCCGGTCGTGCAGCGCCTCGGCGATGAGCGGGTGCGGGCCGAGCGGCTCGGCGGCGACGGCGCGCACCGGCGAGGAGGCCACGGCGCCGTGCACGGCCCGGTCGAACCTCGGGTCGGGGCCGGTGGACAGCGGCACCACGACGGCCGCTAGCTCGTCCGGCTCCTGCCGCAGCCCGGCGAGGACGCCGTGCAGGCCCGCCTCCTCGCCGTCCAGGTAGCCGACGGCCGCGGGCTGGCCGGTGTGCTCCATCTCGACGAGCCTGGCCAGCTCGGCGGCGGTCTCGGCGCCGGCCTGCCGGGCGTGCCCGGGCACGGCCAGGACCAGCGTGGGGGATCCGGGGGGCAGGAGGAAGGACTCGTCGCCGCGGTGCCGGCCGCCGCGGGGGGCGCGGCGGCGTCGCGACGGCAGTGCCTCGGATGCCTGGCTTTCGGGACTCACGGCGGGAATCGTAACGCCCTCGGGCCCGGGAGCAGTCCTCCCGTCCCGGTGGACCGTGTCCCTCGGCCCGGCGGGGGCGACCTCGTTCCGGCCTCCGTCGTTGCCTGTATGGATCGCGGGTCTCCTTCCCGTGCCGGCGCGACGCGAGCGGTGGTGAAGAAGCAGAGTATGGCGCAATGCTCCCGAGCAACAGGGGGAAATGAAGCAAATTGTCCTGATTTGCCGCTATCCGGTTGCGGCGGATGCGGCAAGATCACCCGGGCCGTGCGCATCGCCGCAGGTGACGCGGAAGGACACCAATGCGTCCGAAAGGCGCCAAAGGGGTTGCGGTCCCGTCACGGGCCGCCTTTATGATCCATGGACCCTCCTGGCCGGAACGTTCGAGGTCACATGAAAACCCCCCGTACGCGATCGATTCGCTCCAAGGTGACCGCGCTGCTGCTCGTGCCACTGCTCTCGCTGGTCGCGCTGTGGGGGTACGCCGCGAGTGCCAGCGGCCGCGAAGCCCTGGCCCAGCGCAAATACCACACCCTCGACCGCAAGTTCGGGCCGAGCGGCCAGAGCGTGCTGGTCGAGCTGGGCAGGGAGCGGCAGATGTCCGCGACGTTCCTCAGCACGCCGCGCAACAGCCCCGGCGGGCCGCCCGTCTCCCTCGTCGCCCAGCGCGCCCGCGTCGACCAGGCCGTCGAGCGGTTCCGCGTCGAGGCCACCTCCGAGGCCGCGCAGGACGCGACGACCGAGGAGATGGACAGCCGCGTCACCGACGTCCTGCGGGCGTTCGGCGGGCTCGGCGGGCTCCGCGCGGCGGTCGACGGCAGGCTCGTCGACCGGCTGACCGCGATCAACAGCTACAGCACGATGGTCGACGACCTCCACCGGCTGTACGACGGCCTCATCGTCATCGACGACGCCGACGTCTACAACTGGACGCTGTCCACCCGGCACGCGGCCCGCGGCATGGAGCTGCTGCAGCGGGAGAACGCGCTGATCGCGTCCGCCGTCGTCACCAAGGGCCGGATGACCCCCGCCGAGCACCGGCTGTTCGTCGAGATGGTCGGCGAGCAGCGCTGGCAGTGGATCAAGCAGCGCACGCTGCTCGACCCCGTCGTCTACCGGACCGGCGTCGCGCCGGTTTTCGCGTCGCCGCAGTACCAGAACTTCAAGTCGATCGAGGACCGCATCGCGAACGCGGACCCGCGCAAGGCGCTGCCCGTCGGGACCCAGGAGTGGCAGCGGACCGCGGAGCCGCTGATCCAGTCGATCAACGAGATGGTCCTCGACAACTCCCGGCAGGCCGCCGAGCACGCCGACCAGCAGGGCCGCGACGCCTACGTCCGGCTCGGCGTCGTCGGCGGGATCGGCCTGCTGGCCATTCTCGCGTCGGTGCTGCTGTCGCTGCGGTTCGCGCGCGGGTTCATCCGCGAGCTGGTCGGGCTGCGCGGCTCCGCCGAGGAGCTGGCCGAGCGGCGGCTGCCCGGCGTCGTCGAGCGGCTCAGCCGCAACGAGAGCGTGGACGTCGCCGCGGAGGCGCCGCCCCTGCACGCGGGCAGCACCACCGAGATCGCCCAGCTCGCCGACTCGTTCGCCAAGGTGCAGCGGACCGCCGTCGACGCCGCCGTCGGCCAGGCCGAGCTGCGCGCCGGCGTCAGCCGCATCTTCCTCAACATCGCCCGCCGCAACCAGTCGCTGCTGCACCGCCAGCTCACGATGCTGGACGGGCTGGAGAGCCGCGCCGAGGCCGACGACCTGGAAGACCTGTTCCGCATCGACCATCTCACCACCCGCATGCGGCGGCACGCGGAGAGCCTGATCATCCTGTCCGGCGCCACCCCCGGGCGCGGCTGGCGGCAGCCCGTCCGGATCGCCGACGTGCTGCGCGCCGCGGTCTCGGAGATCGAGGACTACACCCGCGCCACCGTCCTCACCGACTCCGCGGACGGCCTCATCGGCGCCGCCGTGACCGACGTCGTCCACCTGCTCGCCGAGCTGATCGAGAACGCCGCGACGTTCTCCCCGCCGAACACCGAGGTGCGGGTCAAGGCCGAGCGGGTCGGCGCCGGGTTCGCCGTCGAGATCGAGGACCGCGGCCTCGGCGTCAAGCCGGAGCTGCTCGCCGAGGCCAACCGGCGGCTCGCCGAGCCGCCCGAGTACGACCTCGTCGACACCGACCAGCTCGGCCTGTTCGTCGTCGCGCGGCTCGCCGCCCGGCACGACATCTCCGTGACGCTGCAGCGGTCCCCGTACGGCGGCGTGACCGCGGTCGTGCTGCTGCCGCACGAGCTGGTCGTCCCGGCGGAGCAGATGGCGGCGGGCATGCTGCCCCCGGGCGCGGAGCCCGGCGAGGCGTCCCCGCTCGACACGCGGGCGGACGGCGAGCGGGGTTCCGCGCCCGCGCCGCGCGGCGAGGCCGTCGTCCCGCTGCGCGACGCCGACCGCACGGAGTCGGCCCCCGCGGAGCCGGAGCCCGCCGAGCCGGAGCCCGTGGACGCCGAGCTGGTGGAGCCCGAGGGCGCGGACGCGGAGCCCGCGCAGGCCCGGGTCGCGGAGGAGCCGCCCGTGCTGCCGGAGCTGACCGGGCCGTGGGGCGACCCCGAGCGCCCTGCGGTCCCGGTCCCGCCGCGTCCGGCGCCGAACCCCTGGTCCGACGAGGCCGTACCGCAGCCCGTGGCGACCGTGGAGCAGGACGTGGAGCAGGAGGAGGACGGCGGCGCGCGCGCCGCCGAGGACGACGACTGGGAGCCGGCGGCGACGCACGCCGGGCTCCCCCGCAGGGTCAGGCAGAAGAACCTGGCGCCGCAGCTGCGCAAGAGGCCCCCGCCGCCGCCGGTACCGGCGGGCGGGGGACCCTCCGGAGGCATCGCACGCTCGCCCGAGGAGGCACGCTCGCTGATGGCATCGATACAGCAGGGATGGCGGCGCGGCCGCGCGACGGATGTGGGGGATGAGGGAACCCGATGATGCACAACACCGTGACCGGTGAGCTGAACTGGCTGCTCAACGACTTCGCCGAACGGGTGACGACGGTGCGGCAGGCGGTGATCCTGTCGCGGGACGGCCTGGCGGTCGCGGCCTCCAACGAGCTCGCCCGCGAGGACGCCGAGCACCTGTCGGCGCTGGCGTCCGGCGTGCAGAGCCTCGCGCGCGGCGCCGGCCGGCACTTCGCCGGCGGCAACGTCCGGCAGACCATCATCGAGATGGACGCGCTGCTGCTGTTCGTAACGGCCGCGGGCGACGGCACCTGCCTCGCCGTCCTCGCCGAGGCGGAGGCCGACGCCGGTCTGGTGGCCTACGAGATGGCCGTGCTGGTCAAGCGGGTCGGGCAGCACCTGCAGGCGAGCCCGAGGTTCGGCGGTGACGCGGCCGGCGAGGAGTTCGGAGGCGCCGGGGGAGCCGCGCCGCGAGGATTCTGACCGATGGACCCCTCGGCAGAGCGGTGGCTGGACCGGGACGCCGGTCCGCTCGTGCGTCCGTACGCGCTGACCCGGGGCCGGACCCGCCCGGACGGGGACGGCTTCGAGCTCATCGCGGTCGTGGCCGCCACCGGCGTCCCGCCCGGTGACCGGCTGCGCTACAGCCCCGACCACGCGCGCGTGCTGCGCCGCTGCGCGTCGCCGGTCCCGGTCGTCGACCTGGCGGCCGACCTCGGGCTGCCCATCGGCGTCGTCCGGGTGCTGCTCGGCGACCTGCGGGAGGAGGGGCTCGTCGCGGTCGTCGCCGAGGCGCAGCCCGCGGCCGGGCGGCGCCCGCCGAACGGCGTGCTGAGGGAGGTGCTCAATGGCCTACGCGCACTCTGAGCGGACGGGCCTCGCCTCCCGCCCGCCGGTGACCACCAAGATCCTCATCGCGGGCGGGTTCGGCGCCGGCAAGACGACGATGGTGGGCTCGATCAGCGAGATCAGGCCGCTGCACACCGAGGAGCCGCTGACCGACCGCGGCGTCGGGGTGGACGACGTGTCCGGCGTCGGCGCCAAGTCGACCACGACCGTCGCCATGGACTTCGGCCGCATCACGCTGTCGGACCAGCTGCTGCTCTACCTGTTCGGCACGCCCGGCCAGGAGCGGTTCTGGTTCATGTGGGACGAGCTGGCGGCCGGGGCGATCGGCGCCGTCGTGATCGCCGACACCCGCCGGCTGGCGGGCTCCTTCCCGGCCATCGACTACTTCGAGCGCCGCGGCGTCCCGTTCGTCGTCGCGGTGAACTGCTTCGACGGGGTGCGGACGCACAGCGCCGAGGACATCGCGATCGCGCTCGACCTGGACCCCGGCGTCCCGGTCGTGCTGTGCGACGTCCGCCGCCGCGAGTCGTCCAAGGAGGTGCTCATCGCGCTGATGGAGCACGTGCTGAGCTGGCCGGACGAGGAGCAGGACCGGACCGGGGCGCCGGGCGGTGATCGGATGACCGATCACCGCGAACCCGCGACGTAGTAGGCTCCGGCACACCCCCGTACTAGACGCATCGGGAGGTTCCCCCGCATGTCCCACCCCCCAATGCCGTACGACCCAGTGCAGGAGGACGAGACAGTGAGCAGGGTCCGCCAGCCGTGATGGCCCGCGGTTTCGCCTCCATCCGGGCGAGGATCACGCTGCTGGTCCTCGTGCCGCTGCTGGCGCTCGCCTCGCTGTGGGCGTTCCTCACCGGCATCACCTACGGCGACGCGCACCAGCTGCTGCAGAGCCGCCAGTTCCAGCAGAAGACGGTGCTGCCCACCCAGCGGCTCATCGACGGGCTGCAGAAGGAGCGGCGGCTGTCGCTGGCCGAGCTGGGCGGCGCCCGCAACGACCCCGGCGTGCTGCGCACGCAGCGGCAGGCGACCGACGAGGCGGCCGAGGAGGTGCGCGAGGGGGCCCGCGACGGCGGGCTGCGGGGCGCGATCCAGCCGGAGGTCGTCCGGAAGCTGGACGACCTCGTGGCCAGGCTCGGCGAGCTGAAGTCCATCCGCCGCAGCGTGGACGAGCGGACCGGCGGGCGCGCCGAGGTGCTCCGCGCGTACAGCGAGCTCGTCGACGGCGGCTTCGCGGTCTACAGCTCGACCGCGCCGGCGGACGGGTCCATCACCGCCCGCGCCCGCACGCTCACCTCCTTCGGGCTGGCCCGCGAGTTCATGTCCCGCGAGGACGCCCTGCTCACCGGCGCGCTCGCCGCGGGCCGCATCACCGCGGCCGAACGCGCCCAGTTCGCCAAGCTCGTCGGGGCGCACCACACGATGCACGAGGTCAGCGCGCGCGACCTGTCCGCCGCCGACCACGCCCGGTACGAGCGCCTGATGTCCTCGCCCGCCTTCGTGCGGATGACGAAGCTGGAGGACCAGGTCATCGCCGGCGCCGAACCGCCGCAGGCCGCGGCGCGCCGGGCCGGCGCCCCGGGCACCGGCGCGAACGGGACGGGCACGAACGGGACCGGCGCGAACGGGACCGGCGCGAACGGGACCGGCACCGCCGCGACGCCCGGGCACGCGCACGGCACGCAGCCGGACGGGCAGCAGAACGCGCAGCCTGGTAAGCAGCCGAGCACCGTGCGGGGCGTCGCCGTCATCGAGCCCAGCGTCTGGCGGTCGGTCGCCGACACGGCCAACGGGCAGCTGTACCAGCTGGAGAACCACATCCTCGACGGGGTCGTCGCCCGCGGCCAGCACATCGCGATCGGCGCGTTCACCCGGCTCGGCCTCGCCGGCGGCCTCGGGCTCGCCGCGATCGTGCTGTCGTCCCTCCTCGCGGTGCGCGTCTCCCGGCGGCTGGTGCGCGAGTGCCGCACGCTCGCGGGCGGCGTCGTCGACTTCACCCAGAAGCGGCTGCCGAAGCTCGCCGAGCAGATCATCGCCGGGCGCCCCGCCGAGCCCGAGCCGGAACCCGAGCTCGACTACCGCATCACCGAGATCCGGCAGATCGCCGAGTCGTTCGACCGGGCCCGCGCGGCCGTGCTGGAGGCCGCCGAGGGCGAGGTCGCGGCGCGGCGCGGCATCAGCGAGGTGTTCGTCAACCTCGCGCGCCGCAACCAGGCGCTGCTGCACCGCCAGCTCAGCCTGCTCGACACGATGGAGCGCCGCACCGAGGACCCGTCCGAGCTGTCGGACCTGTTCCGCCTCGACCACCTCGCGACCCGCATGCGCCGGCACGCCGAGGGCCTGGTCATCCTGGCCGGCAAGAGCGCCGGGCGCGGCTGGCGGCGCCCCGTCCCGCTGGTGGACGTGGTGCGCGGCGCGGTCGCCGAGGTCGAGGACTACCCGCGCGTCCGGGTGCAGCCGCTGCCGCGGGTCGCGCTGCTCGGCTCGGCCGTCGCCGACGTCATCCACCTGCTCGCCGAGGTGGTGGAGAACGCCACCACGTTCTCGCCGCCGCAGTCGCCGGTGCGGGTCAGCGGGCAGGCCGTCGCCAGCGGCTTCGCGATCGAGGTCGAGGACCGCGGCCTCGGGATGACCGAGGAGGCGCTGCGCGCCGCCAACGAGCGGCTCGCGAACCCGCCCGAGTTCGACCCGTCCGACAGCGCGCAGCTCGGCCTGTTCGTCGTGGCGCGGCTGGCGCAGCGGCACGGCATCACGGTCACGCTGCGCCCGTCCCCCTACGGCGGGACGACCGCGATCGCGCTGATCCCCGCCTCGCTCATCGTGGAGAACGCCGCCGACGCGGAGCCGCCCGCACGCCGTCCCACCGGGCCGCTGCAGGAGCTGCCGGACCAGGCCGCGGCGCTGTCGGCGTCGGCGAGCCGCACGGGAGGCGAGTCCGGCGGGGTGATGCGGCTGGTCGCCGAGCCCGCCGCCCCGCTGCCCGCCTCGCAGCCCGCTCCGCAGCCGGTCCGGGGGTCCGCGCCGCCGCCCGCGCCGGCCGAGGCGCCGCCGGAGCCTGCGGCGCCGCCGAAGGAGGGCGAGCTGCCCAAGCGCAGGCGCCAGACCCACCTGGCGCCCCAGCTGAAGGAGCGGGTGGACGCGCACCTCGCGGCGCAGGGGCAGGCGCCGCCCGCGGCCGCCGAGCCGCCGGGTTCGCCGCCCGCCCCGGAGCCGGCCGGGATGCCGCTCGCCGCGCCCGTCCCCGTGGACGAGCCCCCGCCGCCCGCCGGGCCGCCCGCCGAACCGCCCGGGACCGCGCCGGCCGGGACCGCTCCGGGCGGGACCGCCCCGCCGGACGCGGACCAGGGCGACGACGCGGCCCGCTCGGCCGAGGCGATGCGATCGATGTTGTCCGCCATGCAGGCCGGCTGGCAGCGTGGCAGGCAGGACGCGGCCGACGCGGAGGCATCCGGCTCGGCGCAGGCCGCGCACAACCCCGGTGACCAGGAGGACGACACCCGATGACACATGCCCAGCACTCCGGCGCGGAGGTCCCGGGCGGAGCCGGAGGTGACCTGAACTGGCTGCTGGACAGTCTCGTCCAGCGGGTCGCCCCGGTGCAGAACGCGGTGGTGCTGTCCAGCGACGGGCTGAAGATCGCCGCGTCCAGCGGCCTCGCCCGCGAGGAGTCCGACCACCTGGCCGCGGTCGCCGCCAGCTTCCAGAGCCTCGCGCGCGGGGCCGGGGAGTCCTTCGGCGGCGGCCCCGTCCGGCAGACCATCGTGGAGATGGAGTCGTCGTTCCTGTTCGTGACGGCCGCCGGGCGCGGGGCCTGCCTCGCCGTGCTGGCCGCCGCCGACGCCGACCTCGGGATCATCGCCTACGAGATGGCGATGCTCGTCACCCGGGTCGGCCGGCACCTGTCCGCCGACCCGCGGGTGGCCGCGGCCGAGCCCGGCGGGCTGTGACATGGGCGGCACGGCCTGGTACGACGACGCGGCGGGGCCCGTGGTCCGCCCGTACGCGCTCACCGGGGGCCGGACGCACTACGACGGCGAGGAGTTCGACCTCGTCGCGCTGATCGCCGCGGCGGACCCGCCGGCGCCCGCGGACGACGCGCTTCCCGCGCCGCCGTGGGCCCCGGAGCCGGAACATGACATGATCCTGGAGCTTTGCCGCACCCCGTTGTCGGTCGCCGAGATAGCGTCGGATCTGGAACTCCCCCTCGGGGTGGTCCGTGTCCTGCTCGGTGATCTGCTCGACCACTCGCTGATTCAGGTCCGGCGTCCCGCGCCGGTGGCGCAGTTCCCCAGCGAGCGCGTACTCAAGGAAGTGATCGATGGAATCCGTGCGCTCTGACGCGGCCGCCCACCACGGCGAGTCCGCGCTGACGGTGAAGATCCTCGTGGCCGGTGGTTTCGGCGTCGGTAAGACCACCCTGGTGAGCGCGGTCAGCGAGATCCGTCCGCTGCGCACCGAGGAGGCCCTGACCGAGAAGAGCATCGGGATCGACGACACCACCGCCGTCGCGAACAAGACCACGACGACCGTGGCGATGGACTTCGGCCGCATCACGCTGCCGAACGGCCTGGTCCTGTTCGTCTTCGGCACCCCCGGCCAGGACCGCTTCTGGTTCATGTGGGACGAGCTGGCCAAGGGCGCGCTCGGCGCGGTCGTCCTGGTCGACACCCGCCGCCTCGCCGACTGCTTCGCCTCGGTCGACTACTTCGAACGGCGCGGCGTCCCGTTCATCATCGGGGTCAACCGGTTCGACGGCGCCGGCCACCACTCCCACGACCAGGTCCGCGACGCCCTCGACCTCCCGGCGGACGTGCCCGTCATCGACTGCGACGTGCGCGACCGCGAGGACGCCAAGCGGGTCCTCATCACCCTGGTCGAGCACATCATGCGCACCATGAGCGGCCGCCAGGCGGTCAGCTACTGAGATCGGCCGAACGGCCCCCGCCCGCCGGGCAGGGGCCGTTCCGCTGTCCCGATCTTTGTCCTCTGAGTGGAAAAAGTCATGTTGATCTAGAGGAAAGGTCTTCTCAAACTGACGAAAGCGGGTTACGGTCTCCGCCATGAGACCCGGGTCACACGGCCCGGGGGGCCGGATCGATTCCCGAGGGGACGGCGTGATGCGCATGTCGGCTCGCCCGCAGAACGTGCATCAGGCACGGCTTCTGCGGCTGCTGCGTGACGAGGGGCCGCGGTCGCGGGCCGAGCTGGGGGACGTCGTCCGGCTGTCGCGGTCGAAGCTCGCGGTGGAGCTGGACCGGCTCGTCGAGCTGGGCCTCGTCGAGGGCGCGGGCCTGGCGGCGTCGCGGGGCGGCCGCCGGTCGGGGATCGTCCGGCTGTCGCCCAGCCTGCGGTTCGTCGCCTTCGACATCGGCGCCACCTCCATCGACGTCGCGGTGACCGACGGCGGCCTGGAGGTGCTCGGCCACGTGAGCGAGCAGTGCGACGTGCGGCAGGGCGCGACGGTCGTGCTGGAGCGGGCGCTCGAGCTGCTCGGCAAGCTGCGCGACGAGGGCCTCATCCCGCAGGTGCACGGGACGGGCATCGGCGTCCCCGGCCCGGTCAGCTTCCGGGACGGCATGCCGGTCGTCCCGCCGATCATGCCCGGCTGGGACCGGTTCCCGGTGCGGGACGCGATCGGCCAGGAGCTGGGCTGCCCGGTGCTCGTCGACAACGACGTGAACCTGATGGCGCTCGGCGAGCTGCACGCGGGGCTCGCCCGGTCGGTCGACGACTTCCTGCTGGTGAAGATCGGCACCGGCATCGGCTGCGGGATCGTGGTCGACGGCGCCATCTACCGGGGCGTGTCCGGCAGCGCCGGCGACATCGGCCACATCCGGGTCGACGACGACGGGCCGATCTGCGCGTGCGGGAACGCCGGATGCCTGGAGGCGTTCTTCGGCGGCGCGGCCCTCGCGCGGGACGCGGAGGCGGCGGCGCGGTCGGGGGAGTCGCCCGCGCTCGCGGCGCTGCTGGAGACGCACGGGGAGCTGTCCGCCGAGCACGTCGGCGAGGCGGCCGCCGCGGGCGACCCCGCCGCGGTGCAGATGATCAGGGCGGGCGGGCGGCACGTCGGGCAGGTGCTCGCCGGGCTCGTCAGCTTCTTCAACCCCGGGCTCGTCATCATCGCGGGCGGCGTCGCGGGCCTCGGCCACACGCTGCTCGCCGAGATCCGCAGCGTCGTCTACCGCCGGTCCGCGCCGCTCGCGACCGGCAACCTGCCGATCGTGCTGTCCGAGCTCGCCGGGACGGCCGGCGTGGTCGGCGGCGCCCGGCTCATCAGCGACCACGTCTTCTCCGCGTCCTGAGGAGGCCCCCGAATGGAACCGCTGCTGCAGATGCGCGGCATCGTCAAGCAGTTCCCCGGCGTCCGCGCGCTGGACGGCGTCGACCTCGACGTCCTCCCGGGCGAGGTGCACTGCCTGCTCGGGCAGAACGGCGCCGGCAAGTCCACCCTCATCAAGGTGCTCGCCGGCGCGCACCAGCCGGACGCGGGCGAGATCGTCTTCGCCGGGGAGCCGGTGCGGCTCGCCGGGCCGACCGCCGCGATGCGGGCCGGCATCGCGACCATCTACCAGGAGCTGGACCTCGTCGACGGGCTGTCGGTCGCCGAGAACGTCTTCCTCGGGCACGAGAAGGCGCGGCTCGGGTTCATGCGCCGCGGCGACGCCGAGCGGGCGGCGCGCGAGCTGCTCGAGCGGCTCGGGCACGGCGAGATCCCGCCGCGCCGCGAGGTCGGGCGGCTGCCGGCGGCGGGCAAGCAGGTCGTCAGCATGGCCCGCGCCCTGTCGCACGACGCCCGGCTGATCGTGATGGACGAGCCGTCCGCCGCGCTCGCGCACGACGAGGTCGGCAACCTGTTCCGCATCATCCGGGAGCTGACCGCCGCCGGCGTCGCGGTCGTGTACATCTCGCACCGGCTGGAGGAGATCCGCGAGATCGGCGACCGGGTGACCGTCCTCAAGGACGGCCGGGCGGTCGCGGGCGGGCTGCCGGCCCGGACCACCTCCACCGACCGGATCGTGTCGCTGATGACCGGGCGCGACGTGGAGTACGTGTTCCCCGAGCGGCCGGAGGACGCCGGCGACCGGCCCGAGGTGCTGCGGGTCGAGGGCCTGACGCTGCCCGGCGCGTTCGAGGACGTGTCGCTCACCGTCCGCGCGGGCGAGATCGTCGGGCTGGCCGGCCTCGTCGGGTCGGGGCGCTCGGAGATCCTGGAGACGATCTACGGGGCGCGGCGCCCGTCCAGCGGCCGGGTCCTCGTGGACGGCCGCCCGGTCCGCCCCGGCGACACCGGCGCGGCGGTGCGGCGCGGCATGGGCATGGCGCCGGAGGAGCGCAAGAGCCAGGCGCTGCTGATGAACGAGACCGTCGCCGGGAACGTCAGCGTCGCCGGCCTGTCCCGGTACGCGCGGTTCGGCTGGCTGAACCGGCGGCGCGAGCTCGCGGACGTGCGCCGCCAGATCGAGGCGCTCGACATCCGGCCGCCCGACCCGCGGCGCCCCGTGGTGACGCTGTCCGGCGGCAACCAGCAGAAGGTCGTCCTCGCCCGGTGGCTGCTCGACTCGGCCGGGCTGCGGCTGCTGATCCTGGACGAGCCGACCCGCGGCGTCGACGTCGGCGCCCGCGCCGAGCTGTACACGGTGATCCGCGAGCTGGCCGGGCGCGGGATCGGGGTGCTGCTCGTGTCCAGCGAGGTGCCCGAGGTGCTCGGGCTCGCCGACCGCGTCCTCGTCGTACGGGAGGGGCGGGTCGTGCACACCGGCGCCGCCCGCGACCTCGACGAGGGCGCCGTGCTCAACATGATCATGGAAGGGAGTGCCCTGTGACCGAGACGCGTCCTTCGACGGGGGTGCTCGGCCCGCTGGCCAAGAAGGCGGGGGCCGGCGGGCCGTGGCGGCCGTTCGCGCGGGGCGGCGGCGCGGCGAGCCGGGAGATCCACCACCTCGGGCTGGTCGCCGCGCTGGTGCTGCTCGCGGCCGTCGGCCTGGTGACGGAGCCGGACAACTTCGCGACGTCCGGCAACGTGGTCGGCATCCTCGCGCTGGCCGCCACCATCGGCGTGATCACCGTCGGCCAGACCTTCGTGATCATCGGCGGCGGGATCGACCTGTCCGTCGGGTCGGTGATGGCGCTGGCCTCGGTGTGGGCGACCACGGTCGCGACGCAGTCCTACGGGCCGGGCGTGATGGCGCTGTGCGCGATCCTCGTCGGGACGGGCTCGGGCGTCGTGACCGGGCTGCTGATCTCCTACGGGCGGATGGTCCCGTTCATCGCGACCCTCGCGATGCTCGTCGCCGCGCGGGGCCTCGCGCAGCGGATGTCGGACCGCAAGACCCAGCTCGTCCGCCCCGAGAACGACGCCATCGTGTCGCTGTCCACCACGAGGGTGCTCGGCATCCCGCTCGTCGTCTACATCTTCGCGGCCGTCGCGATCGCCGGCTGGGTGCTGCTCAACCGCACCACGTTCGGGCGCCGCACGTTCGCGGTCGGCGGCAACCCGGAGGCGGCGCGGCTCGCCGGCATCGACGTCCGCCGGCACACCCTGCTGCTGTACGCGCTGTCCGGGTTCTGCTGCGGCATCGCGGCGATCATCATCATGGCGCGCACCACCACCGGCTCCAGCACCCATGGAGACCTGTACGAACTGGACGCGATCGCCGCCGTCATCATCGGCGGGACGCTGCTCACCGGCGGGCGCGGCACCGTCGTCGGGTCGATCCTCGGCGTGCTGATCTTCACCGTCATCACCAACCTGTTCATCCTGAACGGCCTGCAGACCAGCGACCAGCTCATCGCCAAGGGCGCGATCATCGGGATCGCCGTGCTGCTGCAGCGCCGCGGGCTCCGCTCGCCCACCTGACCCAGTCCACGACCCAACCCGGAATGTCCAGCGCCGCGCGCCGCGGGGATGCGCGCGGCGGGGGACGACCCTTCCCTTCATCAGGAGCACGTCATGCGTGATCAGAGCCCTCGTCCCACCCGCAGAGGCGTCCTGTTCTCCGGCGCCGTGGTCGCGGCGGGCAGCCTCGCCGCCGCCTGCACGAGCAACAATGAGAAGGACGACGCCGCGCCCGCCGCGCAGGCCGGGTCGCTCGCCGGCGACAACGACAAGCCGGGCAAGCAGATCACCCTCGGGTTCTCCGCGCCCGCCGCCGACCACGGCTGGATCGCGGCGATCGCCAAGAACGCCGAGGCGCAGGCCAAGAAGTACTCGGACGTGACGTTCAAGCCGGTCGAGCCGACCAACGACATCAACCAGCAGATCTCCGCGGTCGAGTCGCTGATCCGGGCGAAGGTGAACGTGCTGGTGATCCTGCCGAACGACGGCGAGCAGCTGAACCAGGTCGCCCGCAAGGCGATGGACGCCGGCATCCCGGTCGTCAACCTCGACCGCGTCTTCCCCGACAAGCTGTCGTACCGGACGTGGATCGGCGGCGACAACTACGGCATGGGCGTCTCCGCCGGCCACTACATCGGCCAGAAGCTGAAGGACAAGGGCGTGTCCGACCCGGTGATCGTGGAGATCCAGGGGATCGCGACGCTGCCGCTGACGCAGGAGCGCAGCAAGGGCTTCGCGGACGCGCTGAAGTCCTACGGCTTCTCCGTCACGGCCAAGCAGGACGCGAAGTTCACCGTCGAGTCCGGCAACCAGGTGGCGAGCAACCTGCTGCAGGCGCACAAGAAGATCGACGCCATGTGGAACCACGACGACGACCAGGGCGTCGGCGTGCTCGCCGCGATCAAGCAGTCCGGCCGCAAGGAGTTCTTCATGGTCGGCGGCGCCGGCTCGGCGAACGCGATGCGGGAGATCAAGTCGGGGAGCGGCGTGCTGGAGGCGACCGTCACCTACCCGCCGACGATGGCCGCGTCCGCGATCAAGCTGGGCCGGCTGATCGCGCAGGGCAAGGGCATGGCCGACCTGGTGGAGCTGCAGGTCCCGCAGTCGGTCACGCTGGCGTCCGAGACGGTCACCAAGGAGAACGTCGACCAGTACATGCCGCTGGGCTTCGAGTCCTGAGCGACGGGGGCGTCCGCGCGCCCGCCCCTCCTCCCGTGGGCGGGCGC
>NZ_JBEORG010000020.1:0-138904 GCF_040302145.1 Spirillospora sp. NPDC127506 | reverse complement strand
CGCGGAGCGCGAGCCCGATCGGCGTCCAGCCGGTGGGCCGCAGCGTCGCGATCGCCGCCTTCGCCCGGGCTTTGTCCATCGGGCCGACTGGGTAGAGCTGCTGGGTATCGGTGCATCCGACGGCCTTGGGGCTGCCGGGGAACCGGTAGCGCGCCCCGAGCACGCGGATGCCCAGTTGCGTGCCGGCGGGCAGGGAGTCGACCACCGCGCCGAAGGAATGCTGGGCGACCGCCATCCGGCTGAGCCCGTCGATGTCGCGGGCGCGCATGGAGCCGCTGACGTCCAGCACCAGTTCGACCTTGGGCGGCTCCGCGGGATCGCCGTCGTCAGCGGCGACGGGGGGCGCGCCGACCAGCACGGAGGGGACGAGCAAGCAGAGCAGACCACCGGCCGCAACAGACCGTTTGAAGATCACCAGGGGATCTTAATGACGTCCGGAGGCCCCCGAGACCAAGATCCGGCCAGGGCGCCAGATGACGGTCGCGGGCCGCTCTCCGGACAGAGGGTGCAGCCGCGCCGCGGTGGGGAGCGAGCCGCGTTCGAGTGCGCCGCAGAGCCTCGGAATCGCCTCGTCCTGGATGGGCCGCCGCAGTTCTTCCGGGTCCGCGGCGGGGCCGTAGGCGATCTTCAGCCGAAGCTCGGCCCCCTAGGACCAGGCGCGGCCCGCGATGCGGCCGAGGTCGACGCGCGGTTCTCCTCCGTCGGCGAGTGCGTCCAGGCAAGTTGAGGGGTCGGACAGGTCGAGGGCGAAGTGGCTGCGGGTTCCGGCTGAGACGACCATGAACGGCACATCGTGCCGGGCTGCGACGGCGCCTGCGTGCCGTCCCCTCCGGCGACGCCGAGGAGGTCGGCGCGGCAGGCCACGGCCTCGGTAGCGAGTGCGGCGACGTCCGTGTGGTGCGCGCGGGGTCGAGCAGCACGACGTCGGTGCCCAGGTCGCGTGCCTTCTCGGCCAGGTGGAACCGCTCGACCTTGCCGCCGCCGGACCGTGGATGCCGTCCTCTGGGTCCTCACCGTGCTGACTGGCAGGAGCTTCACTCATTCCCCGGCCAAGTCCATCGCCTGCAACCGGCCCGTGCCTGCACGCTCAGGTTGGAATCACCTCACTGCCTTCCTGGTTCCCTCAACTCTGGTTGGGGTCTGTCCGGAAGATCCGTAGCACCTCACGTCGTCGGTGAGGTGGTCAGGGCGCTGGTGGGGGGCGTTGCCGTTTCTTGACCTATAGGACAAAAATCGCTACGGTCCTGCCATGGGCAGACCAAAGCAGTTCGAGCCGGACGTGGCGGTCGACCAGGCGATGCAGGTCTTCTGGCGGCAGGGGTACGCCACAACGACACCGCAGGAACTGGCGCGGGAACTGGGCATCGGAAAAGGCAGTCTCTACAACGCCTTCACCAGCAAGCACCGCCTGTTCGAGATGGCGCTGCGCCGCTACGGCGAGATGCGGGTCGCGGCGCTCGAGGAGATCCTGGAGCGGCCCGGTCCGGTGAAACCGCTGCTGCGAGCCGCTCTTCAGAGGATGGCGGCCGTCCCGGACGACGCCCTCCGGCACGGTTGCCTGGCGGTCAACACGGCGGCCGAACTGGCCGGGAAGGACGAGATCGCCACCGAGGTGGTCTCCGCGGTCTTCTCCCGGATGGAGCGTGCCCTGCGAAACGCGGTCGAACGCGCGCGACGCAACGGGGAGATCGATGCGTCCTGCGACCCCGACGGGGTCGCAGGAATGCTGCTGAGCGTGGTGGTCGGCATGAACGTGCTCGCCAAGACCGGAGGGGAACCGCAGCGGCGGCTCCGTGCCGTCGACGCCGCCCTCGCGGCACTGTAAGCCGGGTGTCGCGTTCGCGGCGGCGCCATGCCCAGATTCTTTACCCATAGGTCAAAAAGAGGCGGAACAAGATCATGATCACTGTCGGATTCTTCGTGCGGATCGAGGCCAAGCCCGGGCACGAGTCGGCCGTGGAGGCCCAACTGCGCGGAGCCCTGCCGGCCATCAACGCCGAGGACGACACCATCGTCTGGATGGCGCTGCGGCTGGGCCCCACCACCTATGCGGTCGTCGACGCCTTCCCCCATGAAGAAGGGCGGCTGAGGCACCTGGAAGCCGGACGGGCGCGTCTGGCGGCCAACCCCGAGCACTTCGCCAAGCCGCCCGAACTGGTGCGCACCGACGTCATCGCCGCCAAGATCCCCGCGGTCGCATGACCGCCCGCTCCAACAGCAGCGCGGACGCGTCGTCATCGGACTCCAAGACCCTCCTGCCCATCAACACGCCGCCCGAACGCTCTTCCAGCACGAGTAGAAGAAGGCGCTGGCGCAGCCCTAGCCTCCCGCTGAAGACGCCGCCGCGGTCATCCTCAACGCCCGCACCCGACCGAGCCGAACGAAACGGCAGCGACGGGCCGTGTCGTCCACCGGGTGAAGACGTCGAACCGATGACCGGCAGAAGCTGACCAGCAGACTCTTGGCACCGGGGTCCGCTCCGACCTCCGGAGGTCGGAGCGGACCCCAGTGCCTGCCGCAGGCAGACGGCCGGCCAACCCCCAAAGTCCCGCACAGCCGCGGCATTCGCAGACGCGTCGGCGCAGTGACCAAGGCCGCTCGATGTTGGTGTCAACCAGGATGGGGAGGGCTCAGCGAATCGCTCCGCGACAGCCGAGCGAACATCGAGCGAACACGAGGACGAACCGGGACAGAATTTTGGATCTTGGCAGTGGTAAGACTGCAGGTCAGGCAGGGCGCGCCCGGCAGGATTCGAACCCGCGACCGTCGGATTAGAAGTCCGATGCTCTGTCCAGCTGAGCTACGGGCGCCCGGCGCCCGGCGGGACGCCGGGACACAGTGTAAGGGGGCGGGTCCTCCAGCTCCACATCTATAACGCCGTTACCACGCGTGAGTGGCCGTGGGTGGGCGTTCGGGATCTATCTTTGGGTGCTGTGGCTGTTGAGGTGTCGCTCTCCGGGGGTGTGTCGGAGGGCGTGGTGCGGGTCGGGGAGACGGTGCGGAGGCCGCTCGGGGCGCACAGTGCGGCTGTGCACGGGGTGCTGCGGCATCTGGAGGCGGTCGGGTTCGACGGGGCGCCGCGGGTGCTGGGCGTCGATGAGCGGGGGCGGGAGGTGCTCAGCTGGGTGCCGGGGGAGGCGCCGCACCGGCCGCTGGCGGAGTACGTGGTTTCGGAGGACGCGCTGCGGGGCGTCGGGCAGCTGCTGCGGCGGTACCACGATGCGGTGGCCTCCTACGGTGTGCCGGACGCCGGCTGGGATGGGGACCTGTCCAATCTGGACGGGGAGCCCGAGGTCATCGGGCATTGCGATGTCACGCCGGAGAATGTGGTCTTCCGGGGTGGCGTGCCGGTGGCCCTGATCGATTTCGATCTGGCGCGGCCCACGACGCGGTTGTTCGACGTTGTCACGGCACTGCGGCATTGGGGGCCCATTGAGGATCCCGCCGATCGGGACGCGTTGCTCTATGGCGCCGACGTCGGGCGGAGGATCAAGGTCTTCTGTGATGCTTACGGGCTGGATCGGGATGTGCGGCGGGACGTGCTGTGGGCCGCGCGGGTGAGGTTTGAGCGGTCCTATCGGGCGATGCGGGCCAGGGCGCAGCGCGGTGGGGGATGGGCGCGGGCCTGGGACGGTGGTGCCGGGGCGCGGATTCGGCGTGCGCAGGACTGGCTTGAGAGGCATTGGGATGAACTTGATGCGCGGCTCTGCTGAGGGGCTGGTCGGCGGGGTCGTGCTGGACGCCTTTCTGGGCGATCCGAGGCGGTGGCATCCGGTCGCGGGCTTCGGGCGTGTGGCTTCAGTAGCCGAGCGCTGGGTTTATGGGGATTCCCGGTGGCGCGGGGTTGTCTACGCCGGGGTTCTGGTGGGCGGCGCGGGTGCGGTCGGGGTCGGTATTGAGCGGGTGAGCCGCCGGTTTGGTCTGCACGGGCCGGCCACTGCGGCGGTCACGTGGGCTGTGCTCGGCGGGACGTCGCTGGGACGGGAAGGGCTGATCATGGCCCGTTTGTTGGAGCGGGGTGACGTGGCCGGGGCCAAAGGGCGGTTGTCTCATTTGTGCGCGCGGGACCCTGAGGGAATGGACGCGCGGGGGTTGAGCCGGGCGGTCGTCGAATCGGTCGCCGAGAACACGTCGGACGCCTCGGTGGCTCCGCTTGTGTGGGGTGCGCTGGCGGGGATTCCCGGGTTGCTGATGTATCGGGCCGTCAACACGCTCGACGCGATGGTCGGGTACCGGAATCCGAGGTATGAGCGGTTCGGGTGGGCGGCGGCGAGGTTGGACGATGTCGCCAATTGGGTTCCGGCCAGGGTGACCGGAGGGTTGGTGGTGCTTTGCGGGGGGCCTGAGGCGTACAGGGTTTTGCGGAGGGACGGCAAGAAGCACCCGAGCCCCAATGCGGGACGGGTCGAGGCGGCGTTCGCGGGCGCACTCGGCGTGAGGTTGGGGGGTGTCAACGCTTATGGGGGACGCGTCGAGCACCGGCCGGAGATGGGGGACGGAAAGGCGCCCGAGGTGAGGGACATCAGGCGGGCCGTCCGGCTTTCCGCGGCGGTGACGTTCGCGGCGGCGGCGATCATCGGGGTGCTGAGGTGAGCGGGCTGCTGGTGGCGGGGACGACGTCGGACGCCGGGAAGAGCGTCGTCACGGCGGGTGTGTGCCGCTGGCTGGCCAGGCAGGGTGTGAAGGTCGCGCCGTTCAAGGCCCAGAACATGTCGCTGAATTCGATGGTGACCGGTGATGGGGCGGAGATCGGGCGGGCGCAGTACATGCAGGCCCAGGCGGCGAGGGTCGAGCCGCGGGCCGTGATGAATCCGGTGCTGCTCAAGCCCGGGAGTGATCGGCGCAGCCAGGTCGTGGTTCTGGGACGGCCCGTCGCGGAGGTCGATGCGCTGCAGTACGGGGCGCACAAGGAATGGCTGAAAGGCGTCGTGCTTGAGAGCCTCGAAGAATTGAGGTCCGAGTTCGACGTCGTGGTGTGCGAGGGGGCGGGGAGCCCGGCCGAGATCAACCTGCGGGCCGGCGACATCGTGAACATGGGGCTGGCGCGTGCGGCCGGTCTGCCGGTGGTCGTCGTCGGCGATATCGACCGGGGCGGTGTCTTCGCATCCCTGTACGGGACGGTCGCGCTGCTCGATGAAGAGGATCAGGCCCTGATCGCGGGGTTCGTGATCAACAAGTTCCGGGGGGCGTACGAGCTGCTGAAGCCGGGGCTGGAGCAGCTTGAGGCCCTTACCGGACGGCCGACGCTGGGCGTGCTGCCCTGGAAGCTCGGCCTTTATCTCGATTCCGAGGACACCCTGGCCCTGGACGCGCCCAGGCCGGAAGCTCAAGGCCCGCACGGGAAGGAGACGCTGCGCATCGCCGTCGTCAGGTTCCCGCGCATCTCGAATTTCACGGACCTGGACGCATTGGCCTGCGAGCCCGGCGTCATCGTCCGGTACGCGGCGAGCGCCGGGGACCTCGCGGAGGCGGATCTCGTGGTGCTGCCGGGCACCAGGGCCACTGTGAGCGATCTCGGATGGCTCCGCGACCGGGGAATGGCCGCCGAAATCCAGAAGCGAGCCGAGGAAGGCCGGCCCGTGCTCGGTATCTGCGGCGGATACCAGATGCTCGCCGAAGAGATCGTGGACGACGTCGAGTCCAAGAAGGGGACGATGCCGGGGCTCGGTCTCCTGCCGGCGAGAGTCGAATTCGGGGAAGAGAAGATACTCGGGCGGCCCACAGGCCAGGCTTATGGCCAGGATGTCCTCGCCTATGAAATCCACCATGGCGTCGTCACGGCGCAGGGCCGGCCGTTCCTGGACGGTTGCCGGAAAGGCGCCGTCTGGGGGACGACATGGCACGGCGCCATGGAGAACGACGGGTTCAGAAGAGCCTTCCTCAAGGACGTGGCCCAGCACGCTCGAAGAGACTTCACCCCGGCGCCCGACACGTCGTTCCAAGAGCTGCGAGAAGCGACCCTGGACGCGCTCGGCGACCTCGTAGAACAGCACCTGGACACCGATGCCCTGTGGCGGATCATCGAGGGCGGAGCGCCCGGCGGCCTGCCCGTCGTCCCTCCCGGTGGCGCCCCGGAACCTCCCGCCACGGCGGTAAGGTGATCCACTCAGGCCGCACCAGGCATCAGGAGGAACGTCCCGTGACCGACCCGCGGTCCAGTCTGATCGTCCCGCTGATGAAGGCGCGGGTGCCCGCGGAGATCCAGCTGGAGTTCCCGCTGCCCGCGGACGAGGAGCCGATCCGCGACCCGTTCGCCGGCGACCTGTACGTCACCTACGCGCTGGAGATCGCCGACGAGGGCCTGCCGTCCGGCCGCCGCCACGAGCACGTGGCGCGCCGGCACTGCGCCGAGATGGGCGTGCCGCCGGGCGAGCTGCGCCGCCGCGCGGTGATCAACCTGCGCGACCTGCGCCCGGAGCTGAGCCTCAGCTGGTACCCGGACGTGCGCGCCGTGACCGTGTCGCTCGGCGGGACGGCCGGGCGCGGCACCCTGGAGTCGGGCCTGCTGCTGGACGAGGGGTTCCTGGAGAAGCTCGCGCAGGACGTGGACGGCGATCTCGTCGTGGCGGCGCCCGCGCGGGACGTGTTCGTGGCGTCCGGCACCGGCCATCCTGACGGCGTCGACAAGCTGCGCTGGGCGGTCGCGCAGGTGTGGGCCGGGGACCGCGACGCCTCCGACCCCACGTGGGACGTCCCGGCGGGGAGCTTCCTCACGCACGACCTGATGGTGCGCCGCGGCGGAGCTTGGGACGTCCTGCCCGCCTGACGGTCACGACAGCTGCTTCATCCGTGGCCACAGCTGCGTCCACGGGGCGCGCTGCCCGCGGCACACCCACACCGGTTTGCCCTGCTCCTGGTTGTCGAGCCCGACGCCGTTGTCGATGTGCGCCACCGGGCGGACGTCCGACCAGAAGCGGTGCAGCCCGGCGCCCTCGGGGACGGTGTCGGGGCCTACGACGATGGCGGGGCCGCCCGTGTCCGGCGGCCGCCCGAAGTACCAGAAGCCGTTGTGCCCGCTGTACGCGCGGGGCAGGCCGAGACGGGGCCCGTACTTGTCGATCGCGCCGGCCTCGCCGTAGTTGCCGACGATGATCGTCGCCGCCGGCCGCTCGTCCGGCGGCAGCGACCGGTAGACGTCCGCGACCTGCTCGGCGAACCGGGGCCAGCCGACCATCTCGGCCGCGTCGGCGTTGATCGCGGGCTGCGGCGTGTCGGCCAGCCACTTCACCGGGAAGACGGGCAGCGTCAGCAGGACGGACGTGATCCCGGTGATCACGTAGACCGGGGCGGAGGTGAGCCGGCGGAACCCGCGCGGCGCGCCGTTCCGCTCGATTTCCACGGCCCCGGCCGCCCACAGCGCCGCCCACAGCCCGCTCAGGTAGTACGGCTTGCCGGCGGTGATCAGGAACAGGACGTTGAGCAGCAGGTAGGCGTGCCCGAGGAAACGGAACTCGCGCAGGTCGTCCGACCGGTACGTCCGCCACAGCCCGTAGATCCAGAGCCAGGACGTGAACACGCCGGTCATGATGAGCTGGAACGGGATGAAACCGGGCCGTCCGGCGAAGTCCCCCTTGTCGGCGATGGCGCCCGCCATGTCGATCTGCGGCCACCCGTGCCGCGCCTGCCACACCAGCCCGGGGACGACCGCGGCGACGGCGACGAGGATCCCGGCGGCCAGCATCGGACGCCGCAGGAACTCGCGCGGCCCCGACACCAGCAGCCCGATCACGAGCGCGGCCAGCAGGAACGCCGCCAGGTACTTCACGTTCAGCGCCAGCGCCGACACGGCGCCGACGGCGAGCAGCAGCCGCTGGTCGCGGGTCCGCACCCACCGGACGGTCAGCCACACGATCGCCGTCGACAGCAGCAGGTCGAGCGTCGCCGTGTAGAACGTGTGCCCGATCGCGACGGCGAAGGGGCACACCGTGTAGGACGCCGCCGTCAGCAGCTGCGCCCGCCGTCCCCCGCCCATCTCGTGCGCCGTCAGCGCGGCGACGAGCACGCCGGCGGCGGAGAACAGCGCGGCCGGGACGCGCAGCGCGACGAGCGAGTCGCCGAACACCGCCGTGACCGCCCGCGCGATGAGCGGCAGCAGCGGCGGCTGGTCGGGATACCCCCAGGCCAGATGCCGTCCCGCCACCCGGAAGTACAGCTCGTCGCGGTGGTAGCCGTACCGCGTGCTGAGGGCGATGAGCAGCACCCCCAGCGCCCCGGCCAGCAGCAGCACGGGCCGCCATGCCGGCCCAGTGGGAGTGGAATCGGACGGAACATCGACCTCGGCCGGATCGGACGCCTCATGGGCAGGGGCGGACATGATCCGAACGTATGCCGCGAACGCGACCGAAGTCACGATCTTCCCCCGACCGGCCCCGGACACCCCGCCCGGGCGAATAATCGGTGTGGGATGCCGGCGGGGCTGCGTAAGGTGCGATCCATGGTTTCGCTGCATCAATTGCTGGCGTTCTCGGCGATGGCGCTGGTGATCATCGTGATTCCCGGGCCGTCCGTGCTGTTCGTCGTCGGGCGGGCACTGGCGCACGGGCGGCGCACGGCGCTCACCGGCGTCATCGGCGGGGTGCTCGCCGCGTTCGTGCTCACCGCGGCCGTCGCGGTCGGCATCGGGTCGATCGTCGAGCGGTCCGTGGTGGTGTTCACCGCGCTGAAGATCGTCGGCGCGGTCTACATCGTGTACCTCGGGGTGCAGGCCATCCGGCACCGGCGTTCGCTCCAGGAGGCGATCGGCGCGGACGAAGCGGGCCGGACCGGTGGCCGCGCGCTCCTCCAGGGGTTCGTCGTCGGGATCACGAACCCGAAGACGACCGTGTTCTTCGCCGCCGTCCTGCCGCAGTTCGTCGTCCGCGAGCACGGTCACGTGCCCCTGCAGATGATGGTCTTCGGGGTGGTCTTCGGGCTCATCGCGCTGCTCAGCGACAGCGTGTGGGGCATCGCCGCCGGGGCGGCCCGCGAGTGGTTCGCGAGTTCCCCGCGCCGGCTCGCCGCGATCGGCGGCACCGGCGGCCTGATGATGATCGGCCTGGGCGTGACCGTCGCCGCCACCGGCCGCAAGGACTGACGCGGCGACCGGCTCAGACCGAGCAGAGCGCGAAGTCGTCGAACACCGCCCGGGGCCATCCGGCGGCGTTCTCGGAACGCGCGACGAGCAGGCCGCTCGGGCCGGAGACGCCGTCCCCCATGGGGGTGGAGGCGGACGACAGGACCCGTTCCCCGTTCACCCACATGGCCAGGTCGATGGTCGACTCGCTCCGCTCCACGCAGGCGGCCTGGATCCGGTTGTCGTCGTCGCCGAGGTCGCCGGCCTTGCCGACCACCACGCTGCCCACCACCCGGCCGGAGCTCAGCTTGGCGATGCTCGCCAGCCCGTCCGGGCGGAGGAGGAACGCGAAGCCGCTCCGCCCGCGGCAGAACACCCCCGCCTCACCGTCCTCGTCGGAGGTGACCTTGACCTCAATGAGCTGAGAGTCGGGGAGGTCGGCGACCGGGGCGTCGACGATCGTGTGGGTCGTCGCGGGCTGGACGCGGAGTTCGTACTTGCGGTCTCGGTAGGACGCGTCCGAGGCGGCCGTGGCCGCGGTCTTCCAGCCGGAGGTCTCGTCGCTGAACTTGTCCTCGAAGACCTTGTCCTTGACGTCCGGGGGGTCCTCGCCGATGTCCGCGGCCGCCGCGGTGCCGCCGGAGCCGTTCGGCTTTCCGTCCCCGTCCGGCAGATTGGTCAGCCCGACCAGGGCGGCGATGCCGGCGACGGCCGCCACCGCGCCGATGAGCAACCGGTGGTCGCGGTGCAGTCCCCGCCGCCTGTCCGGGGGCGAGGACGGCATCGCGGACGCGGCCGGCGGCGGAGCCGGGGGCGGGAGCGGCGGCGTCCCGCCCGGCTGCGTGGGCGGGACGGAGTCGACGGTGGTCCGCCGCTCCGGCGGGGGCGGCGGCACCGCAGCGGTCTTCTCCGCGTCCGCTGATCCGGCGGTGGGCGGTTCTGCGGCCGCCGCACTCGGGGCCGCCGCACTGGGGGCCGCCGCACTGGGGGCCGCCGCACTCGGGGCCGCTGCCCCTGCGGCCGCCGCGCCTGCGGACGGTTCGCTTGCGGGCGGCGTGCTCGCGGCCGGCGAACCGGGAGCCGGGACGCCGGCGGGCGGGGTCTCGGGAGGCTCGTCTTCGCCGGTCAGGGTCTGGATCAGCTGCTTCACCGTCGGGCGTTCGGCCGGGTCCTTGGCCAGCGACCGCGCCACGAGCCCGGACACGGCCGGGTCGAGGCCGTCCAGGTCGGGGTCGGCGGACGTCACCCGGTGGATGATCTCCGGGACCGTTCCGCCGCCGAACGGGGCGCGGCCCGTGCCCGCGTAGGCGACGACGCAGCCCCAGGAGAAGACGTCCGCCGCCGGGGTGATCTCCTCGCCGTGCATCAGCTCCGGCGCGATGTAGGCGGGGGTGCCGACGAACTGGCCGGTCCTGGTCGGCCCGTCGGACGCGTCCAGCGCCCGCGCGATGCCGAAGTCGATCACGCGCGGGCCGGTCGGGGAGAGCAGCACGTTGGACGGCTTGAGGTCGCGGTGCACGATCCCCGCCCCGTGGATGGCGCTGAGCGCGGTGGCGATGTTGACGGCGAGGGCCTCCAGGTCGCCGCCGCGCAGCGGCCCGCCCGAGCCGGCGGCCTCGTCCAGGGAGGGGCCGGCGACGTACTCGGTGACCACGTACAGCGGGTCGCCGTCCAGCCGGGCGTCCAGCACCGCCGCCGTGCAGAACCGCCGGACCTGCCGCGCCGCCGTCACCTCGCGGCGGAACCGCTCGTGGAACGCCTCGTCGTCGGCCAGCTCGGGGTTGATCACCTTGACCGCGACCTGGCGTCCGGTGCCGTCCTCGCCGAGGAACACGGTGCCCATCCCGCCCCTTCCGAGGCGTGCGGCCAGCCGGTAGGGACCGAGCTGCCGCGGGTCGCGATCACGAAGCGGGGCCTGCATGGTGTCTCCCGGGACGGAAGGGCGTCTTTCAGTTTTCGGGCGTCGTGCGCAGGGTGTCCGGTCCCCGTCTGGAAATCAACGCCCGTACGCTTGGACGCCGGGAACGGCCGCCGGGTTCGGGAGGAAAGCGTGGACGTGAAGGACGACGTGCTCGGGCCGGGTTACGAGGCGATCGAGCTGCCGATGGGCCGGGACGCCGAGGGGGAGGTCGTGGCGACGCTCGTGCGGCGGCGCCGTCCGGACCCGTCCCGCCGGGCGGTGCTGTACCTGCACGGCTTCATCGACTACTTCTTCCAGAAGCACCTGGCCGACTTCTACGTGGACCTCGGCTTCGACTTCTACGCGCTCGACCTCCGCAAGTACGGGCGGTCGCTGCGCCCGCACCAGACGCCCAACTACATCGAGAGCCTCTCGGACTACTTCCCGGAGATCGGCGAGGCCGTCCGGATCATCCGCGACGTGGACGGCCACGACACGCTCCTGCTGAACGGCCATTCGACCGGCGGCCTGATCGCCGCGCTCTGGGCCGACCGGGTGAAGGGCAGGGGCCTGGTGGACGGCCTGTTCCTCAACAGCCCGTTCTTCGACCTCGCCGAGCCGCTCGTCATGCGCAAGGCGGGCGCCGGGCTGGCGCGGGCGCTGCGCTCCAGGTTCCCGAAGGCGAAGCTGCCGGCGGGCGTGTCCGAGAAGTATCCGCGCAGCATCCACCGCGAGCACGAGGGCGAATGGGACTTCGACCTCGCCTGGAAGCCGATCCTCGGGTTCCCGGTGCGGGCGGCGTGGCTGGCGGCGGTCCGCCGCGGGCAGCTCCGCCTGCGCAAGGGGCTGGACGTCGACGTGCCGGTCCTCGTCATGGCGTCGGCGCGCAGCGTCCGCCCGACCCGCAGGGTGCTGGACGTGACGGGCGCCGACGCCGTCCTGGACGTCGAGCACATGGCCCGGTACGCGCCCAGGATCGGGCGCCATGTCACGATCGTCCGGATCGAGGGCGGCCTGCACGACCTGGTGCTGTCCGCCGAGCCCGCCCGGACGCGGGTGTTCGAGGAGCTCGCCCGCTGGACGAACGGCTACCTGCCGGCCGCCTAACCGCGGATCTTCGACATGTCGAAGTCGTCGAAGTCGGCCACGATCTGCTGGGCGGCGTTGCCGCCCCGCTCGATCTGGATCCCGACCCACCCGTTGGCGATCGGCTGGTCGGTGTCGGTCTCGTCGATGACCTTCTCGCCGTTCACCCAGAGCCGCAGCCGGACCTTCGGGCCGTCCTCCTCCTGACCTTCGCAGGCGATCTGCACCTTGTTCGGCCCCTTGGAGTCGAACCCGGGGACGGAGTCGGGGGTCGCGAGGTCCTTCGTGCCGAGATCACCGTTGATCTTGCGGAGCACCGCGCCCTTGCCGTCGTTGCGGACGAGGAACACGTACTGCTTCTTGGCGTCCTGGTCGCCCCGGCAGATCAGCCCGAACTTGGCGTCCGCGGGGCCCTGCTCGACCGAGACCGTGACGGTCGCGAGCATCGGGTCGGGGAAGTCCTCCGCCTTGTCCTTCGGCACCCAGCGCGTGACCCCGCCGATGGTGCCGCTGGTCTGCATCCGGTACTTGCCGTCCGCGTAACCGTAGGTCTTGTCGTAGATGTCGCCCCAGCCGGAGTCGGGGTTGGAGAACGCGTCGCTGAACGCGGTCGCCAGGTCGTCCGGCGGGCCGTCCGAGCGCAGCAGGGTGAACGCGGCGACGGCGAGCAGCACCACGGCGGCGGCCGCCGCGCCCCCGATGAGCAGCGGGCGGCGGGGAAGGCCGCCGCCCGGACGCGAGCCGGGCCGCGCGTCGCGGCGGGTGGTGTCGGCGCCGTGCTGGAGCACCGTGGGTGCGGCGGCCGCGTGCGCGCCGGGGCCGCCGGCGGCCCCGGCAGGGACGCCGTGCCAGCCCGCCTGGACGGTCTCGGCGAGCGTCGCCGGGTCCGTGGTCCCGTTGCCGACGAGCCGCCCGAGCACCTCCTGGACGGACGGCCGGCGCCGCGGGTCCTTGTCGAGCGCGGCGGCGACCACGTCCCGCAGGCCGGGGTCGAGCCCGTCCAGCTTCGGCTCCTCGTGCACGACCCGGTAGAAGATCTCCGGGACCGTGCTGCCCGCGAACGGCGCGGTGCCGGTCCCCGCGTAGGCGACGACGCAGCCCCACGAGAACACGTCGGAGGCGGGGGACACCTGCTCGCCGCGCAGCAGCTCGGGCGGCAGGTAGTTCGGCGTCCCGACGAACTGGCCGGTGCGGGTCGGGCCGTCGGCGGCGTCGAGCGCGCGGGCGATGCCGAAGTCGATGACGCGCGGCCCGGTGGACGACAGCAGCACGTTCGCGGGCTTCAGGTCCCGGTGGACGATCCCGGCGCCGTGGATGGCGGCGAGCGCGGTCGCGACGCCGACGGCGAGGCCCTCCAGGTCGGAGCCGGGCAGCGGGCCGCGCTCGGCGACGGCGCTCTCCAGGCTCGGCCCCTCGATGTACTCGGTGACGACGTACAGCGGGTCGCGGTCGAGCTCGGCGTCCATCACCGGGGCGGTGCAGAACCGGCGGACCTGCCGCGCCGCGGTCACCTCGCGGCGGAACCGCTCCCGGAACGCGGCCTCCCCGGCCAGCTCCCGGTTGATCACCTTCACGGCGACGCGGCGCCCGGCCGCGTCCTCGCCGAGGTACACCGTCCCCATGCCGCCCCGGCCGAGCCGTCCGATCAGCCGGTAGGGGCCGAGTTCCGCGGGGTCCTCGGGGCGCAGGGCCTCACCGTTCTCTCCTGCGTGCGTGGTCATCGTGATCCTGGGAAATCTGGGGAGTCGTTCCGTAGAACCCTAGTGGGCTCGCCGCCGGTCAGCGCGCGAAGCTCCCTTAAAGGGCGGTGACCGGGGTCCGGGGGACGGCGCCGGAGGGCGTCACCGGGCTCGGCCGGAGCGTGGAAGCGTGCGGAACGGCGGCAGTTTCTCGCCGGTGAGCCCGAACGCGTACGCGACGACCCGGTTCGACCAGCGCTGGCAGCCGACGACGAGCCCGTACAGCGGGCGCGGGTAGCGGCCGGTGAACGGGATCACCAGCCAGCTGAGCACCATCACGATCACCAGCAGCGCGTACATGGCCAGCATCACCGCCAGGTGCGGGATGACCAGCAGGCCCCTGAGGAGGGTGAACCAGCGCCGCGGGCCGCGCCACTCGCCCGGGAACGGCAGGTCGACCGTGACGGTCCGCCCGCCGCCCGGTCCCGGTTCCGCCGCGGTCTCGGGGACGGGCCGCGGCCGGGGAGCCCCGGCGTCCGGGACGGGTTCCGGTCCGGGCGAGGACCCCGCCGGCGACTCCGGCGAAGACGCGGACGAAGGTTCCGGCGCCGGCTCCGGCGAGGGGTCCGGTACCGGCTCGGGGAGCGGGGCCGGCCCCCGCCACGACAGCGAGATCGTCTCCGCGGCCCGCTCCGGGTCGGCCTTCTCCTGCCCGACGAGCCGGGTGAGGAGCTGCCGCGCCGTCGGGCGCGCCGCGGGCTCCTTGCTGAGCGCGGCGGAGACGATCTCGCGCAGCCCCGGGTCGAGGCCGGCGAGGTCCGGGGCCTCGCGGCCGATGCGGTGGAACGTCTCCGCGACGGTCCGGCCCCGGAACGGCGGGCGTCCCGTCCCCGCGTAGGCGACGACGCAGCCCCACGCGAACACGTCCGACGCCGGCTCGACCCGCTCGCCCCGCAGCACCTCCGGCGCGATGTAGGCGGGGGTGCCGACGAACTGGCCGGTCCTGGTCGGCCCGTCGGGCGCGTCCAGCGCGCGGGCGATGCCGAAGTCGATGACGCGCGGCCCGGTGGACGACAGCAGCACGTTCGCGGGCTTCAGGTCGCGGTGCACGATGCCCGCCCCGTGGATCGCGGCCAGCGCGGTCGCCACGCCGACCGCGATCCCCTCCAGGTCGGAGCCGGGCAGCGGGCCGCGCTCGGCGACGGCCTTCTCCAGGCTCGGCCCGTCGATGTACTCGGTGACGATGTAGGGCGGGTCCTGGTCGAGCTCGGCGTCCAGCACGGGCGCGGTGCAGAACCGGTGGACGCGCCGCGCCGCGGTCACCTCGCGGCGGAACCGCTCCAGGAACGCCGGCTCCCCGGCGAGGTCCCGGTTGACGACCTTCACCGCGACCCGCCGGCCGTCCGGCTCCGCGCCCAGGTAGACGGTCCCCATGCCGCCCCGGCCGAGCCGCCCGAGCAGGCGGTAGGGGCCGAGGACGCGGGGCTCGTCCTGCTCCAGGGGTCCGGCGGCGGTCGTCGTCATGGGGGGCGGCGCTCCTCGGAAGATCGTCTTTCCCGGCCCAGCCTATGGGAGTCAAGAGGGCCGCAAGAGGCGGTCAGGGAATCAGCAGGAGCTTGCCGGTGGTGCGCCGCGCCTCCAGATCGGTGTGCGCCGCGGCGGCGTCGGCGAGGTCGTAGCGGTGCCCGACGTGCACCTTCACGGCGCCCGACGCCACCCAGCCGTAGACGTCGGAGGCGCGCTCCAGCAGCTCCTCGCGCTTCTCCACGAAGTGGCCGAGCGACGGCCGCGTCAGGTACACCGACCCGGCGCTGTTGAGCCGCTGCGGGTCGAACGGCGGCACCGGGCCGCCCGCCGCCCCGTACAGCGCGAGGGTGCCGCGCCGCCGCAGGCACGCCAGGCTCCCGTCGAACGTGGGCGCCCCGACGCCGTCGTACACGACGGCGACGCCCTCGCCGCCGGTCAGCTCCCTGACCCGCTCGGCGAAGCCGTCGTAGTTCATCGTGACGTCCGCGCCCGCGTCCTTGGCGAGCCGCTCCTTCTCCGGGGTGGACGCCGTGCCGATGACGCGCGCGCCGAGCGCCTTGGCCGCCTGGGTGAGCAGCAGGCCCATCCCGCCGGCCGCCGCGTGCACGAGGACGGTGTCGCCCGCCTGGACCGGGTACGTCGAGCGGGTCAGGTAGTGCGCGGTCATGCCCTGCAGCAGCGACGCCGCCGCGTCGTCGAGCCCGACGCCGTCCGGCACCGGGACGACCTTGTCCGCCGGGATGGCGGCCTTCTCCGCGTAGGCGCCCTGCACGTTGACCCACGCGACGCGGTCGCCCACCGAGAACTCGCGGACGCCCTCGCCGACCGCGGCGACCGTCCCCGCCGCCTCCACGCCCGGCGTGTACGGGAGGTCCTGCGGGTACCGGCCCATCCGGAAGTACACGTCGATGAAGTTGACGCCGGCCGCCGCGACGTCGATCAGCACCTCGCCGGGGCCGGGCTCCGGGGCGGGACGCTCCGCCTCCTTCAGGACTTCGGGTCCGCCGTTCTCGGTGACGACGATCGCGCGCATTGGGTCCTCCTCGGCTCGGAAACGCGTGCTTGGAAATCGGCGATCTCGGAAACCGGGGCGTCCCGCCGGCTATTCCGCGCGGGCGGGGCGTGCCCCGCGGGCGGGGCGGTCAGACCCAGTCGCGCATCGTCCGCCCCGCGAGCGTCACGGCCTCCTCGACGCGGGCCGCGACCGTCCCGGCGTCCCAGATGTCGCGGCGGGCGCACTCCTCGAACGCGACCTTGACCGCCGCCAGGTAGAACGCGACGACGATCCGCGGCCGCAGGTCGTGCTCCAGGTCGACGTCCTCGCGCCGCGCGATCTCGGCGGCGAGCGCCTCCGCCGACGCGGAGTACCGGGCCATCTGCGCGGCCATCAGCGCCGGCGTCGCCTCGATCACCTGCCGGACGCGGCGGAACCGGGCGCCCTCGGCCGGGTCGCTCTCGGCGATCGTGCGCAGCGCCACGCGCAGCGACTCGAACAGCGCGGTGAACGGCCGCTCGCCGGGCGGGCGCGCCGCCAGCGCCTCCAGGAGCACCTGGTCGTACTCGCTGAGGAAGCCGGTGACGACGTCCTCCTTGGTGGCGAAGTAGCGGAAGAACGTCCGCTGCGACACGTCCACCGCCGCCACGATCTCGTCGATCGTCGTGGCCTCGTAGCCCTTGGCGAGGAACAGGTCAAGGGCCGCGTCGATGAGCGCGAGCCGGGTCCGCTGCTTCTTGCGCTCGCGGAGCCCGGCCAGGGCGCGCCCCTGCCCGGAGGCATGCCCGGAGGCATGCCCGGAGGCATGCCTGGAGGCATGCCTGGAGGCATGCCCGGAGGCATGGCCCGGGCCGGGATCGGAGGCGGGGCCGGACATGGGGCCTGACGGGTCGCCGGCGGGGACGGCGCTCATCGGCTCGCTCCTTCTGTCTGCATGACGCGGGCACGGCATGCCCATCTCACAGAGGCTTCTATCACGGACGGACCCTCCGCATGCGGGCGGGTTCCGGCCGCCGGAAGGCGCCCCGGCGCCGATTGGCGCACGGGTGCGCGGCGCGTCGCGCCCCTCCCGGGGATCCATCCCCCCGAGAACGGGAAACAGCCGTCCCACTCTCCGGATTCTCCCCGCGCGGCCGCGGATTTCGGGTCATGCTGAGAGCCGGTCACCATTCGTCGCCGCATGATCGCTCAAGGTCATCGGGACGGTTCGGACCGTGATGAGGCGGCTGATGTGTCAGTAGTCGATGGGCGCGAGATCGCCGAGACGCGCCGGCGCCACCTCGCGGCGCTCGCCCGCGAGGTCGAGGCCCGCGGCCTGGCCTGGAGGCTCACCGGCCCCGGGGAGTCGCTGCTGGCCGTCTACGGCCCGCGCTCGGGGCGCCGGCTCATGGTCGTCGCGACCCCCGCCGGCGACGGCTGGTCCTATCTGTGGCCGGACGGCGGCATCGCCGACGTGGCCGACGCCGCCGCGGCGGCCGACCAACTGACCCGCCTCCTGACCTGATATCCGCCTTGCCCCGGGACCGGCGGCTTCCCTAGACTCCGATGCGAACGTTTGTTCGAACGGCCGCATGTTCCCTTCCCCCGTGCGGTGAGCGCGAGGGGGAGGCAGATGACACGCGTGTTCGGCGATCCGGTGGACGTCTGGGTGAGCGACGGCCGTCCGGTCCGGTTCGTCTGGCGCGGCCGGCTCTACGCCGTGCGGCGGGTGCTGGAGCACTGGGTCACGACCCGCGACTGGTGGCGGGAGCAGCAGCCCGCCGGCGAGGCCACCGGCGAGCGGGAGTTCTGGCGGGTCGAGGCGACCCCGGACAGGGAGATCGGCGTCTACGAGCTGCGGTACGACGTGGCCGCCGACAGCTGGCTGCTCTCCCGGGTATGGGATTGACGTGCACATTCATGTCGCTTCGGGCTATTCGCTCCGCTACGGCGTCGCCACCCCGGCGGCGCTGGCCGAGCGCGCCGCGGGCCTCGGCATGGAGACGCTCGCGCTGACCGACCGGGACGGGCTGTACGGGGCCGTCCGGCACGTCCGGGCCTGCGCGGAGGCCGGGATCGGCGCGGTCGTCGGCGCCGATCTGCGCGTCGCCTCCACCGGCGAGGAGCGCGTCGTGGTGCTCGCCGAGGGACGGGCCGGATGGCGGTCGCTGTGCCGGCTGGTGTCCGCGGCGCACGCGGCCGGCGAGCGCGGGAACCCCGTGGTGACGCGGGAGATGGTCGCCGCGCACGCCGACGGGCTCGTCGTGCTGCTCGGCCCGGCGTCCGACGTGGGGCGGGCCGTCGCCGGGCGGCGCCCGGACGTCGCGGCGGCGCGGCTGGACGCCTGGCGCGCGGCGGCCGAGACCGCGATCGAGATCGTGAACCACTACGGCCGCGGCGACGGCCCGCGGGCCGCCCGGATGCTGGCCCTCGCCCGCGCGGCGGGGGTGCCCGCCGTGCTCGGCAACGCCGTCCGGTACCTGGATCCGGCCGACCACCCGGTCGCGCAGGTGCTGGACGCGGCGCGCAGGCTCGTCCCGCTGGACCGGCGGCACCTGGACGATCGCACCGGGCAGGCCTACCTGAAGCCGGTCCCGGAGATGCGCCTGGCCGCGGAGCGCGCCTGCGGCGCCGGCGAGGCGGACGCGCTGCTCGGCGCGACCCGGAGGCTCTCCGAGCGCTGCGTCCTGGACCCCGGCCGCGATCTCGGCATGGACGACGTCCACCTGCCCGCCGTGGCGGGCGACCCGTACGCGCGGCTCGTCGCGCGGTGCGCGGAGGGGATGGCGCGGCGCGGGCTCGACGGGTCGCGCGAGGCCGCCGACCGGCTCGACCGGGAACTCGGCGTCATCGCCCGGAAGGGACTGGCGCCGTACTTCCTCACGGTCGCGGACGCCGCCGCGCTGATCCGGGAGCGCGGCATCCGCTGCGCGATCCGCGGCTCGGGCGCGGGCAGCCTGGTCAACTACCTGCTCGGCATCGGCGACCTCGACCCGCTGCGGCACGACCTGCTCATGGAGCGGTTCCTCGCCGACAGCCGGGAGGGGCTGCCCGACATCGACCTGGACGTGGAGTCGGCGCGCCGGCTGGAGGCGTACCGGGCGCTGTTCGACCGGTTCGGCGCCGAGAGCACGGCGTGCGTGTCGATGATGGAGACCTACCGGGCGCGCAGCGCGCTCCGCGACGTCGGCAACGCCGTCGGGCTCCCGCCGGCGGAGATCGACGCGATCGCCAAGGCGTTCCCGCGGATCCGGGCGAGCCAGATCCGCGCGGCGCTGGACGACCTGCCCGAGCTGCGGCAGAGCAACCTGGCGGCGGGCCGCCTGGAGGTGCTGTTCCGGATCGCCGAGCGGCTGGACGGCCTGCCCCGTCACATCGCGATGCACCCGTGCGGCGTGCTGCTGTCGAATCCGACGCTGCGGGACCGGACGCCGGTCGAGCAGGCCGCCGTCGGGTTCCCGATGAGCCAGTTCGACAAGGACGGCGTCGAGGCGATGGGCCTGCTCAAGCTCGACGTCATCGGCGTGCGGATGCAGTCGGCGATGGCGCACGCGGTGGCGGAGGTCAGGCGGCTGTCGGGGGAGGAGATCGTCCTGGAGGACGTCCCGCGCGACGATCCCGCGACGTTCGCGCTGATCCGCACGTCCCGGACGCTCGGCTGCTTCCAGATCGAGTCGCCCGGCCAGCGCGACCTGATCGGCCGGCTCCAGCCGCGCGACCTGGACGACCTGGTCATCGACATCTCGCTGTTCCGGCCGGGCCCGGTCAACTCCGACATGGTGAACCCGTTCCTGGAGGCGCGGGCGGGGACCCGCGAGCCCGCCTACCCGCATCCCGACCTCGAACCGGTGCTGCGGGAGAGCCTCGGCGTGGTCGTCTTCCACGAGCAGGTGCTCCGCGTCATCGACGTCATGACCGGCTGCGGCCTGTCGACGGCGGAGGCGGCGCGGCGGAGCCTCGGCGACGAGCGCGGCCAGGCGGCGGTCGGCGCCTGGTTCCGGGAGCGGGCGCTGGCGCGCGGCTACGGCGGGCCGGTCGTCGACCGCGTCTGGCGGATGCTGACCGCGTTCGGCGCGTTCGGCTTCTGCAAGGCGCACGCGGCGTCGTTCGCGCTGCCCACCTACCAGTCGGCCTGGCTGAAACGGCACCACACGGCCGCGTTCTACGCGGGCGTCCTCACCCACGACCCCGGCATGTACCCCAAGCGGGTCATCCTTGACGACGCACGCCATTTCGGCGTCCCGATCCTGCCGCTGGACGTCAACCGCTCGGCCGCCGCCTGGCACGCCGAACCGGTGTCCGAGGGCGGGCCGACCGGGATCAGGGTCGCGCTGAGCGAGGTCAAGGGCATCTCCGACGCCGAGGTCGGCGCGATCGTGGACGAGCGGCCGTACGCCTCGCTGGCCGACTTCTGGCGCCGCGCCAAGGTGTCCCGCCCGACCGCCGAGCGGCTCGTGCTGGCGGGCGCGTTCGACACCGTCCACGGCGGCGTCCCGCGCCGCGACCTGCTCTGCCGCGTCGGCGCCCTGGACCGCGCCACCGCCGGCCCGGCCCCGGTCGAGGGCCAGCTCGCCCTCGCCGACGACCGCACCGGCCGGGAGATCGACTTCGCCGACGCCGTCCCGGCGGGGGAACTGCCGCCGATGACGCCCGCCGAGGTCGTGGAGGCGGAGCTGGACATCCTCGGCATGGACGTGAGCCGGCACGTCCTGACCTTCTACGACGCGCTGCTCGCCGGGCTCGGCGTCGTCCGCGCCGCCGACCTGCCGCGGCGGCCCGACAAGAGCGAGGTCCTGGTCGCCGGGGTCAAGGTCGCCACGCAGACCCCGGCGGTCCGGTCGGGGCAGCGCGTCATCTTCGCCACGCTGGACGACGCCACCGGCCCGGTCGACCTCACGTTCTTCGAGTCGGTGCAGGACCGGTGCGCCGCCACCGTGTTCGGCTCCTGGCTGCTCGTCGCCCGCGGACGCGTCCGCCGCGCCGGGGACCGCGCGGTCTCGATCACCGCGAACGCCTGCTGGGACCTGAACGCCCTGCACGAGGAGTGGCGCCGGGGCGGGCCGGACGCCGTCCGCGCCGCCATGGGCGAGACCGCCTCGCACGGCCGCCCGGTCGGCCGCCGCGTCGTCCACCCGACGGGCTTCGCGACGTCCCCGTACGCCGACATCGGCCACGCCGGGCCCGCCATCAAGCGCCCCCCGAGGGGCGCCCTCTGGCACGCAAGCCCGGGCAGTTCCGGCTAGCTCTCCCGGACGAGCTGGAGGCGGGTGATCTGGAAGACGGTGGCCATGCACAGGGCTGCGGCGAGGGCCTGGAACGCGGCGGCGGCGACGCCGAGGTGGACGTCGAAGCGCGCCTCGGCGAGCGTGTTGACGCTGCCGTGGGTGAACGCGTGCCCGAGGAGCAGCCCCAGCAGGGCGCAGACCCACCAGGCGGCCACGACGAGCCCGGCGGCCTGCCGCTCGGCCGTCCGGTACCGGCCGCTGTTCACCCAGACCTCGTAGACCGTCCGGGGCGGCAGCCACAGGTTGACGACGGGCAGGAACCAGCCGAGCAGCACCCAGGCGCGATGGTGCCGGTGCGGGCCCGGCGACTGCCGGAACGCCCGCCACAGCCAGGTGAGGTAGAGCAGCCCGGTGAACGCGGCCATGATCGCGCCGATGGTGAACACGTCCGCGTAGGGGGCGAGGGCGTTGCCGGTGGCCACCGCGTCATAGCTGTCGTGCGTCGCCCCCCGCAGCGGATGCGCGAACCTCAGCAGGCTGATCCCCGCGCCGAGCGCGACGAACGCGTTGAAGCCGAGCAGCATGAACACGGCCACGCCGACCGCGCGGAAATCGCGGCGGCGCGCCCACGCCCCGCACGCCGGGCACCGGTCGACCTCGGTCGGGATGATGTCGCCGCACAGCGCGCACGGCATGGTCCACCTCCCTCGGCCTTTGCGGTCGCTTGCTCTGGATACTACGTAGGTTTGACTGGCCCGGCCCAACGCGGGTTCACACCGCGTGCTCCGGATTCGTCACGGCCGGAACACGAGCCACATGACGGCGCATCCGGCGGCGGCGGTGGCGGCGGCCCACGCGGCGAGCCGGCCGAGGCCGCCCGTGGCCAGCAGCCGCTCGGGACGGAACCCGGTCACCGCGAGCAGCGCCCACCATTCGGCGGTGAGCGCGACCGTCGCGTACAGCGACCCGAAGCCGATCAGCGAGAAGAGCAGCACGGTCCCGGCCGGGGTCGCGATGTGCGCGAACAGCGCGGGGCCGCGCGCCGGGCCGGGCAGGCCCCGGCGCAGCCCCGCGAGGACGGCGGCCCAGCCGGCGCCGCCCAGCGCCCAGATGACCAGGACGGTCACGGGCAGCCCGTTCAGCGACTCCGGTGCCAGTGCCGTGTTCCTTCCCCGAGTGGTCGTGGTCCCCCTTGCGTGCGCCGCGTGCCGGGTCGTCGTCAGGTCATGAGGCCCGACTCCCACGCCCACGCGGCCGTCTCCACCCGGTTCCGGGTGCCCAGCTTGCGGTGGACGCTCCCGAGATGGGTCTTGACCGTGGACAGCGACACGAACAGCGCCCCGGCGATCTCCTCGTTCGTCCGGCCGCGCGCGACCAGCCGGACCACGTCCAGCTCCCGGTCGGTGAGCGGCTCGCGCGGCGCGGCGGCCGCCGGGCGCGGCTTCGCCAGCCGCTCCAGCAGCCGGACGGTGATGGACGGCGACACCAGCGACCCGCCGTTCGCCGCCGCGCGGACCGCCTCCACCAGCAGCGCGGGCCCGCTGTCCTTGAGCAGGAACCCGACCGCGCCGCCGCGCAGCGCCCCGTAGACGTACTCGTCCATGTCGAACGTGGTGACGATCACGATGCGCGGCGGGTCGGGCACGCCCGGGCCGGCCAGCGCGCGGGTCGCCTCCAGGCCGTCCATCGCCGGCATCCGGATGTCGAACAGGCACACGTCGGGGCGGAGGCGGCGGGCCAGCGCGACGGCCGCCGCGCCGTCGGCGGCCTCCCCGACGACCTCCATGTCGGGCTGCGAGTCGACGATCATCCGGAACCCGGTCCGGACCATCTCCTGATCGTCGGCGACGAGTACGCGGATGGCCACATGGCCGATTCTGTCAGCATTTCCGGATCACCGCTCCCCGGCCGGCAGCAGCGCGACGACCTCCCAGCCGCCCTCCGGGCGCGGGCCCGCGCGCAGCCGCCCGCCGAGCGCGCCGACCCGCTCGGCCAGCCCGGTCAGCCCGAACCCGCCGGACGGCAGCATCCGGCCGCGGCCCCGCCCGTCGTCCCGCACCGCCACCTCGACGTCGCCGCCGGCCCGCGCGAGCGTGACCCGCACGGTCGCGGCGTCCGCGGCGTGCTTGCGGATGTTGGTCAGCGCCTCCTGCACCACGCGGTGCGCGGACGCGGCCACCTCCGGCGGCAGCGCGCCGAGGTCGGGCGCGAGCGTCAGCGTCGCCGGCGGGTGGGCGAACCCGGCGACGAGCTCGCGGAGCTGGGCGAGGTCGCCGACGGGGCGGGTGGCGGAGCCGGTGTCGGCGAGGGCCTCCCCGTCCGGCGCGTTGACGTGCTGCGCGTCCCGCAGCAGGCCGACCATGCGGCGCATCGAGGTCAGCGCCTCGGTGCCGGCCTTCTCGATCCCGCCGAACATCGTGTCGAGCTCCTCCGGCGACTGCCCGGCCCCCGCCCGCGCCGCGAACCGCGCCGCCTGCGCCTGGACGACGATGCCCGTCACGTGGTGGGCGACGAAGTCGTGCAGGTCGCGGGCCAGCTCCAGCCGCTCGTCCCGGCGCGCCGCCGCCAGCGCCCGGGCCCGCCGCGCGTCCAGCGCCCGCAGGTAGAGGCCGACGCCGAGGGCGATCGACACCGTGATGCCGAGCGGGGCGGTGAACAGCGCCCCGCCGAGCACCGACCAGCGCAGCGGCGTCGCGAGGACCGCGGCGCCGAGCAGGAGCGCCAGCGGGACGAGCTGCTCGCGCCGGGTCTTCCACGCGACCCGCGCGATCACGATCAGCAGCCCGCCGATCTCCGCGAGCACGCCCGGGGTGCCCCACGACGGCCGGACCGCCGTCCCGACGTAGAGGGTGGTGAGCGCCGACAGCACCCCGGCCGCGGCCGCCCACGGGACGAGCCGCTCGGAGAGCGCCGCGGCGTTGGCGACGGCGGCGACGGCCACCATCCACACGATGGACGCGTTGTGGTACCCGATGGCCAGGCAGACCAGCAGGAACAGGGACGCGAACACGGCGTACGCGATGCGCACCAGGCAGCCGCCCACCGAGTGGAGGCGGTCCAGCCGTGCCCCGAGGTCGCTCACGTCCATGGAGGGTACGGCCCCCGGGCGGGCACCGGATCGGCCGAACGGCCGATCCGGTGCCCGCCGCAGCTCGTCCGGACGGTCCCGTGGGTCGAATGAACATTCGAGAATGTCAGACCCGCCCCGTAGCGTTGACCACGTGATTTGAGCGACACCCGGGAACAGGCGTCGAACCCAGGGGCTTGTAATCACGTACTTGGGGTATGTGACAACCGGTGGCACCCGCACAGGAGCGGCCCACCGGGGTTCAAGGAAGGGGTGTTGGGCATGAGCGCAGCGACCGGCACGTTCCATCTCTCCCACCCGCGGCTCGACGGGCCCGCCGAGCGGACCATCGTGGAGCCGTGGCTCACCGAGCTTTCCCACGCGTCGCTGAACGCCTACGCCGAGCCCGCGCCCGCCCTGGCCCCGGTCGAGGCCCTGCCCGTCCGGCAGCTGCCCGCCCGCCGGCGCATCGCCGCCGCGGCCTGACGCACCAGCGAAGAAGGGGACCGAGGTTCTGCCTCGGTCCCCTTTTCCTTTGATCACCTGTCTCATATATTGAGATCTAGTTCTCAAAGTCTGAGAAGTCGTCGTACGGTGGGAATCACCGGACAGAGAGGTGATCCCGATGCCGACCTACACCCACGGCCACCACAGGACCGTCCTGAGCTCGCACCAGTGGCGGACGGTCGAGAACTCCGCCGCCTACCTGGTCGAGCACCTGCGGGCCGGGCAGAGCGTCCTGGACGTGGGCTGCGGCCCCGGCACGATCACCGCCGGCCTGGCGGAACGCGTCGCGCCCGGCCGGGTCGTCGCCGCCGACTCCGCCGAGGCCGTCCTGGACGAGGCCCGCAAGAGCACCGCCGCCCTGGACAACGTCGAGTTCGCCGTCGCGGACGTCCACGCCCTGGACTTCCCCGATGACACCTTCGACGTCGTCCACGCCCACCAGGTGCTGCAGCACGTCGCCGACCCCGTGCGGGCGCTGCGCGAGATGCGCCGGGTCGCCAGGCCCGGCGGGATCGTCGCCGCCCGCGACGCCGACTTCGGCACGATGATCTGGTACCCGGAGCCGCCCGCCATGGACGCCTGGCTGCCGGTCTACTACCGGGTGGCCCGCGGCAACGGCGGCGAGCCCGACGCCGGCCGCCGCCTGGTCTCCTGGGCCCGCGCCGCCGGCTTCGCCGACGTCGCCGCGTCCGCGTCCGCCTGGTGCTACGCCACCCCGGAGGAACGCGAATGGTGGAGCGAGTCCTGGGGCGGCCGCATGGTCGGATCGTCCGTCGCGGACCACGCCGTCGCGGGCGGCCACGCGACCCGCGAGGAACTGCGGAGGATCTACGAGGGCTGGAAGGAGTGGGCCGCCGCCGAGGACGGCTGGTTCTCGGTGACCCATGGCGAAATCGTGTGCCGCGCCTGACGCAGGGGGATTCCGGGGATAAGGTGGCTTTCCTTCCTAGCCCCACGGAGATTCCGTGCCATCGACCTTCGACACCGCGGTGCCCAACATCGCGCGCATCTATGACGCGATGCTCGGCGGCAAGGACAATTTCGCCGCCGACAGGGAGGCCGCCGACCGGCTGACCGAGCTGGAGCCGCTCTCGCCCCTGTACGCGCGCGAGCACCGCAGGTACATCGGGCGGGCGGTGCGCCTGATGGCGGGGTACGGGGTCCGCCAGTTCCTCGACATCGGCACGGGCCTGCCCACCATGGAGAACGTCCACCAGATCGCCCACCGGCACGCGCCGGGCTCGCACGTGGTGTACGTCGACAACGACGCGAACGTCTGCGCGCACGCCCGCGCGCTGCTGGCGGACGACCCGGGGACCGTCGCGGTGGTCGAGGAGGACCTGCGCCGCCCGGAGCGGATCATCGACCACCCCGACACCCGGCGATTGATCGATTTCGGGGCGCCGGTCGGCATTCTGGTCACCGGTGTTCTGCATTTCGTTCCGGACGCCGATGACCCGTTCCGGTCACTCGGGGTTCTGGCCGGCGCGATGTGCTCCGGGAGTTACCTGGCCATTTCCCATATAACAGACGAAACCGTGCGGGAAACCCGCCCGTCCGACAACCGTTCCGGGATGGAGGTGTTCGCGAAGAGCAACGCCCCCATGCACTGCCGCAGCCGCGCCGACATCGCGCGCTTCCTGGACGGCCTGGACGTCCACGATCCGGGCATCGTGTGCATTTCGGAATGGCGGGCCCCGGACCCGTCGGTCATCCGGGAGGACCTGCGCGACGTGTGGCTCGCGGGCGTGGCGCGCAAGCCCTGATCAGCGCGGCGCGACCGCCATCGGCAGGGACGCGAACCCCCGGATGTAGGGGGAGTGGGGGCGCCGCGCCCGGGACGGGTCGAGTTCGAAGTCCGCCAGCCGGGCCACCATCTCCTCCAGGACGATCCGCGTCTCCAGCCGCGCCAGCGAGGCGCCGAGGCAGTAGTGCGGGCCGCTCCCGAACGTCACCATCCGGGACGTGTCGCGGTCGAGGTCGAACTCCTCGGGGCGCTCGAAGACGCGCGGATCCCGGTTGGCGGCGCCGGGGAGCAGCACGATCCGCGCTCCGGCGGGCACCGCGACGCCGTGCAGCTCGATGTCCTCGGTGAGGGTCCGCAGCTGCGTCGGGGCCGCGGTGTCGTAGCGCAGCGTCTCCTCGATCCAGTCGGGGATCCGGCCCGCGAACGCCTTGGCCCGCTGCCCGGGATGCCGCCACGCCCAGTACCAGGCGTTGCCGATCAGGTTGGCCGTGGTCTCGTTGCCCGCCCCGACCAGCAGGTGCAGGAACGCGATGATCTCGTCGTCGGTCAGCGGCTCCTCGTCCACGGCGGCGTCCAGCAGCGCCGAGGCCAGGTCGTCGCGCCGCCGGCGGCGCCGGTCGGCCACGATCTCCGCGAAGTGCCCGACCAGCTCCAGCAGGGCCGCGAGGCCCTCCGGGCCGATCTCCCGCGTGCCCGGCTCGCGGTGCATCGCCGTGTCCGCCAGCCGGCGCACCTCGGCCCGGTCCGCCTCGGGGACGCCGACCAGCTCCGAGATGACGTCGGTGGGCAGCCGCGCGGCGATCTCGGCGACCAGGTCGAACTCGCCCAGGCCGAAGGCCGCCTCGACATGGCCCCGGGCGATCACGCGGATGCGGGGCTCCAGCTCGGCGATCCGCCGGGGGGTGAACGCGCGCGACACCAGCCTGCGCATCCGCGTGTGGCGGGGCGGGTCCATCGCGATGAAGGACAGCGCCTCCTGCGCCTGCGGCCCCCAGGCGCGCTTCTCCAGCAGCGGCCCGTTGGCGCTGGAGAACCGCGCCGCGTCGCGGAACGCCGCCACGACGTCGGCGTGCCGGGACAGGGCCCAGAAGTCCAGCTCCTCGTTGCGGTATACGGGCGCCTCGTCCCGCAGCCGCGCGTACACCGGGTACGGGTCCGCGTCCACCTGGTGGAAGTCGTACGGACTGAACTCCACGCCCACCGCCGGGCCTCCCTGCCGCGTCGACGACGCCCCGCCCACAGCTTCGCCCGGATGTCCCCGCGAGGACAGACCAAGATCGCCCCAGGGCCGGAAGCGGCCACTTACCGGGCGGGGCCGGCCGCTGGAAGGGGCCGGTGGCTAGAAGGGGCCGGTGAGGTCGCCCAGCTTGTCGGTCAGCTGCAGGTTGTGGGAGTAGTCGACGGGGACGGTGACGACGGAGACCGCGTCCTCGGCCAGGGCCTTGCGGAGCGTGGGCAGCAGCTCGCCGGCGGACTCCACCCGGTGGCCGCGGGCGCCGAAGCTCTCCGCGTACGCGACGAAGTCGGGGTTGCCGAACCGGGTGTTGGAGCTGGTGCCGAGATCGAGGTCCATCTTCCACTCGATGAGCCCGTAGGCGGAGTCGTCCCAGATCAGCACGGTGATCGGGATGTTCTCGCGGACGGCCGTCTCCAGCTCCTGGGAGTTCATCAGGAACGCGCCGTCGCCCGTCGCGGCGAGGACGGCGCGGTCGGGGTGCGCGAGCTTGGCGGCGATCGCGCCCGGCACGGAGAAGCCCATCGACGACAGGCCGTTGGACACGATCAGCGTGTTCGGCTCGTACGTCGGGTACATGCGGGCCATCCACATCTTCACCGCGCCGGTGTCGGCGAGGACGATGTCCTCGCGTCCCATGGCGGCGCGGACGTCGGCGACGATGCGGCGCGGCGACAGCGGGTAGCCGTCGTCGGTGGCGCCGTCGGCGAGCTCCTCGCGGAGCATCTCGCGGATCCTGCGGCCCGTCGAGTGCAGCTCGTCCGCCGAACGGCCGCGGGCGGAGGCCGCGGGCCGGTCCGGGCCGGCGGCGTCGAAGCGGCGGTGGACGGAGTCGGCGAGCGCGCGCAGGCTCCGGGAGATGTCGCCCTGCACGCCGACCGCGACCGGGTAGTGGTCGTCGACCTCGGCGGGGAACTGGTGGATGTGGATGATCTTCTTGTCGGCCGCCGGGTTGACCTTGACGGGGTCGAACTCCTGCAGCTCGTACCCGACGGCGATGAGGACGTCCGCCTCGTCGAACCCGAAGTTGACGTAGTCGTGCCGCATGAAGCCGACGGCGCCGAGGGCGTTGCGGTGGTCGTCGGGGAAGACGCCCTTGCCGTTGAAGGTGGTCGCGACCGGCAGGCCGAGCCGCTCGGAGAAGGAGACCAGCGCGTCGCTCGCGCCCGCGCGGGTCGCGCCGTGCCCGGCGAGGACGATCGGCCGCCGGGCGAGGGCGAGCACGTCGGCGGCGCGGGCGATCTGGGACGGCGACGGCTCCTGCGTCCGGACGATGTTCACCGGCAGCGGCGCGAGATCGGCGGCGACCTCGGCCGCCTCGACGTCCTCCGGGATGGCCAGGTAGACGGCGCCGGGGCGTTCGGTCTGCGCGGTCTTGAACGCCTTGCGCACCATCTCGGGCAGCGCCTCCGCCCGCGGCGCCAGCTCCGCCCACTTGGTGATCGGGCGGAACAGCGACACCAGGTCGATGATCTGGTGCGACTCCTTGTAGATGCGGTCCAGGCCCACCTGCGCGGAGATCGCGACGACGGGCGTGCTGTTGGTGGTGGCGTCGGCGACGCCGAGCTGGAGGTTGATCGCGCCGGGGCCGAGCGTCGCGGACGCCACGCCCGCGCGGCCGGTCAGCCGGCCGTAGACCTCGGCCATGAACGCCGCGGCCTGCTCGTGCCGGACGAGGATGTAGCGGATGGACGAGTCGGTGAGGGCATGGACGAAATGGATGTTCTCCTCGCCCGGGATGCCGAAGACGTATTCGACGCCCTCCGCCTCAAGGGTCCTGACGAGCAGGCGGGCGGCGTCTTGCTGCGCGGACATCGTGTGTCCCATCTCCAGTCGCGTTTCTCTGGGTGCCTTCTGTGCAGCACCCGGAGGGATACCCCCATTCCTCGCCGCGATGTGGAGTCGATCTCACGAGTCGGCCATGTCCTTGATGGCGCGGAGGGTCGGCTCGTCCCGCACGCCGGCGATCAGCAGGGTCGTGACCGGGCTGTCGCGCCAGAGCTGGAGCCGCTCCTTGATGCGGCCGAGCGGGCCGAGCAGGGAGATGGCGTCGGCCAGCCCGGCCGGCACCGCCTTGATCGCCTCGTCCCGGCGGCCGGACAGGAACAGCTCCTGGACGCGCTCGGCCTCCTCCGCGTAGCCGAGCCGGCCGATCAGGTCGAGGTGGAAGTTGCGGTCCTTGGCGCCCATGCCGCCGATGTAGAAGGCGAGCGGGATCTTGGCGAACTCCAGCGCCGAGTCGACGTCGTCGGTGACGATCGTGGTGACGGTCGCGGCGATCTCGAAGCCGTCCGGCCGGTTCGCGAGCGACGCGCCGAACACCGAGTCGATCTGCCGCGGGTCGACGAACAGCGGCAGCCAGCCCTGCGCCACCTCGGTGGACAGCGCGACGTTCTTCGGGCCCTCCGCGCCGAGGTAGACGGGGATGTCGGGGCGGACGGGGTGCACGATCGACTTCAGCGGCTTGCCGAGGCCGGCGCCGCCCGGGTACGGCAGCGGGTAGTGCGGGCCCTCGCTGGTCACCGGACCCTCGCGGCGCCACACCTGCCGGACGATGTCGAGGTACTCGCGGGTGCGGGCGAGCGGCTTCGGGAACGGCTGCCCGTACCAGCCCTCGACGACCTGCGGGCCCGACGCGCCGAGCCCCAGGATCACCCGGCCGCCGGACAGCGCGTCCAGGGTGAGCGCGTGCATCGCGGTGGCCGCGGGGGTGCGCGCCGACATCTGGACCACGGCCGTGCCGAGCTTGATCCGGGACGTGCGGGCCGCGTACCAGGCAAGCGGGGTGAACGCGTCCGAGCCGTACGCCTCGGCGGTGAACACCGAGTCGTAGCCGCAGCGCTCGGCGGCCAGCACGGTCTCGGTCTGGTCGTCGGGCTCGCGCTGCCAGTAGCCGACGTTGATGCCGAGCTTGAGTTCCGCGGTCACGTTGCACCCTCCGGTTGTCGACGCACCGCGATACTAGAACAGGTTCTAGTTTCCCGGAAGGGCGGGCCGGGCATGCGCGGGGGCCGCGGCGCGGCGCCGCGGCCCCCGGTTCGCCGCTATCCCTCCTTGATCTCGTCCAGCAGGCCCCGCCAGGCGGACGGCGTCAGCACCAGCGCCGGGCCGTTCGGGTCCTTGGAGTCGCGCACCGCGCGGAGGTCGCTGGACAGGGGCGCCACCTCGACGCACTGGTCGCCGCTTCCGCTGCGGGACGACTTGCGCCAGGGGGCACCGGTGAGTTCGCGCTGCAGGTTGGTCACGGGCTGCTCCTTGCTGCCTCGGCTATGAGGTGCGCGGAATCCTCGGGGGACAGTGCGGCCGCCACGATCCGATCGAAGCGGTCCCTATGTTTTGCTATTGCCTCCGTACTCTCAAGGTAAACGTCGCCCATGGTGCCCTCTACGTAGGCGATATCGGGGTCTGCGGGGTCTGGATACGACAATATGGTGAAACGTCCGTCGAGGCCCGCATGCGCCTCTGCTGTAAACGGAAGTACCTGAATCGTCACGTTTGGGCGGGTTTTCGCGGCCTCCGCGAGGGCCTCCAACTGCCCGCGCATCACGTCCGCGCCGCCGATCGGCCGGTGCAGCACCGCCTCGTCGAAGATGACGTGGAACCGGGGCGCGTCGGTGCGGTCCAGCAGCGCCTGCCTGATCTTGCGGGCGGCGATGCGCCGCTCGATGTCCTCCTGGGCGGGCAGCAGCCGGCCCGCCGTGATCACGGCGCGGGAGTACGGCTCGGTCTGCAGCAGCCCGTGGACGAGCTGGGGGTCCCAGGTGCGGATGTGGGACGCCTCGTCCTCCAGCGCGACGTAGCTGCCGGCGAAGACGTCCTGGTAGGCCGTCCACCAGCCGCGCTGGCCGGCCTGCCGGGCGAGGGTGATGAGCGCGTCGCGGTCGGGGCTCGGGACGCCGTAGAGATCGAGGATGTCGGCGATGTCGCCCGGTTTCGGGCGGGTCTGGCTGGTCTCGAGGCGGGAGACGGTGGCTCGCGACCAGTCGAGCCGGTCCGCCACCTCCTGCAGGGTCAGGCCCTGCTCCTCGCGCAGCTTGCGGAGCTCCCGCGCTAGGCGGCGGCCACGGACGGTGGGGCGGTAAGTCATGGGAGTGGAGTCTTGCGACTCTTGACGCGCGTCACAACGCGATTGACGAAGCCCGCAGGAAGGGCTGGGGAATTCCACGAAGACGCTTGCGATCGTGAGAATCTCAGGAGAGTCTTGAATGCGTGACCGTCCGGAGACCGACAGTGACGGGCCGGGCGGCCGCGCACCGGGCACGTAGACCGCGGGAGGACCCGTGAAGAGCACGCCGGCCGATATTGCGGCGGACGCCGTGAGCGACGCGTTGACCGAGACCGATGTGGCGGCCGTGCCCTACGCGGCGGCCGTCCCCCCGGCGGCGCCCGTGCCGGGCGCGGAGGCCCTGCCCGCGGTGGAGGCTCTGCCGGATGCGGAGGCCGTGCCCGGCGCCGATGTCCTGCCGGGCGCCGCGCGGGACGGCGGCCCGGCCGCGGGCGACCGCGCGCCCGCACTGGTGTGGGCCCTGCCGGGCGGCCCGGGCTGCGCCGCCCACGCCCGCCGCCTCCTGCGCGACGCGCTCGCCTCGCTCGGCGCGGCGCCCGACGCGATCGCGGACGCCCAGCTCATGGTGAGCGAGCTGGCGACCAACGCCCACCAGCACGCCGGCGAGCACGGCCCCCACGAGCTGTGGCTCTACCGCGGCGGGGGGCGGGCCCGCGAGGTCCGCTGCGCGGTCTTCGACGCGTTCGCCGACGCCGCGCTGCCCTGCTACTCGTGGACGTCCGGCGACTGCGGCCGGGGGCTCGGCATCGTCCGGGAGCTGTCCGGCGGCCGCTGGGGGCTGCGCCGCACGCTGTCGCGGCTGGGGCCGCCCGTCCGCGGCAAGGCCGTCTGGTTCGCCGTCCCCGGCGTGCCCCCCGGGCGCCAGTCCGGGCGCCAGTCCGGGCGCTAGTCCTTCTCCAGCACCGGTTCCTCTCCGGCGCCGGCCCGCTCCAGGGCGGGGGCGATGTCGCCGACCATCGCCAGCAGCGACCGGGCGAGCAGGGTGTGCACCTGCTCGCGGTCGAGCGTCTTCTCCTGCAGCCACTGCCGCGTCGCCGCGTCCACCAGCCCGGTGTAGACGCGCAGGACGGCCCGCAGCGTCTCGGTCGGCTCCGGAACCCGCAGTATGGCGACCATGTGCTCGACCGCCTCGTCCTTGAACCGGTTGACGATGCGCAGGAGCTCGGGGTCCTGCCCGAAGCCCTCGGCGTCCAGCGCCGCGAACCAGGTCGTCGCGTTCTGCTCGGCGGTGTCGAGGAACACGTTCACCAGCAGCTCGACCGCCTCGGGCTGCGTCAGCCGGTCGTCCGGCGGAGGGACCCGCATCGCCGCGGACGCGGTCAGGCTCTTGACGACCTTGAGGAAGAGCTCGCGCTTGGTCCCGAAGTAGTAGTGGATCAGGCCGCGCTGCACGCCCGTCTCGCGGGCGATCGCGGCCGTGGACACCTCGGCGTAGGGCAGCTCGGTGAACATCCGCCGAGCGACGTCCAGGATCTGGGCACGCCGTTCGTCCGGGGACAGGCGCTGGTAGCTCACCTCGACAGCCTATTCTGTGCGGGCGGCCCGCGCCGTGCGGGCGGCGTGAGGGGAGCGCGCGTGAACGCCTTCGAGGGGACCGTGCGCCTGGTGGGCGAACGGCTCGTCCTCCGCCCGTTCGCGCTGGACGACGCCGGCACGCTGATCGAGGTGATCCGCGCCCGCGAGGACTTCCTGCCGCCCAACTTCCCGACGGTCCTGGAGGCCGAGCCCATCGCCTGGTTCCTGCGGGAGGGCGTCCACAAGGTCCAGCGTTTCGGCCTGGGCGTCCATCTCGCGGTGACAGAGCGGTACACCGGCGACCTCGTCGGCACCATCGGCCTGTTCAAGGTGGACTGGACGCACCTGACCTCCGAGGTCGGCTACGGGATGCGGCCCGCCGCGCGCGGGCGCGGCTACGCCACCGAGGCGCTCCGCCTGGTGTCCGACTGGGCGCTGCGCGATTGCGGGCTCTTCCGGGTGGAACTGCGCGCGATGGTCACCAACCGCGCCTCCGTCCGCGTCGCCGAGAAGGCCGGCTACGTCCGCGAGGGCGTCGCCCGCGGGGCCGAGCGCGACGCGGAGGGGGTCAGCCGCGACATGATCGTTTTCAGCCGGATCGCGACCGATCCGCCGCTTTCCGGCGCGCCGCCCGCCCATCCGGACGGCGCCTCCGCGAGGCTCTACGACGACGAGGAGGGACGGTATCCGTGACCGCTGGTGATCGGACGCTCGTGCTGTACGGGGAGGGCGCGCGCGAGGCCGCCCGCCGGATGCTGCCGAAACTGCCGGACGCGTGCTTCGTCCCGGCGGGGGCGGTCCGCGAGGCGGCCGGGAAGGCGGTGAAGGACGGGGTCGCCCAGCTCGTCCTGGTGGCGGGCATGGCGGAGCAGGTCGCCGTGCTGGGCGGCGCCGCGGGCCTGCTGGAGTCGATCACGCTCGACATGGACCTCGGGGTCGGGCTGGCCGGCGAGGTGTCGCGGGCGGCGACCTTCCAGGAGGTCCGTGCGCTGTGGGAGGCGGCGGGCAGGCTCGGGCCGTGCGGGCGGGAGCTGTGCCGCCGGGCGGCCGGCGAGCTGGAGCGGCTCGCCGCCGAGGCCGCGGGCGCCCCCCGCAGCCCGGTCGCCGTGCAGGTCGTCCTCGTCGACCCGGAGGACGACCGCGTGATCGGCATGTACGGCCGGACGGCCCGATGAGCGCCGTCTTGGTGAGCGTTCTTCCGGCGGGCGGGGGCCGGCCGGTCCCGCGGTCCGGCACGCGCGTGGCGCGGTAGGCGATTGGCAGGGCAGGGCGATGCTCACGGTCGTCGGCTGCGACGGTTCGCCGCTTTCCGAAGCGGCCGAGGCGGCTCTGGAGAGCGCCGCGCTGGTGGTGGGCGAGGCCCGTCTGCTGGAGAGGGCGCCCTTGCCGCCGGACGTTCACCAGATCGCCACGACGGATCCCGTAGAGGCGCTGCAAGGTGTCGATGTCACCGACCAGGACGTCGTCGTCGTTGTGGACGGCGACCCCGGCTACTTCGGCATTGTGCGCGAACTGCTTGAGCGAGGGCACGCGCCGGAGATCGTGCCCGCGGCGCCGCTGGTGGCGCGGGCCTTCGCCCACGCGGGGCTGCCCTGGGAGGACGCTCTGGTCGTCTCCGCCAGGGACGGGCATCTGCGGCAGGCCGTGAACGCGTGCCGGGCCCACCCGAAGGTGGCCGTGCTGACCGGTCCTGGGGCGGGGCCAGCGGAACTGGCGCGCGCCCTGTTCCCGGTCACGCCGCGTTCGTTCGTGGTCTGCGAGGACCTGGGCGGACCCAAGGAGCGGGTCGTGTACGTGCGTCCGGCGGAGGCCACCACGCGCCCGTGGAACGAGCCCGACGTGGTGCTCGTCCTGGACAACCGCCATGCCCTGGGCGAAACGGGCTGGGCCTCGGGGCCTCCGCGCGCGCCCGAGGGATGGGCGCTGCCGGCGGAGGCGTTCGGCGAGGGCCCCGGCCCGCGTCCGGACGTCCGGGCGTTCGCGCTGGCGAAGCTCGGTCCCGGGATCGGCGACATGGTGTGGGACGTGGAGTCCGGCGACGGCTCGGTGGGCATCGAGTGCGCGCGCTTCGGCGCCGCCGTCGTCGCCGTCGAGCGCGACCACGCGACGTGCGAGCGCGTCAGGCAGAACGTGCGGCTGCACGGGGTCAAGGTCGCCATGGCGTCCGGGGACGTCCGGTCGACCGCCGGGCATCTGCCCAGGCCGGACGCGGTGTTCCTCGGGCAGGGCGGGCCGGAGGCCGTGCGGGTGTGCGCCGCGCTCACGCCGGCCCGCATCGTCGCCGTGGCGGCGCCCGCCGAAGCGCAGGCCATACTGGACCTCCTGGACGAGCAGGGCTTCACCCCCGGTGCCGTCCGGCTTCAGGCGACCCGGCTCGACCGGCCGGAGCAGCCAGAGGACCCGGTGATCGTCGTGTGGGGCGAGCGGAACGCCCGGACCCCCGCACCGCGGACGTCACGGACGAGCCGTCCCATCGAGACAATCCCCGCGCCGCCCGGCGAGCCGGACGTACTTCCTGGCCCGGACGTATCTCCCCGCAAGGCGTGAAACCCTGGTAACCCGTCCGGAAGCAAGGATCCGGAGCACTGGAGGAGCGCAGTTGACCGTCCGTCAACCCCACCCGATCGAGGTCCGGTCGTATGAGATCCTGCGGTCCCGCGTCGACCTGTCGCCGATGCCGCCGCTGTGGCGCGCCGTCGCCGAGCGGGTGATCCACGCCACCGCCGACCTGGAGTACGCGGTGGACCTGCTGACCAGTGAGGAGCACCTCCGCCAGGGCTGGGCCGCGCTGCACGGCGGGGCGCCGATCGTCACCGACGAGGGCATGGTCGCGGCCGGGATCACCGCCCGCGAGACGGTCTGCCACGCCGCCGACCCGGCCGCCGGCCGGATGGCTCGCGCCGCCGGCATCACCCGCTCCGCCGCGGCCGTCCGGCTCGCCTACTCCGAGGTCGGTCCTGGCGCGGTCTGGGTGGTCGGCTCCGCCCCCGAGGCGATCTTCGAGATCATCGAGCGCCGGGTGACTCCCGCGCTGGTCGTCGGCATGCCGGTCGGCTTCGTCGGCGCCCGCGAGGCCAAGGAGGCGCTGCGCGCCAGCGGGCTGCCGCAGCTCAGCAACGTCTCGGAGAAGGGCGGCTCCGCGGTCGCGGCGGCGGCCGTCAACGCGCTCCTGTACTACGAGGCGGGACCCGGCGAGACGGGACGCCGCGAACCGGGGCGCTACGAACCGGGCCACCGTGAGGCGGGGCACCACGAGGCGGGGCACCACGAGGCGGGACGCCCATGAACGTCGACCTGCGCCATCACGGGGACGCGGAGGTCGGCGGCGGGCTCGCCGACTTCGCCGTCAACGTCCGGACGGGCACGCCGCCGGAGTGGCTGGCCGAGCGGATCAGGGCGTCCGTCGCGGACCTCGCCGCCTACCCCGACCCGCGCCCGGCGCGCCGGGCGGTCGCGCGGCGGCACGGCAGGTCGGCGGACGAGGTGCTGCTGACCGCCGGCGCCGCGGAGGCGTTCGTGCTGCTCGCGCGGGTCCTCGCGCCGCGCCGCGCGGTGGTCGTGCACCCGCAGTTCACCGAGCCGGAGGCCGCGCTGCGGGCCGCCGGGCACGAGGTGGAGCGGGTGATCCTCAGCAAGGACTTCACCCTCGACCCCGCGCTCGTCCCGGAGGACGCCGACCTCGTCGTGGTCGGCAACCCGACCAATCCCACATCGGTGCTGCACCCGTCCGAGTCCGTCGCCGCGCTCGCCAGGCCCGGCCGGACGGTCGTCGTGGACGAGGCGTTCATGGACGTCGTCCCGGGCGAACCGGAGTCCCTCGCCGGCCGGCTGCCCACCGGGACCGTGGTCATCCGCTCCCTGACCAAGACATGGGGGCTCGCCGGGCTCCGCGCGGGGTACGTCTTGGCCGACCCCCACATGGTGGGGCGGCTCGCGGAAGCGCAGCCGCTCTGGGCGGTGTCCACGCCCGCGCTCGTCGCCATCGAAGCGTGCTGCTCGCCGGAGGCCGTCGCCGAGGCCGAGGCATGGGCGGTCGAACTCGGCGAGGAGCGCGACCGCCTGGCCGCGGAGCTGACCGGACGCGGCCTCTACGTCGTCCCCGAGGCGCGTGCGTCGTTCCTGTGCCTGTGCGTGCCGGACGCCCTCGGCATCAGGGCCCTGCTCAGGCAGCGCGGCTACGCCGTGCGGCGCGGCGACACCTTCCCCGGGCTCGGCTCCGACTGGCTCCGGATCGCCGTGCGCGACCGTCCGTCCAACGACCGGCTCCTGCACGTGCTCCGCGAGCTCGGCATCTGACCCTGGAGCATCTGACCCTGGAGCTCTGACCCTGGAGCATCTGACCCTGGAAAGGACGCTGTGAACCTGATCGACGAGACCATCGCCGCCATCGGCCCGCTGGACGAGGCGGCCATGCGGGACGCCCGCGACCACCAGGCGCGGCTCACCAAGCCGCCGGGGTCCCTCGGCGTCCTGGAGGAGGTGTCGGTCAGGCTCGCCGGGCTGGCCGGGCGGTGCCCGCCGCCGCTGCCCGAGCCCGCCGCCGTGGCCGTGTTCGCCGCCGACCACGGCGTCCACGCCCAGGGCGTCACCCCGTGGCCGCAGGAGGTCACCGCGCAGATGGTGGCCAACTTCCTGGCCGGCGGCGCCGTGGTCAACGCGTTCGCCGCCCAGGTCGGCGCCCGGGTCAGCGTGGTCGACGTCGGCGTCGCCGCCGAGCTGGACGCCGCCCCCGGCCTGCTCCGGCGCAAGATCGCGCCCGGCACCGCGGACATGACCGCCGGACCCGCGATGACCGCCGCGCAGGCCCGCCGCGCCGCCGAGACCGGCATCGAGGTGGCCCGCGAGCTGGCCGCCGAGGGCGCCCGCTGCCTGATCACCGGGGACATGGGGATCGCCAACACCACCGCGTCCGCCGCGCTGATCGCCGCGTTCACCGGCCTGCCGCCGGAGCGGGTCACCGGCCGCGGCACCGGCATCGACGACGCCACGCACGCGCACAAGGTCGAGGTCGTCCGCGCGGCCCTCGCCCGGCACGGGCTCCCGGACGGGTCCGCGCCGCCGCTGGAGGTCCTCGCCGCGGTCGGCGGGCTGGAGCACGCCGCGCTCGCCGGGTTCGTCCTCGGCGCGGCCGCGCTGCGCGTCCCGGTCGTCCTCGACGGGGTGATCGCCGGGGCCGCCGCGCTGGCCGCCGCGGCGCTGTGCCCGGACGCCCTCGGCGGGTGCGTCGCCGGGCACCGCTCGGCCGAGCCCGGCCACGCCGCCGCCGTCGAGGCGCTCGGGCTGCGGCCGCTGGTCGACCTGGAGCTCCGGCTCGGCGAGGGGACCGGCGCGCTGCTGGCGTTGCCGCTGGTCCAGGGGTCGGTGCGGGTCCTGCACGAGGTCGCCACGTTCGACTCGGCGGGCGTCAGCGAGAAGGACGCCGGGCACCCGTAACGGCGTGATCACGGGTTGAGTCACGCTCGGCTATCGAACGAGCGGAGCCCCTCTCCATGAACTCCATATCCCGAGTACCTTTGTTCCACAAAGACACTTGCCGGTCACCGTCGTCCGCAAGCCATCCGCATGCGAACAGCTGAGAGAACCACCACGTGCCCCCGTACCTGCTAGGCCTGCGACTCGCCGGGCGACGCGTCCTCGTCGTCGGCGGGGGCCGGGTCGCCCAGCGGCGCGTCCCCGCGCTGCTGGACGCGGGCGCCGACGTCGCCCTCGTCTCGCCCTCCGTCACCGCCACCCTGGAGGGCCTGGCCGAGCGCGGCCGCATCACCTGGCACCGGCGGCCCTACCGGCGCGGCGACTGCGCGGGCGCCTGGCTCGTCCAGGCCGTCACCGACGACGCCAAGGTCAACGGGGACGTGGTCGCGGAGGCCGACGCCGCGCGCATCTGGGCGGTGCGGGCCGACGACGCCGAGTCGTCCCCGGCCTGGACGCCCGCGAGCGGGCACGCGGGCGACGCGACCGTCGGCGTCCTGCTCGGCGGCGACCCGCGCCGCGCCGCGGGCATCCGCGACGCCGTGGTGGAGGGGCTCCGCGACGGCGGCCTGGAGTCCCGGCACTCCCGGCAGAAGCCCGCCGGCGTCGCGCTCGTCGGCGGCGGCCCCGGCGACCCCGGCCTGATCACCGTGCGCGGGCGGCAGCTGCTCGCCATGGCCGACGTCGTCGTCACCGACCGGCTCGCTCCCGGCGGCCTGCTGGACGAGCTGGCCGCCGACGTCGAGGTGATCGACGCCGCCAAGATCCCCTACGGGCGGACGGTCGCGCAGGACCGCATCAACGAAAGCCTCGTCGAGCACGCGAAGGCCGGGCGCTTCGTCGTCCGGTTGAAGGGCGGCGACCCGTTCGTGTTCGGGCGCGGCGGTGAGGAGGCCCTGTACTGCGCCCGCCACGGCGTCCCGGTCACGGTCGTCCCCGGCATCACCAGCGCCGTCGCCGTGCCGTCCGCCGCGGGCATCCCCGTCACCCACCGGGGGGTGTCGCAGGAGTTCCACGTGATCTCCGCGCACGTCCCGCCCGGCCACCCCGACTCGACCGTCGACTGGGCGGCGCTCGGGCGCGCGAAGGGCACGATCGTCCTGCTCATGGCGGTGGAGCGCATGGCGCTCATCGCATCGGCGCTCATGCGCTATGGTCGATCGTCCGACACCCCGGTGGCCGTGGTACAGGACGGCACGCTCCCCGGCCAGCGCGCGCTGACGGCGACGCTGGACACGGTGGCCGACGAGATGGCCGCCGCCGAGGTCCGGCCCCCGGCGATCGTGGTCGTCGGCGACGTGGTCAACGTGGCACGAGAGATCGACATGATTCGAGCGGACATGGGACGGGATCCGTGACACCCCCGGCAGAGCGAAGCGCGGTCCACGACGAGGAGGCCGCCGGCCAGGGACGCGGGATCGAGGACTCCGCGACGCCCGGCCGGGGCGCCGTGCCCCGGAAGGCCGCGCCCCGGAAGGACGCCGTGCCAGAGAAGGACGCCCCCCAGAGCACCGACACCCCCGAGACCGCCGAGACTCCCGACGCCGCCGAGACTCCCGAGACCGCCGAGAAGCCCGCCGCGTCCGGCAAGGCCAAGGGCGGCCGGCGGCGCGCCCCCCGCACCGGCGCCGCGACCGGCGGCGGGACGGTCCGGCGGGGCGAGCTGATCCGCGCGCTGACCGCGCTGCGCGACCAGCTCGGCTCCTTCGACCTGCTGCTGGACGTGCCCGGCGTCCAGGAGGCCCGCGAGGCCCGCGACGAGCTGCGCGCCCAGCTGGAGGACTACGTCCTCCCGCGCATCCAGGCCGCCGGCGCCCCCATGCTCGTGGTGCTCGGCGGGTCGACCGGCGCCGGCAAGTCCACGCTGGTCAACACGCTCGTCGGGGCGCGGGTGAGCGCCACCGGCGTGCTGCGCCCCACCACCAGCAGCCCCATCCTCGTCTGCCACCCCGACCACACCGAGTGGTTCATGAACGGGCCGATGCTGCCCGGCATGGGGCGCGTCCGCGGCCCCGCGCCCGACGCCATCGCCGGCGACCAGCTCGTCATCATCGGCAGCGACGTCCTGCCGCCCGGCCTCGCCCTGCTCGACAGCCCCGACTTCGACTCGGTCTTCGAAGACCACTACGAGTTCGCGGCCAAGCTGATGGCCGCCGCCGACCTGTGGCTGTGCGTCACCACCGCCGCCCGGTACGCCGACGCGCAGGTCTGGCAGATGCTGCAGCGCGCCAGGGAGAACGGCGCCACGATCGGCGTCGTCCTGTCCCGCGTCCCCGACGGCGCCGGCGAGGAGGTCGTCGAGCACTTCGGCCAGATGCTGGACGAGCACGAGGTCGGCGACGCGCAGCGCTTCACCATCCCCGAGACCCGCATCGAGAACAGCCGGCTTCCCGAGGAGACCGTCGAGGACATCCGCGAATGGCTGATCGGCGTCGCCGAGGACGCCGAGGACCGCGAGATCGTCATCAGCGACACCCTCGCCGCCGTCCTGGACAGCCTCCGCACCCGCGTCCCGGAGGTGGCCCGGCAGGTCGAGGCGCAGGTCGAGCAGCGCGCCGAGCTGGCCCGCGAGGTCGAGGCCGGGTACGGCACCGCGCTCGCCGAGCTGGACGAGGCCACCCGCAACGGCTCGCTGCTGCGCGGCGAGGTGCTCGCCCGCTGGCAGGACTTCGCCGGCACCGGCGACCTGCTGAAGTCGCTGCACGTCCAGCGGTCCCGGCGCGGCCGGGCGGCCGGCCGGCGCGCGGGGCGGCGCAGCCCCGCCCGGGTGCGCGCGCTGAAGGCCGCGCTGCGCAGCGGGCTCGAATCGCTGATCATGTCGTCCGCCGAGCACGGGGCGGAGCAGGTCATCGCGCGGTGGCGCGACCACCCGGCCGGACGCCAGGTCCTCGCCGGGACGGACGCCGACCTCGCGCACGTCTCCCCGGAGCTGTCGCGCCGCGTCACCCGGGCCGTCAGCTCCTGGCAGGACCACGTCCAGGAGCTGATCCGCACCGAGGGCGTCACCAAGCGCTCGGTCGCGAAGCTGGTCTCGTTCGACACCGAGGCGGTCTCCCTCGTCCTGATGATCGGCCTGCTCGGCTACGGCACGTCCGACGTGGCCGTGGAGGGCGGCAACAGCGCCGTCCCGCAGCGGCTGCTGAAGGCGCTGTTCGGCGCCGAGTCGCTGCGCGGCATGGGCGCCAAGGCCCGCGCCGACCTGCGCAGCCGCATCGGGATGCTGTTCGACGAGGAGGCCATCCGGTTCGGGCAGGTGCTCGACTCGGCGGGCATCCCGGACGAGACCGTCCCCGTCCAGCTGTACCAGGCCACCTACAACCTCGAGGTTGCCCGATGACCACCTCGGCCATCCCCGCGAACTCGCCGGCGGGAACCGGCGGGATCCCGACGCTCGGCGAGCCCGCGCCCGCCGCCGTCCCCACCGGCCCGCCCGCGCTGGTCGACCGGCTGAACGCCCTCGACCGGCTCGTGCAGGCCGGCTACGGGCGGCTGGAGCAGCCCGTGCTGGACGACGCCGGCGCGCTGCTCGACCGGGCCGGCCAGCGGCTGCGGCTATCCGGCGACCACACCGTCGTGACCCTCGCCGGCGGCACCGGCAGCGGCAAGTCCTCGCTGTTCAACGCCATCTGCGGGCTCGAACTGTCGCCGACCGGGCTGCGCCGCCCGATGACGTCCCAGGCCCACTCCTGCGTCTGGGGGCTGGACGGCGCCGGGCCGCTGCTCGACTGGCTCGACGTCGACAAGCGGCACCGCTACGCCCGCGCCAGCGCCCTGGACATGGAGCGCGCCGACGCCGGACTGCAGGGCCTCGTGCTGATCGACCTGCCCGACCACGACTCCATCCAGGCCGTGCACCGCGCCGAGGTCGACCGGTTCGTCACGATCGCCGACCTGCTCGTCTGGGTCGTCGACCCGCAGAAGTACGCCGACGCCGCGCTGCACCGCAACTACATCGTCCCGTTCGCCCGGCACACCGGCGTCACCCTGATCGTCCTCAACCAGGTCGACCGGCTCGCCCCGCACGAGATCGACGACTGCGTCGCCGACCTGCGCCGCCTCCTGGAGGCCGAGGGCCTCGCCGACCCGCGGATCGTCACCACCTCCGCCGTCGCCGAGGACGGCGTGACCGGGTTCCGCGACATCCTCGTCGACACCGTCGCCGCCCGCCGCGCCCGCACCGAGCGGCTGTCCGCCGACGTCGACCGGGTCGCCGAGCGCTTCACCGCCTACCGCTTCGACGCCGAGCCGCCCAGCACGGTCGACGAGGCCCACCGCGCCGAGCTGATCCAGGCGCTCACCGACGCGGCCGGCGCGCCCGCCGTCGCCGAGGCCATGGAGAGCGCCTACGAGCTGCGCGCCTCCGACTTCGTCGGCTGGCCCGTCGCCGCGATCGTCGCCCGGCTCCGCTCGGACCCGCTGCGCCGCATGCGCCTCACCGAGCTGCGCGAGGAGCTCCGCAACGCCTTCACCGGCCCGATCGGCGCCCAGCAGGGCGACGTCGACAACGCGCTGCAGAGCGTCACCGAGGGCATCACCCCGCAGCTCCCGACCCACTGGGGGCGCTCCGTCCGCGCGGCGGCCCGCTCCCACGCGACCGAGATCCCCGAGGCGCTCGGCGAGTCGCTGCGGGAGGCCCTGCCCACCTTCAACGCGGTGCCGCGCTGGTGGTGGCTGGTCAAGACCTGGCAGTACTTCCTCGTCCTGGTCGCCGTCCTCAGCGTCGTGTGGATCGGCTTCCTCGTCGCCTTCGGCCTCTTCGGCGACGGCGACTCCGACGGCCTCATCGGCCAGGCGGGCCTGATCCCCTATGTGGCCGTCCTGGTCGTCTGCACCCTGGGGATGGGCTGGCTGACCTCCTCGGCGTGCCGCAACCTGGTGGCCCTGTCGTCCGCCAAACACGGCGAGAAGATGGAGCACCACATGCGCCGGGGCATCGAGCGCGTCGCCTTCCAGAAGGTCATCGAGCCCATCGAGGACGACCTGGACGTCTACGCCCGCTTCCGCCAGGACGTGACCATAGCGCTGGGCTGAGTTATCCACAGTTCCGCGACTCCCGGCGCCGCCCGCCTCCGCCGCGCCACCGTTGACTCGTACGCGAGACAACGGAGGCCACAGTGAACGAGGCGCACGTGACCATCACCGGCTGGGTCGCGGCGGAGCCCCGCTACGCCGTCACGTCCAACGGAACCCCTTTCCTCTCCCTCAGGGTGGGCTGCACGCCCCGCCGCTTCGACCGCCAGACCAACCAGTGGCAGGACGACGAGCCCCTCCACGTGACGGTGAACTGCTGGCGCAACCTCGCGGAGAACGTCAACGCGTCCGAACTCCAGCGCGGCACGCCGGTCGTCCTGACCGGCCGCCTGCGCATCCGCCAGTACGAACGCGACGACCAGTGGCGCTTCTCCGCCGAGGTCGAGGCCATCACCCTCGGCCCCGACCTGAACCGGGGCACCGTCGACTTCCGCCCGGCCCAACGCAGCGGCCCCCTGACCGAAGAAGACCGCCGCCTGGCCCGAGAAACCGCCGACCAATGGGCCCTGACCGCCCCGGCGGAAGAAGACGAACCCAAAGCCGCCTGACCCCCGGGCGGCGCCCCGAAAGAAGAACGGCACCCGACCGCCGCCACTGCTGACGACGTGCCCGCTACCCGCCGGCGCACCCCTGAGGGATTTCCGATGCCGGGCCGTCGACGACCTCTGGTGCGTTGCCCGGCGGGGCTCGCCGGAGGGGCAAGGGATCGGGGGAGCGGGGGCGTGGCCGGCGCGGTCGCCGGTCTGCGCCCCCGCGCCATCGGGGTTTTGCGGCCTGGTCAGATCCAGGAAATGCCGCGCATGGCGATTTCCCCCTCAGGATGTGCCGAGCACCGCGATTCCGCGGGCCCTGATGCGGCTGACCGGAGCGGTCACCCGCATGTGCCTTCCCGAACGTACCTGTTTCACGCCCCTTCCGCACAGGTTGCAACTATCGTGTTACACAACGTGATTCGCGTAAGGGGGAAGGATGACGGCAGTGCAGTCGTCCGCCGAGGACCGTGGTGGGGAGCTGGCCCGCGGGCCCGGGCGCCGGGCGCGACTGGGGCGTCCGTCCCTGCTCGCGGTCTACGTGCCGGTGGTCGTCGCCGTCCATCTGGGGCTCGCCGTCGCGGGGCTGGTGGACACCCCGTTCCGGGGCTACGACCTGATGACGTTCGCGGCGCTGCTGGCGTCCGGGGCGGTGTGCATCGAGGCGACCCGGCGGCTCGGCATGCCGGCCGGCGTCGCCCGCGACCTGCTGTCGGCGTGGTGGCTGCCGGTCGCGCTGCTGCTGCCGCCGGTGTACGCGCTGCTGATCCCGCTGCCGGTGCAGGCGCTGCTCCAGTTCCGGGTGCGCCGGACGCTGATCTACCGGCGGGCGGTGGTCGCCGCGGCGCTCGGCATCGCCGGGGCGTGCGCGTCGGCGGTGTTCCACGTCGTGGTGCCCGAGCCGCTGGAGGGGGTGCCGCAGTGGGTCGTCGAGGCGTACCCGGGCATCCCGGCCGCCGTCGGCTGCGCGGCGCTGTTCACGGTGGTGAACACGGCGATCGTCGCGGTCGCGGCGCACGCGGCGAACCCCGAGAGCCGCTGGCGGGACGTCCTGTGGACGCGCGAGAGCCTGCTGCTGGACATCGTGGAACTCTGCGTCGGCATCCTCGTCGCGATCACCAGCGCCCTGTCGCTGGGCCTGCTGTTCCTGGCGCTGCCGCCGGTGATGCTGCTGCAGCGCAGCCTGATGCACCAGCAGTTGCAGGCCGCGGCCCGCACCGACGCCAAGACCGGCCTGCTGAACGCGGCGGCCTGGCAGCGCGAGGCCGACACCGAGCTGTCCAGGGCGCAGCGCACCCACGACGCCGTGGCGCTGCTCCTGATCGACATCGACCACTTCAAGCGGGTCAACGACACGCACGGCCACCTGATCGGCGACCAGGTCCTCGTGGGGGTGGCCAGCACCCTCTGCCACCAGCTGCGCGACTACGACGTGGTGGGACGCTTCGGCGGTGAGGAGTTCGTGGTGCTGCTGCCGGGCGCCGACACCGTCGAGGCGTGCCGCGTCGCGGAACGCCTCCGCGGCCGCGTCCGCAGGCTGGCGGTACCGGCCGAGGAGGGCACGGTCACGGTCACGGTGTCGGTCGGCGTCGCGCTGTTCCGCACCCACGGGCAAGACCTGCTGGAACTGCTGGCCGCCGCCGACCTGGCCCTCTACCGCGCCAAGTCGTCCGGCCGCGACCGAGTCTGCCTACCGGCCCTGGAGGGCCCCAGGGCCTCCGGCAGCCCCTGACCCCCGCCGCTCGGCCGGACCCGCGCGAAGCACGTCCGGCGTGCGGGGTCCGCATGCTCTCCAGCCTCGGTGACGGTCCCCGGTACGGGGGGTGCCTGGGCTTGAGGCGACCAAGCGGTGCTCGGAACCCCCTAGTCTTGGGGATATGGCCGAGTACATCTACACGATGCAGCGTGTGCGCAAGGCACATGGCGACAAGGTCGTCCTGGACGACGTTACCCTGCATTTCCTACCGGGCGCGAAGATCGGCGTCTTGGGGCCGAACGGCACCGGTAAGTCGACGCTGCTGCGGATGATGGCCGGTCTTGAACAGCCCTCCAACGGCGACGCGCGTCTCATGCCGGGTTACACCGTCGGCATGCTCCAGCAGGAGCCCCCGCTGAACGAGGAGAAGACCGTCCTCGGGAACGTGCAGGAGGGCGTCGCCGAGACCAAGGCGATGCTCGACCGGTTCAACGAGATCGCCGAGAAGATGGCGACGGACTACTCCGACGAGCTGATGGAGGAGATGGGCAAGCTGCAGGAGCAGCTCGACCATCGCAACGCGTGGGACCTCGACAGCCAGCTCGAGCAGGCGATGGACGCGCTGCGCTGCCCGCCCGGCGACGCCGACGTCACGAAGCTGTCCGGTGGTGAGCGTCGGCGTGTCGCGCTGTGCAAGCTGCTGCTTGAGGCTCCCGACCTGCTGCTGCTGGACGAGCCCACCAACCACCTGGACGCGGAGAGCGTCCAGTGGCTGGAGCAGTTCCTCGCCAAGTACGAGGGCACTGTCCTGGCGGTCACCCACGACCGGTACTTCCTCGACAACGTCGCGACCTGGATCCTGGAACTGGACCGGGGCCGCTGCTACCCCTATGAGGGCAACTACTCCACGTACCTGGAGAAGAAGGCCGACCGGCTGAAGGTCGAGGGCAACAAGGACGCCAAGCGCAAGAAGCGCCTGCAGGAAGAGCTGGAGTGGGTCCGCTCCAACCCGAAGGCGCGGCAGACGAAGAGCAAGGCCCGTCTGGAGCGCTACGAGGAGATGGCCGCCGAGGCCGCCAAGACCCGCAAGCTCGACTTCGAGGAGATCCAGATCCCGCCGGGTCCGCGCCTCGGCAACACGGTGATCGTCGCCGAGAAGCTGAGGAAGGGCTTCGGCGACCGCGTCCTCATCGACGACCTGTCGTTCAACCTGCCCCCGAACGGCATCGTCGGCATCATCGGCCCGAACGGCGTCGGCAAGACCACGCTGTTCCGCATGATCGTCGGTGAGGAGCAGCCGGACGCGGGCGAGCTGCGGCTCGGCGAGACCGTCAAGATCGCCTACGTCGACCAGGGCCGCGGCGGCATCGACCCGAACAAGACGGTGTGGGAGGTCGTCTCGGACGGTCTCGACCACATCAACGTCGGGCAGGTCGAGATGCCGTCCCGCGCCTACGTCGCCGCGTTCGGCTTCAAGGGCCCCGACCAGCAGAAGCCCGCCGGCGTCCTGTCCGGTGGCGAGCGCAACCGCCTCAACCTGGCGCTGACCCTCAAGCAGGGCGGCAACGTCCTGCTGCTGGACGAGCCGACCAACGACCTGGACACCGAGACCCTCTCCAGCCTGGAGAACGCGCTCCTCGAATTCCCCGGCTGCGCCGTGATCACCTCGCACGACCGGTGGTTCCTGGACCGCATCGCCACCCACATCCTCGCGTGGGAAGAGGGCGCGAACTGGTTCTGGTTCGAGGGCAACTTCGCCGACTACGAGAAGAACAAGATCGAGCGCCTGGGCGCCGACGCGGCCCGCCCGCACCGCGTGACCCACCGCAAGCTCACCCGCGACTGACCGCGCCGGCGGCCGCGTGATCCCCGAGACCACGCGGCCGCCGCACCGCACCACCCCCCGGCGACGCGCCGCGAGAGCCCACCCCCTTCACCGCATGCCGTCCCGCCCGCCGACGGCTATCACGCGCCCGCGATCTGATGCCGGCCGCTCCGGGGGGCACATCCACCCGCACCGACCACCCCGGTGTTCACGGGATTCGCCGGAACCACCCGCGGCCAGCGTGTGCGAAGCGCCCACACCCGCCCACTGCGGTTCTCCGTGGCCGGGCCGCCAAGTGCCGGCCGCGCTCGCGGTGCCGTTGCCGCCCGCACTGCCGTGTCGCCAATCGACCGCTGACCGGCGGTCTTGGTGGTCGTGGGGTATTCAGCTCGCTGTGCGGTCGGCCGTGCACGCAGCATCTCTGGCATCCCAGAGTGGTGATGCTGTGGACGGGTTGGCTAGCCAGGTGGGGGTCGCGCTGGTGGTCGCATGCTGCGTGCTTGGCCGTGTTGTCGATCCACTTGTGACCGGCGGTCTTGGTGGTCGTGGGGGTATTCAGCTGATCGTGTGGCCAATGGGCGCGAGCGAACTCGGCCGTCTCGCTGTGGTGATGCTGTGGAATGCCGCCGCTTGGGCGATTCTGACCTGAACTGCTGGGCTTCGGTGCGGCATGGCGCCCCAAGGTCGTGTTGGTTGATGGGTGGTATTTGGGGTGGGGAAATGGTTTGGGGTGGAGTTGGGGGAATGTCGGGTTCGGGGGTTGTTTGCCAATTTTGTGATGATCTTTACTCGGGAGTATCAGGGCTGGTGGGCGGGGGTAGGGGGTGACCTGTTGGTCATTGCTGAGGGTGATCAGTGGTGAGGGTGCAGGTCGCCGGTGCCTTTGAGGTGATGTTGGCGATTGTGAGCTCCGGTGGCAGCCATATGCGTAAGACTGGGGTGAACGTTGTTCCCGCGTTCCACAAGGAGCTTTCGTGGGGGAGGCGCAGTGAACGATGAGCGGGAGTCGGTGACGTCGTTTCCCGCGTTCCACCGGCACTGGACGCCGCGGCTCACCGGGTATCTGCGGGCCCAGACGGCGGACGGGCGGTGGGTCGAGGACATCGTGCGGGAGAGCCTGCTCGCCGCGCGGTGCCGGTGGGACGAGCTGGTCACGTGCGAGCGGCCCGGCGTCTGGCTGTTCCGGATCGCGACCACCATGCTGCGGCGCTGGCAGGCGAAGGCGCGGGAGCAGTGCACGTCGCTGGACGAGATGGTCGCGGGCGAGGCGCCGGAGACGGGCGTCATGGCCGCGGTGCGGAGCCTGCCGCGGCGGCAGCGGGAGGCCGTCGCGCTGCACTGCCTGCTGGAGTTCCCCGTGCCGGACGTCGCGGCCATCCTCGATGTGAGCGAGGACGCCGCGGCGCTCCATGTCGACCGGGGGCGGCGGAGGCTGGACGGGCTGGTCCGCGAGGTGTGCCGTGAGTCGGCGTTGTGAGCCCGGCGGGTTGGACGCGGTCCTGGCGGCCGAGGCGGCGGCGCTGGACGACGGCGAGTTCGCCGTCGGGCTCGCCGAGGTGGAGGAGGAGTTCCGGCGCCGGCAGCGCGACGACATCGCGCGGGCGCGGCACGCGTCGTTCGTGGAGTCGCTCGAACTGGACCGGGCCGCCTACGAGCTGGCGTGCCGCCATGAGGCGGACGGGGAGCTCGGGGAGGCGGTCCGGTGGTACCGGATCGCGGCCGGCAACGATCACGCGGACGCCGCGCTGCGGCTGGGGCGGACGCTCGACCGGCTCGCGCGCGCCCGGGGCCGCGCGGAGCTGCACCTGGTCACCGAGGCGGCGCAGGCGTACGCCGAGTCCTACGCGGCCGGGTATCCCGAGGCCGCCGACCGGATCGACGAGATGCTCGCCGGATACGCGTGCGGGCGGGAGTCCCCGCCGCAGGCGATGGCGTGCCACCGGGTCCACGATCTCGCGGCGGTGGACGGGGTGCTCAGCGAGGAGCGGATCCGGGAGCTCAGCCGGCACGCCGCGCGGTGCGTGCCCTGCCTGGCGGAGTTCGTCGCGCTGCTGAAGAGCGCCTCGGCCGCGCTGCCGTCCGGTGGAGTGGTCGACCCGTACGAATGATGCCCGCCGCGCATCGAACAATGCGTTTTTCGTGTTGGACAGGTATCGATTCCGTCTCCTATCGTCCGATTCGGACCCCACGGAGGAGGACGGACCCTTGCCGCAGCTCACCGGACGCATGGTGATCGGCTTCGACCGCGTCGCCGGCACGGGGAGGGCGATCACCGCGGTCGATCCCCGGACCGGTGACGGCCTCGGTCCCGAATACCGCTACGGCGACGAAGGCGATGTGGCCCGCGCCTGCGCCCTGGCGGAGGAGGCGTTCGACGCCTACCGCGCGACGAGCGCCGACCGGCGTGCCGCCCTCCTCGATGCGGTCGCGGGCAGGCTGGACGGCCTCACCGGTGTGCTCGTCGAGCGAGCCATGTCCGAGACGGGCCTCCCCGAGGCGCGGCTGACCGGGGAGGTCGGCCGCACCACCGGGCAGCTGAGGCTCTTCGCCGACGATCTGCGCGCCGCTGCCGTGAACGGTTCGCTGGACGGTCTCCGCGAAGGCGACCGGCCGGTCCTGAGCACCGACCCCGCGAACGAGGGCGGGCCCGAGATCAGGCAGGGGCGGGTGCCGCTGGGGCCGGTCGCCGTCTTCGGCGCGAGCAACTTCCCGTTCGCGTTCTCGGTGGCGGGGGGAGACACCGCGTCGGCGCTGGCGGCGGGATGCCCCGTTGTCGTGAAGGCGCACGACGCCCACCCCGGGACGTGCGAGCTGGTCGGGGAGGCGGTCTCCGAGGCCGTCCGGGAGGCGGGCCTGCCCGAGGGCGTGTTCTCGATGCTGTACGGGGACGGCCCCACGCTCGGCATCGCGCTCGTCACCGATCCGCGCATCCAGGCCGTCGGGTTCACCGGGTCGCGCAAAGCGGGCCTCGCGATCGCGCGGGCGGCGGCGAACCGGCCGCGCCCGATCCCGGTCTACGCGGAGATGAGCAGCGTCAACCCGGTGTTCCTGCTCCCGGACGCCCTGGCGGCCCGCGCCCGCGAGCTGGCCGAGGGGTTCGCCGGGTCGGTGACGCTCGGCGCCGGGCAGTTCTGCACCAACCCCGGGCTCGTCTTCGCGGTCAAGGGCCCGCACCTCGACGCGTTCCTGGACGAGGCCGCGAAGAGGATCGCGGCCGACCCCGGCGCGCCGATGCTCACCCCGGGCATCGCGAGCGCCTACGCCGAAGGCGTCCGGCGGCTGGAGGGCCGTCCCGGCGTGGAGATCGTCGCGCGCGGGCGGGCGCCCGGCGCGGCGGCCGGCTGCCGGGCCGCGCTCGCCGCGGTGGACGCCGCGGACTTCGGCCCGGATCTGGAGCAGGAGATCTTCGGCGCCTGCTCGCTGGTCGTGCGCTGCGCCGACCTCGACCAGGTCATCGAGACGGCGCGCGGGCTGGAAGGGCAGCTCACCGCGACGATCCACGGCGCGGGTGACGACGCGGCGCGGCTGCTGCCCGTCCTGGAGCGCCTGGCCGGGCGCATCGTGTGGGACGGCTGGCCCACCGGCGTGCGGGTCGGGCACGCGATGGTCCACGGCGGGCCGTTCCCGGCGACGTCCGACGCGCGCACGACATCGGTGGGGAGCCTGGCCGTCGAGCGGTTCCAGCGGCCGATCGCCTACCAGGGGGTTCCCCGATGAGCACGCCGGTCGTCACCGGGATGCGGGTCGTGCCCGTCGCCGGCCGCGACAGCATGCTGCTCAACCTGGGCGGCGCGCACGGGCCGTTCTTCACGCGGAACCTGCTGCTGCTCACCGACTCGTCGGGCGGCACGGGCGTCGGCGAGGTGCCGGGCGGCGAGGGCATCCGGCGGACGCTGGAGGACGCGCGGGAGCTGATCGTCGGCAAGCCCATCGGGCGGTCGGACGAGATCCTGAACTCCGTCCGGGCGGCGTTCGGCCACCTCGACGCGGGCGGGCGCGGCCCCCTCACGCACGACACGCGGATCACCGTGCACGCGCTGACCGCGATCGAGTCGGCGCTGCTCGACCTGATGGGCCGGTTCCTCGGCGTGCCCGTGGCGGCGCTGCTCGGCGACGGCGTCCAGCGCCGGACGATCCCGATGCTCGGCTACCTCTTCTACATCGGCGACCGGAACAAGACCGACCTTCCGTACGAAGCTCCCCCGGAGGGCGCGGACGGCTGGTTCCGCGTCCGGCGCGAGGAGGCCATGACGCCGGACGCGATCGTCCGCCAGGCGGAGGCGGCGCAGGAGCGGTACGGGTTCGCCGACTTCAAGCTCAAGGGCGGCGTCCTGCGCGGCGACGAGGAGGCCGAGGCCGTCCGCGCGCTGGCCGAGCGGTTCCCCGGCGCCCGCATCAACCTCGACCCGAACGGCGCGTGGTCGCTCGACGAGGCGATCCGGATCGGCACCGCGCTGAAGGACGTCCTCGCCTACGCGGAAGACCCGTGCGGCGCCGAACTCGGCTATTCCGGACGCGAGACGATGGCGGAGTTCCGCCGCGCGACCGGCCTGCGCACCGCCACCAACATGATCGCGATCGACTGGCGCGAGCTGGGCCACGCGATCCGGCTGGACGCGGTCGACATCCCGCTCGCCGACCCGCACTTCTGGACGATGCGCGGCTCGGTCCGCGTGGCGCAGCTCTGCGAGGCATGGGGCCTGACCTGGGGCTCGCACTCCAACAACCACTTCGACGTGTCGCTGGCGATGTTCACGCACGTCGCCGCCGCGGCCCCCGGCGAGATCACCGCGATCGACACGCACTGGATCTGGCAGGACGGCCAGCGCCTCACCCGGGACCCGCTCCAGATCGTGGACGGCGCGATCGACCTGCCCGACCGCCCCGGGCTCGGCGTCGAGATCGACGAGGAGCGGGTGGAGGAGGCGCACCGGCTCTACGTCGAGCACGGGCTGGGCGATCGCGACGACGCCGCGGCGATGCGGTACCTCATCCCCGGCTGGACGTTCGACCGCAAGCGCCCCTGCCTCGTCCGGGACTGAACCCTCGCGGGTAGCATCGGGCCGACCCCGGTTCCCTATATCCCAGGCGAGGACATGCAGCGGACGCCCCCGGCCGAGTACCGGCACGTCTACGAGTTCAACATCCGGTTCGGCGACATCGACTCCCAGGGCCACGTGAACAACGTCAAGTTCCTCGGCTACCTGGAGGACGCGCGGCTGGAGATGTTCCACGGCGACCCGGTGCGCAAGGGGGAGCAGCCCGTCCGCGGCATGGTGATCTCGCGGCACGAGATCGACTACCGGATGCCGCTGCTGCCGACCGTGTACCCGATCAGGGTGGAGACGTGGGTGACCGAGGCCCGCGCCGCGTCCGTCAAGCTCGCCTACGAGGTGCGGGACGACGAGAACGTGTACGCGGAGGCGACCTCGACGCTCGTCGCGTTCGACGTGGAGGCGAACCGGCTGCGGCGCTGGACGCCGCAGGAGCGGGAGTTCATCGGACGCTACGTGGCGCCCCGCGCATGACGGCGCTGGCCGGGCAGCCGCCCGCGCTGGACCGGCGCCGGACCGGGGTGCGGATCCGCGTCGTCCGGATGGCGGACGCGGACGCGCTCGCGGCGCTGGTCCGGGAGAACCGCGAGTACCTGCGCCCCTGGGAACCGGAACGGGACGAGTCGTACTTCACCCTCGACGGCCAGCGCGACAACCTGCACGACCTCATCGAGGCGTACGCGATGGAGGAGATGTGGCCGGGCGTCATCCTGGTCGACGGTGAGATCGCCGGGCGGATCACGCTCAACAACATCCTGCGCGGTCCCCTCCAGAGCTGCTTCGTCGGTTACTGGGTGGCGCGCGCGCACGCCGGCCACGGCGTCGCCACGGAGGCGTTGAGGCAGGCGCTGGACGCCGCCTTCGGGGCGCTGCGCCTGCACCGCGTCGAGGCGTTCACGCGGGTCGACAACCATGCGTCCCAGCGCGTCCTGCTGAAGAACGGTTTCACCGCCGTCGGAACGGCCCGCCGCCACATTCACCTGGACGGACGCTGGCATGACGAGCGCCTTTTCGAATGCCTGGCGCCGTGGGACGACGGAGTGTCCCCGAATCCGCCGGCCTGAGCGGTGTTCCGGCCACCCGTCCGGTGACAACCGGCGCGTCACGGATAGATAACAAGCGATACAGCAATCCGTTTTAGGCCCTCTTCTCCCTCTAGTGTCGCGACGCGAATGTGGAGAACCCACGTGAAAGGGGCACAATGCGGCGCGTCTCACGAGGAGCGATGGCACTGCTGCTCGCCGCCGGAATGACCGGGGCGGGCGCCACGGCTGCGCAGGCGTCGATCACCGCGCGGGCGGGTGCGGCCCAGGCGGGCGACATTCTCGCCCAGCTCAAGGCGATTCCCGGAATGCAGGTGACGGAGAAGGCCTCGACGATTCCCGGCTACCGCTGGTTCTGGCTGGAGTACCGCCAGCCCGTCGACCACCGCAGGCCGTCGGGCCAGTGGTTCGAGCAGCGCATCATGCTGCAGCACAAGTCGGCGGACAAGCCCATGGTGCTCTACACCAGCGGCTACAACACGCCGGAGGTGATGTTCACCTCCGAGCCGACGGCGCTGGTCGACGGCAACCAGATCTCGGTCGAGTACCGCTACTTCACCCCGTCCCGCCCGGAGCCGACGGACTGGAAGAAGGACACGATCTGGCAGGCCGCCACCGACGAGCACCGGCTGATCCGCGCGCTCAAGACCATCTACAAGGGCAAGTGGATCTCGACGGGCGCGAGCAAGGGCGGCATGACGGCCGTCTACCACAAGCGCTTCTACCCCCATGACGTGGACGGCAGCGTCGTGTACGTCGCGCCCAACGACGTCAACAACAACGACGACCACGCCTACGACCAGTTCTTCAAGACCGTCGGCGACGACCCGAAGTGCCGCGCGCACGTCAAGGCGCTCGCCCGCGAGTTCCTCAAGCGCCGCCCCGCGATGCTCAAGCGCTTCAAGGCCGCCGCCGACGAGCAGGGCCTGACCTTCACGATCCTGCGCACGCAGGACCGCGCGTTCGAGAACTCGGTGATGGACTACGAGTGGGCGTTCTGGCAGTACAGCCTCCAGTCCGACTGCGCGTCACTGCCGCCGGTGGACGCCTCGGACGACGAGCTGTACCAGACGCTCGACACCATCTCCGGGCTGTCGTTCTACAGCGACCAGGGCCTCGCGCCGTACATCCCGTACTACTACCAGGCGGGCACGCAGCTCGGCTGGCCGTCGCCGAAGTTCAAGCACCTGAGGCCGCTGCTGCGGTACGAGAGCAGCTACCAGCCGCGCACCTACGTCCCGCGTGACATCCCCATGCGGTTCGACCGCGGCCGCGCCATGCGCGACATCGACCGCTGGGTGCGCCACAACTCCGACCACATGCTGTTCCTGTACGGGGCGAACGACCCGTGGGGCGCCGAGCCGTTCACCCTCGGCCGGGGCGCCCGCGACTCGGCCGTCTACGTCGCGCCCGGCATGAACCACAGCGCCCGCCTCATCGCCAGGCTGCCCGCCGACGAGCAGGCCGCGGCGGTCGCGGACGTCAAGCGCTGGGCGGGCGTCGAAGCCGGCGTCCAGACCTTCAAGGCGGCCCCGCGCGCCGACGACCCGCTCCAGCTGCAGCGCCCGCCGCTGTAGCAGGACGTCGCACCGGCGAAGCTCGCGGTGCGCCGGCTGTGCGCTGACCCCTGGCACAGCCGGCGCACCGCGTCGCCGTCTCCGGAGCGCCGCCGGACCCGTGGTGCTCACTCGGCCGGTGCCGCACGCGCGGTGCTACTCGGGCGGTGCGAGCCAGGCCGAGGTGTTGCCGGGGAGCAGGTCGCCGTAGAGCGGGGCGCTCGTCAGGAGCGGGGTGCCCGGCGGGAGCCGCACCGGGTTCTCCCCGCAGTTGAGCGCGCACGTGAGCGGGCCGCGCCGGAAGAACAGGGCCGTGTCGGGGGAGTCGAGCCACTCCAGTTCCTCCGGCAGGTCGCCCGCGAGGCGGCGGCGCATCGCCAGCGCGCCGCGGTAGTACGCCAGCATGGAGGACGGGTCGGACGCCTGCGCCTCCACCGTCATGGACGCCCAGTCGCGCGGCATCGGCAGCCACGGCCGGACGCCGCCGGGAGAGAACCCGTACGGCTCGGCCCGGCCCGACCACGGCAGCGGGACGCGGCAGCCGTCCCGCCCGGCGAGCTCCCCGTTCGTGCGCTCGAAGATCGGGTCCTGCCTGGCCTCGTCCGGGAGGTCCTTCACCTCCGGCAGGCCGAGTTCCTCGCCCTGGTACAGGTACGCCGACCCCGGGAGCGCCAAGAGCAGCAGGAGCGCCGCCCTGGCCCTGGCGCGGCCGATCCCGGGGAAGCTTCCCGGCTGCTCGTAGCGGGTCACGTGCCGGATGGAGTCGTGGCTGGACAGCACCCATGTGGGCGCGGCGCCGGTGGGCGCGACGGCCTTCAACGCGGCGACTATCACGTCATGGAACGCCGGCGCCGACCACGGAGCCAGTTGCAGGTCGAACTGGAAGACCTGGTGCAGTTCGTCCGGGCGCAGGTAGAGCGCGAGGTCCTCGGGGCCGTCCGTCCACACCTCGCCGATGGCCATGCGGTCGCCGTCGTACCCGTCCAGGATCCGGCGCCAGCGGCGGTACACGTCGTGGACTTCGGGACGGCTGTAGATCGGTCCGTTGAGGACGCGGCGGTCGTTCGGGCCGAGGTCGCGGAGCGATTCGTCCTTGAACAGGCCGGCGGCCACGTCGATGCGGAAGCCGTCCACGCCGCGGTCGAGCCAGAACCGCAGGACGTCCTCGAACTCCTGCCGGATCTCCGGGTTGCGCCAGTTGAAGTCGGGCTGCTCGCGCGCGTACAGGTGCAGGTACCACTCGCCGTCGTCCACCTGAGTCCAGGCCGGGCCGCCGAACGCCGACGGCCAGTCGTTCGGCGGCCGCTCCTCGCCGGGGCGCCCGCCCGGCTTGCCGGGGCGGAAGATGTAGCGCGACCGTTCGGCCGACCCGGGCGGCGCGGCCAGCGCCTCCTGGAACCAGCGGTGCCGGTCGGACGAGTGGTTCGGGACGATGTCGATGATCAGCCGCAGGCCGTGCGCGTGGACGTCCGCGACGAGGGCGTCGAAGTCGTCGAGCGTGCCGAACCGGGGGTCGACGTCGCGGTAGTCGGCCACGTCGTAGCCGCCGTCCGCGAGCGGGGACGTGTAGAAGGGGGTGAGCCAGAGCGCGTCCACGCCGAGGTCGCGCAGGTGGCCGAGCCGCGACCGGATCCCCTGGAGGTCGCCCTCGCCGTTCCCGTCGGAGTCGGCGAAGCTGCGGACGTAGACCTCGTACACGACGGCGTTGCGCCACCACGGGATTCGCGTCATACAGCCCGATCTACCCGGATACGCGGGACCGGTCACGTGACCGCGTCACATGCGCGCGCCGCGCGGGCGCGTACACGGGCGCCCGGCCGGGCGCGTCATACGGGCGCGCCGTGCGGGCGTGTCACATGGGCGCCTGGCTGGGCGCGTTCACCAGGCTCCGCGCCGCCATCAGGAAGTAGTCCCAGAGCTGCTTCTCCAGCGGCTCGGGCAGGCCGAGCTCGTCCACCGCGACCCGCATGTGCTTCAGCCACCGGTCGCGCTGGGCCTCGTCGATGACGAACGGCACGTGCCGCATCCGCAGCCGCGGATGCCCGCGCCGCCGGCTGTAGGTGTTCGGGCCGCCCCAGTACTGCATCAGGAACAGGCGCAGCCGCTCCTCCGCGGGGCCGAGGTCCTCCTCCGGGTACATGGGCCGCAGGTCGGGATCTTCCGCGACGCCCTGGTAGAAGCGGTGCACCAGCCGGCGGAAGGTCGGCTCACCGCCGACCGCCTCGTAGAAAGTCACCTGTTCAGCCATAGCGCTCCCCACCATATGTGAGATGCGTCCCGGTCCTCACCTTGATCGCTTACGACGCCGGCTTGGCCACCGCGATGCCCGCCTCGTCGAACGACCGCTTCACGCGCTCGCGCAGCGCGCGGGCGATCTCGCCCTGCTTGCCGGGCGCGGTCTTGAGCACCACCCTGATCACGATGGCGTCGCCGGCGAGGGCCTGCACGCCCCACACCGACGGCTCCTCCAGGATGAGGTCCTTCCACGCGGGGTCGCCGGCCATCCCGTCGGCGGTGGTCTGGAGGATCTCCTTGACCTTCTCGGTGTCCTCGTGGATGTCGACGGGGATGTCGAGGACGGCCCGCCCCCAGTTCTGCGACTCGTTGCCGACCTGCTTGATCTCGCCGTTGGGGACGTACCAGACGACGCCGTCGACGTCCCGCATCCGGGTGACCCGCAGCGTGACGGCCTCGACCGTCCCCTTGGCGCTGCCCACGTCGATGTAGTCGCCGACGCCGTACTGGTCCTCCAGCAGCATGAACAGCCCGGCGAGCAGGTCCTTGACGATGTTCTGCGCGCCGAACCCGACCGCGACGCCGATCACGCTGGCGCTGGCCAGGATGGGCGCCAGGTTGAGGCCGAGCGAGCCGAGGATGCTGAACAGCGCCGTCCCCATGATCAGGACGGACGCGATCGAGCGCAGCACCGAGCCGAGCGTCTGCGCGCGCTGGGCGCGCCGCTTGTTCAGCAGGGCGGGGCTGCCGTCGAAGACCGTCCGGGCGCGCTCGCGGGCCCGCTCCGACATCGTCCCCTCGGCCATCCGCAGCGTGATCTTGGTGATCATGCGGTGCGCGATGTTCTTCACGATCAGCGCGACGACGAACGTGACGATGATCCACAGAAGCGTGGTGAGCGGCTTGTCGAGCCACGTGGCGAAGAACTTCGTGAAGCCCCTGTTGTGTGAGACGTTCCACACGAGCCGGCACGCGGTGGTCGGCGTGGGGTCCCCGCAGGCGGTCTCCGGGGTGCCCTTGTCGGCCCAGGGCAGCGCCCCTCCGGCGAGCGCCGGGACGTGCGAGGCGAGCGATACGGCGAGCGGCGATCCGGCTAAGGACGACGCGGCGAGTGACATTGTGCAGACCCTCCCCGGCCATTCTGGTGCATGGCCGCCACGACCGTGGACTCGCGGCACCGAAACGAGGCCGATCGCAGGGGACGGTTCCGACCGCTTCGCGCGGTGCCGGCCGCGGCGGCGCGGACCGGCCGGGGAGGGGCTGTCGGGCGAGCGTGTCCCGCGGGCCGGCGGCTGCCGCGCCGTTCCGGCCGCGGACCGCGGGACACGCCCGGTCTCAGGGGAGCGGCTGGAGCACGCGCGCCAGTTTCATGGCGGCGCCGCCCACGTCGTCCACGCGGTGCATGCGCTCGCCCCACGACCACCAGAAGTAGTGGTCCTTCGTCTCGGGGGCCGGTGCGCAGGTGACGTCCTCCGCGAGGCTCGCGGCCTCCGGGTTCACGACCCGCAGGAAGGCCGGCCCGGAACGGGTGCGGACGACGCGGGCGACGAGGCCCTGCGTGTCGAGTGCGTGCTCCAGCTCTTCGAGGTAGCCGACGCGTCTGTCGCTGACCACCTTCACACCCCCTCCATGGGCGAGCACCGTGCGCGGACCGGACCGGGCGGAAAGATCGACTCTCCGGATCCGTCCGGTCACTCCCGGCGAGAATTGCAACTCTCACACTGGCGGGTCAAGAGAGCGGCCGTCCGGCGAAGTACCGGATTACCCCACCTCAGGGGAAGGGTCCTCTCCCGTGGAGGAAGAATCTCTACCCGCGGGGGGCGGGGTGTCTCCCGGCCCTCACCTCTTCACCGAAACCGCTTGGCGGCCCCCGTGACGGGGGTTACGCTGCGTGCGCGAGAGATTATCTGTCGTGGCCATCTAGTGACCGGTCGCCGTGGCAGGGACGACCCCCTCCCCCCCGGGGGCGGCGTCCCGGCACGACGGTGAGGAGGCCGGAGTCGATGTCGGATCCCCCCCGTAAAGAGACGGAAGTGGCCCGTCGGATCCGCGCGCACGCTCTGGCCCGCGGCCGCACCCCGGTACAGATCGCGCAGGAGATCCACGAGCAGTGCGCGCCGCTGTTCGGCACCAGCCGGATCAAGGCGCACCGCCTCGCCCACGGCGTCGCGCTGTCCGACATCGTCGCGCAGGTCAGGGCGCTCTACGAGGTGGACGGCAAGCCGCCGCCCCGGCTGGGGGAGACGCTGCTGTCCGCCTACGAGAGCGGGTACAAAAGACCCGGTCCCGAGTACCTGCACTACCTGTGCGCCGTCTACCGGGTCGAGCCGGACGCGCTCGACTACCGGAGCCCCTGCATCTGCGGCCGCGGCCACGCCGGCCGCACGGCCGCCCCGAGCGTCCCCCGGCCGCGCGCCCCGGAAGGGCGTGCGGCGCCCGACCCCGACGCGCTCGTCGGGGCGATCGTCCCCAGGGCCGACGACCGGCCCTGGGTAACCGTGACCGATTTACGGGGCCCCGACCGCGCCGAAGGCCCCCAGACCATTGATGTGGGAGAGGAGGACATCGTGCTTCGCAGAACCCTTCTGCAACTCCTGGCCGGAGCGGGCGTGGCGCTCGACGGCCAGTTCCTCGGGGCCGTCGACAACCTGCGCCGCAAGATGGACGACACCCTCGTCGGCGCGACCGTCTCGCCGACCATGCTCGACCAGTGGGAGGAGACGACCTACGGCTACGGCCGGCAGTATCAGGCGACCCCTTCGCTGCGTATGCTCTGCGACGTCCTGCTGGACTTCAGCGAGGTGCGGCGCATGTGCGACAAGCGGCAGCCGGTCGAACTCCAGGAGCGGCTGTGCCGGGTCGCCGCGCAGCTGTCCGGGCTGTCCGGCCTGATCATGATCAATCTGGGCGACCACCGGCTGGCCCGCTCGTTCTTCCGCACCGCGCGCACCGCCGCCGACGAGACCGGCGACCGGCAGCTGCGCGCCTGGGTGACCGTCCGCGAGTCCCTCGTGCCGATGTACTACGGCGACCCGCGCGAGGCCCTGCACCTGGCCCGCAAGGCCCAGGACCTCGCCGGCCGGACGCCCGGCGTCGCTGCCGCCATGGCCCCCGCCGTGGAGGCCCGCGCGCTCGGCATGCTCGCCATGCGCGGACGCGGCGACGCCGCCCCCAGCGCGCGCCGCGCCCTCGTGCGCGGACGCTCGGTTTTCGACCAGTTGTCCAAGACCGACACCTCCGACCTCGTGTTCGGGTTCACCGACCGGCAGATGGCCTTCTACGAGGGCGACACCTTCACCAACCTCGGCGACCACAAGCACGGCGACGAGGTGCTCAGCCACGCCCTCACCCTCTATGCGCCCACCGACCGCGTCGACCTGACCCTGGTGCGCCTCGACCGCGCGATGTGCAAACTCCACGCGGGCCATCCCGACGCCGCGCTGACGGCCGGGCGCGAGGCCATCCACGACCTGCCGCCCGACCACCGCTCCGACATCCTCGTCCACCGCGCCCGCCAGATCGGCGCGGCCGTCTCGGCCAAGTACGGCGAGATCACGGAGCTCAAGGACTTCTACGAGGCGCTCGCCGGCCCCTCGGTCAAGAGCCCGGCCGCCGTCCCCCCGTCCGAGCAGGTCTGACCCAGGATGAGCAGCACGTTCTCGCAAGGCCACCTCGACCGGCTCCAGGACGAGCCCCCCGTGTGGCGCTTCGGCGACCTGCGGATCCGCCGGTACCGCCCCGCCGACCACGGCGTCGTCCTGGCCCTGCACCGGGAGGGCCTGGCCCAGGTCGGCCTGCGCCCCGGCGACGGCGTCTACTACGACCACGACTTCTTCCGCATGGAGGACATCTATCTCCGCAACGACGGCGAGTTCCTCGTCGGCGAGCTCGGCGACGGCATCGTCGCGATGGGCGGCCTGCGCCGCGCCGACCTCATCCCCGGAGGCCACGCCCGCGCGTTCGGCGGCTACGCCCCCGGCGCGCCCGCCCTGGACGCCGTCGAGATGGTCCGCCTGCGCGTCCTGCCCGCCGTGCAGCGCCGCGGCTACGGCGCCGCCGTCGTGCGCGCCCTGGAGGAGCGCGCCGCCGAGTACGGCTACCGCGTCCTCCGCGCCGACACCACCGAGCTCCAGGCCCCCGCCCTGGCCCTCTACCGCAAGTTCGGCTGGACGGAGACCCGCCGCGAGACCATAGGCGGCATCGTCAACATCTACCTGGAGAAACCCCTCCGCTGACCCCCCGGAGCCCTCGGGGCCGCAACGAACGCGACCCCCTCCTGGAGGCTTCCCAACCCCAGGAGGGGGCCGATCATCCGCACGGGGTACCCCGTGCGTGTTCTTGGGGGAGCGTAGCGCGAGCAGCCGGTCGCGTCCTAGAGGCCGGGTTCAGGAAAGATTCAGGGACGCCGCCCCCCGACCATCTGCATCAGCGGGTAGCGGCGCCGGCGGACATCGGTGAAACCGCGGGAGGCGAGGGCTCGGGTGACCTCGCGGTCACCGAAGACGGTGAAGCCGGTGGTGCGGCGGAGCAGCTCGCCGGCGATCCGGGCGGCCGGCAGCGGCGTCGGGCGGCGGGACGTGAGGATGACGAGCCGCCCGCCCGGCTTCAGGACGCGGGTCATGCCGTCCACCGCGGCCCACGGATCGTCGAACAGGTAGAGGGCGCCGAAGCAGCAGACGGCGTCGAACACGCCGTCGCGGAACGGCAGGTCCACGGCGTCGCCGCGCACGTAGGCGACGTTGGCCCGGGGGTCGCCTACGGCCTGGGCGAGCATCGTCTCGGACGCGTCGAGGCCGACGACGAGGCCGTCGAGGGCGACGCCCTCGGCGAGGGCGCGGGTGACGTTGCCGGGGCCGCACGCCACGTCCAGGACCGTCGCGGGCCGCCGGTCGGTGAGGCCGAGCCATTCGCGGGCGAGCGCGTGCTCCGCGGCGGTGTCCGGGCCGAAGGGCCAGCCCTTGGCCAGGTTGAACCCGACGGGCCGCCAGACCTTCTCGTAGATCCGCGGCAGGAACGCCGACTCCATGACGGACTGCGCGAGGGACGGCTTCGCCGGAGGCCCGAACAGGTCGAGGTAGCCGGCGGACGTGTCGGGCGCCTCGGGCGGCTCGCGGAGCAGCCCGAGGACCCGCGCCATGGTGGTCTGCAGCGTCTCGCTCACCCGGCTATTAGATCACCGGCCAATTCGTCCGGGCTGTCGGGGAAGGCCAGACCGGTGTGCGCGGCCAGGAACGAGAGGGTGTCGGTCATCAGGTCGACCGAGCGGCTCACCGAGCGGGCGGCGTGGCCGACGTCCGCCTCGTCGCGCAGCAGTACCGGCGCGTCGGACGCGGTCGCGTGCTGGAGCGCCGCGCACATCTTGCGGGCGTGCAGCGGGTCCACGCGGGTGTCGCTGCCGAACGTCGTGAACAGGACGGCCGGGTACGCGGTGCCGGCGTGGACGTGGTGGTACGGGGAGTACCCGATCAGCCAGCCGAACTCCTCGGGGTCGTCCGCCGTCCCGTACTCGTCGTTCCAGGTCTGCCCCAGGCCGAACCGCTCGTAGCGCGCCATGTCGAGGAGCGGCGCCGAGCACACCGCCGCGCGGTACAGATCGGGACGCTGGGTGAGGGCCGCGCCGACGAGCAGCCCGCCGTTGGAGCCGCCGGAGATGGCGAGCTGCGCGGGCGTGGTCAGGCCGTCCGCGATCAGCTTCTCGGCGGCGGCGTGGAAGTCGTCGAACACGTTCTGCTTGCGCTCGCGCATCCCCGCGCGGTGCCATTCCTCGCCCTCCTCGGACCCGCCGCGCAGGTTCGCGACCGCGTAGACGCCGCCCGCCTCCACCCAGGCCAGCACGCTGGCCGAGTAGGACGGCGTCAGCGAGATGTTGAAGCCGCCGTAGCCGTACAGGATCGCGGGGCGCGGGCCGGAGATCCCGGGGCGGGACGCGACCAGCATCCGCACCTCGGTGCCGTCCCGGGAGGTGTAGGCGAGCTGGCGCGTCTCGATCTCGGGGACGGCGACCGTGCCCGGCGCGGACGCCCACAGCGTCGTCTCGCCGGTGCGCGCGTCGTACCGCATCACCGACGACGGCGTGACGTTGTCGGTGTAGCCGAACCACGCCTCGTGCCCGCCCTCCGGGCGCTCGACGATGCCGCCGATCGAGCCGAGGCCGGGCGTGGGCACGGCGCCGATCCGCTCGCCCGTCTCCAGGTCGTGGACGGTGATCTCGCCGACCGCGTGCCGCGTCCACCCGGCCAGCAGGACGGGGCGGTCCAGGTCCTCCAGGATCGCGAAGTCGGTGAGGACGGCCTCGGGGTCCTCCGGGATGAGGTCGCGCCACCGCTCGTAGGACGGGTCGGCCGGGTCGGCCACGCAGAGGCGGGAGCGGGGTGCGTCCCGGTCGGTGAAGATGTAGGCGCGGCCGTCGCGCCCGACGTGCAGGCCGGTGCCGGCGTCGACGCCCTCCTGCACCGCCCGCAGGGCGGGGGCCTCCGGGGACGACGCGGACAGGTCCGCGATCCACAGGTCGTTGCGCGGCGCCGTGCCCTGCGACGCCGAGACCGTCAGCCAGCGCCCGTCCCGGCTGACCCCGACCCCGTAGTAGTTGGTCTTGTCCATCCCCTCGCCGAAGATCAGCACGTCGTCGGTGTCGGGTTCGGTGCCGACCCGGTGCAGGTAGACGCGCCGGTGGTACTGCTCCTCGCCCTCGGGGACGTCCCGCGCGGGCAGCCGCCGCGCGTAGTAGTACGCCTCGCCTCCGGGCAGCCACGCGACCGGCGAGTACCGCGCCCGGTCGATCGGCCCCTCGACCCGCTCGCCGGTCGCGACGTCCATCACGTACAGCAGGGACTCCTCGTCCCCGCCGGTGGAGATCTTGTACGCGAGCCGGCGCCCCTCCTTGTCGGGCTGCCATCCGTCGAGCGTCGTCGTCCCGTCCGGGTCGAGCGCCATGGGGTCGATGAGGACGCGCTCGGCGCCGTCCGGGTCCACCGTGTAGAGGACGGGATGCTCCTGGCCGGCGGCGCGCCGGGTGAAGAACCGCCGCCCGCCCCGCCAGACGGGGGAGCCGACGCTGCCCGCGCCGAGCAGCTCGCCGAGCCGCTCGCGCAGCCGGTCCCGGCCCGGGAGCGCGTCCACGACCTTGTGGAAGAGCCGGTCCTGTGCGGCGAGCCACTCCCTGGTCTCGTCGCTCTCGGCGTCCTCCAGCCAGCGGTACGGGTCCGCGACCCGGTGACCGTGGATGTCCTCGACGATGTCCTGGCGATGCGCGGGCGGATACGGCGTCATGAACGCACTGTATTGGCTGTTCCGGGCTGTCCGCCCCGGACGCTGCGAACCGCCCCGAACGCGGCCCCGCGTTCGATCCGACCTCCGAAGGGGGATTATTGGGGTAGCGAACGGACTCCATCAGACGCCACACTGATGAAGGTCGGTTCGCCCCTGGGGAGGTCCTCATGGCGAGTGCGCAGGAACCGGAGACAATAACCGGGCCTCGGTCCGAGGCGCGGACGACCGCGCCCGCCGAGGCGAACCACATCCCGGTGGAGGCCGTCTGATGCGGCAGGTCCTCCTCCTGAACGCGACGTACGAACCCCTCACCACGCTGCCGCTGCGGCGGGCGGTCTGCCTCGTGCTCCGGGAGAAGGCCGAGATCGTCCACCATGACGCCTCGGGCGCGGTGCTGCATTCCGCCACGATGACGGTCGAGGTGCCGTCGGTGATCCGGCTGCGCCGCTACGTCCGCATCCCGTTCCGTACCCGCGTCCCGCTGACCCGCGCCGCGCTGATGCGCCGCGACAACTTCCGCTGCGTCTACTGCGGCCGCCGCGCCGAGACCATCGACCACGTCCATCCGCGCAGCCGCGGCGGCAAGCACGTGTGGGAGAACTGCGTCGCCTCCTGCATGTCCTGCAACCACCGCAAGGCCGACCGGCTCCTGTCCGAGCTGGGCTGGACGCTGAGCATCACGCCCGCCGTGCCGCGCGGCGCCCACTGGCGCCTCATCGGCCTCGTCCACGACGGCGACCCGCAGTGGGCGCCGTACGTGACCGAACCCGCCGCGTGACCCGGGGGCTTATCCTTGGGGCGTGCCTCGTTATGACTACCGCTGCCGCGCGTGCGGGTCGACCTTCGAGGTCTCCCGTCCGATGATCAACGCGTCCGACCCGGCGCCGTGCCCCGAGGGGCACGACGACACGGTGAAGCTGCTGTCCACGGTCGCCGTGACCGGCACGTCGCGGGGGGCCGCGCCCCCGCCGAAGCCGGCCGGCGGCGGCTGCTGCGGCGGAGGCTGCTGCTCCTAGCCGTTCTGGGCGGCGCGCATCGCCTTCGCGGTGGCGGCCGCGTCGTAGCCCGGCGGAACGCCCTGCAGCAGGACGGCGGTGCCGTCGATGTTGTCGGTGCGCATCGGCAGGATCGCCTGGTAGGCGTCCGACTCGTACCAGGCGCGGGCCTTGTCCATGTCGGGGAACTCGATGAGGACGTAGGCGCCCTCCAGCGGGCCCTCGATCACGTCCGGGGCGGTCCCGTGGACGAGGAACCGGCCGCCGAACGGGTCCATGGTGTCCTGGATGCGCTCCATGTAGGTGAAGACGTCCTCGTGCAGCGGCGGCTGGGGACGCAGGTGGGCGAGTGCGTAGGCGGTCATCGCGATCTCCTTCGGTGGTGGTCGCCGGGCGGTCCGCCCTGACGACCACCACTCTTCCCGCTGCGGGGAACGGAGGCGATTACCCGCCGGGTAATGCTCAGCGCTCGAGCTGGGAGACGTCGCGGGCGGCGCCGGTGGAGGCGGACGTGGCCATCGCGGCGTAGGCGCGGAGCGCGGCGCTCACCGGGCGGTGCCGGTCGCGGGGGCGGTAGCCGCCGAGGTCGGCGAGCAGCTTCTCGCGCCGGATCTCCAGCTCGTCGGCCGGGACGTCCAGTTCGAGGACGCGGTTCGGGATGTCGATCACCACGCGGTCGCCGTCCTCGACGAGGGCGATGATCCCGCCGCCGGCGGCCTCCGGGGAGGCGTGCCCGATGGACAGGCCCGAGGTGCCGCCGGAGAACCGGCCGTCGGTGATCAGCGCGCACGCCTTGCCGAGCCCGCGGCCCTTGAGGAAGCTCGTCGGGTACAGCATCTCCTGCATGCCGGGGCCGCCCTTCGGGCCCTCGTAGCGGATCACGACGACGTCGCCGGCCTTGACCCTGCCGCTGAGGATGCCCTCGACGGCGTCGTCCTGCGACTCGAAGACGACGGCGGGGCCGGTGAAGGTCCACAGCTCCTCGTCGACGCCGGCGGTCTTCACGATCGCGCCGTCGGGGGCGATGTTGCCGCGCAGGACGGCGAGGCCGCCGTCGGCGGTGTAGGCGTGCTCGACGGAGCGGATGCAGCCGTTCTCGCGGTCGAGGTCGAGCGACTCCCACCGGGCGCTCTGCGAGAACGCCGAGGTGGTGCGGACGCCGCCGGGCGCCGCGTGGTACAGCTCGACGGCCTCGGGGATGACGTCGGGGGAGCGGACGTCCCACTTGGCGACGAACTCGTCCAGCGACGCGGAGTGGATCGAGTGCGCGGTGCGGTTCAGCAGCCCGGCCCGGTTCAGCTCGCCGAGCAGGGCGGGGATGCCGCCGGCGCGGTGGCAGTCCTCGACGTGGTACCGGCCGGTCGCCGGGGCCAGCTTGCAGATGCACGGGACGCGGCGGGAGACGGCGTCGATGTCGGCGAGGCCGAAGTCGACGCGCGCCTCGGTCGCGGCGGCGAGCAGGTGCAGGATCGTGTTGGTGGAGCCGCCCATGGCGACGTCCAGCACCATGGCGTTCTCGAACGCGTCGCGGGTGGCGATGCTCAGCGGCAGAACCGACTCGTCGTCGCCCTCGTAGTAGCGCTTGGCGATCTCGACGACGGTGCGGCCGGCGTCCTCGTAGAGGCCGCGGCGGGCGGTGTGCGTGGCGAGGACGGTGCCGTTGCCGGGCAGCGCCAGCCCGATCGCCTCGGTGAGGCAGTTCATCGAGTTGGCGGTGAACATGCCGGAGCAGGACCCGCAGGTCGGGCAGGCGCTCTCCTCCATCTGGAGGAGCTTGTCCTCGGCGATCGAGCCGTCCGCGGAGGCGATGATCGGGTCGATGAGGTCGAGCTTGTTGCCGCCCATGACGCCCTCGACCGGCTTGCCGGCCTCCATCGGGCCGCCGGAGACGAACACGGTCGGGATGTTGAGCCGCAGCGCGGCCAGCAGCATGCCCGGGGTGATCTTGTCGCAGTTGGAGACGCAGACGAGCGCGTCGGCGCAGTGCGCGTTGACCATGTACTCGATCGCGTCGGCGATGATCTCGCGGGACGGCAGCGAGTACAGCATGCCGTCGTGGCCCATCGCGATGCCGTCGTCCACGGCGATGGTGTTGAACTCGCGGGGCACGCCGCCGGCCTCGCGGACCGCGCCCGCGACGACCTTGCCGACCTCGTCCAGGTGGACGTGGCCGGGCACGAACTGGGTGAAGCTGTTGGCCACCGCGACGATCGGCTTGCCGAAGTCCTCGCGTTGCACGCCGCTGGCGCGCATGAGGGCGCGGGCGCCCGCCATGTTCCTGCCGTGCGTGACCGTGCGTGACCTGAGCGGTGGCATGGGGACCTCTCTAACGTGTGACGTGCCGAGCCGGATTCTGGGAGCGTGCCCGCAGCGGCGGATCGCGGCGCTGCCGCCGGCTCAGCGGAGGTCGCGCGCGGGCCGGCCTGTGACTCCACCGATGCTACCAACCGGCGCGGCGGCATGAGAAAAGCCGGGACGCAGCCGTCCCGGCAGGTGGTGAGCCCGGCAAGGCGGCATCCCGGCGGGGCTCGTCGTCGAGCCGTGGTGCGGGCGGCCCGGGGAAGGAGGCCGCCCCTCGCGGTGGCCGGGCCCTCTCCGTGCCCGGTGGCCGGTCGTGCGCCGGGCCGGGCGGAAGGCCGAGGGGAGGGCCGGTCAGTCGGGGTACTTCGGCGGCAGGGCCTTCTCGGCCGCCGAGAAGATGCGCTGCACGTCGCCGTCGGTGAGGATCTTCGGGCGGCGCCGCAGGTAGGCGCGGGCCCGGTTGCCCGCGTAGACGTCGACGTCCCGCACCCGCATGACCTTCCACGGGATGGACGGGCCGTAGATCGCCACGGAGGGCTGCACCGGCACCTCGAAGCCGACCCGCTCGGCGAGGATGCTGCTCGCCATCTGGGCCTCCCACCGGGCCTCGTCAAGCCGGTCCTTCTTGTTGAAGGGCCCGTGGAAGAGCTTCATGTGGGACATGGTGCGCACGGGGAGACGCTTGTCCCACTTCTCGGAGTCGATGGCGTAGACGCCGCTCGGCCCGATCACCAGGTGGTCGATGCGGCCGTCGCTGACGCCGTCGTCGTCGCGCGGCACGGCCCGGGCGTGCAGGACGAGGTAGCCGCTGCGCTCCAGGGCCTTCAGCTGCCGCTCGGTGCGCCGTTCGGCGGCCGACGACTTCTGCCAGGCCGGGACGGAGGAGCTCTTGCGGGCGCACCGGACGGCGTCGCCGACGACCACGAGGATCGCGACGGCGAGCCCGGCCTGCCAGCCGAGCAGGATCAGGACGGCGACCCCGGCGACGGCGGCCGCGCCCGCCCGGAACGCCCAGCGGCGGACGCGGGGGTCGTCCAGCATCGCCGCGGCGGTGCGTTCGGCGGGGTGCTCGCCCGCGTGCTCGTCGGGGCGCTCCTTCACCGGACCCGGGTCATGGTGCTCACGCGTCTCCTCCGGCCGCGCCGGCCGCGGCCTCGTCTCATCCGATTCGGCCCGGGGGTGGCCCCGGGTGCCCTGCGTGTTGCCCCGCTCCATGATCGCCATAAGTGACGCTCCGTATTCCTTTCCCATCGGGGGCATGATCCTCCGTGCGCAGAGTAATCATCCGGCCGGTCGGCGACTAGTGATGCGGGGTTAATAATTTTGTCGCCCCCAGGTCAGTGAGTAACTTACGCGACGGACGGGTAGGACGATATTCTTCTCCCTTCGGCGCCGTAGAGTCCCTGCCCTCTTTGATGCCCGCGCACACGGCGTCTAGCGTTCCGTTTTGTGACACAAACCCATGACCTCAGCGCCACCCGGATGGCCGCGGCCGTCCGCTCCAGGGAAGTATCTCCGGTCGAGCTCGCCGACCACTATCTGGCCCGCATCGAACGGCTGAACGAGCAGGTCGGCGCCTATGTGACGGTGACCGCCGAACGGGCCCGCGAGGAGGCGCGGCGGGCCGAGAAGGCGGTGCTGGACGCCGCCGACCCGGCGGAGCTGCCGCCGCTGCACGGCGTCCCCGTCCCGATCAAGGACCTCAACATGGTCCAGGGCGTCCGGATGACGTTCGGCTCGGCCGCCTACGCCGAGATGACCGGGTTCGCGGACGACCATGTGGTGACAAAGCTGGCGCAAGCGGGGACTGTGCTGCTGGGCAAGACGACGACGCCGGAGTTCGGCCTGCCCTGCTACACGGAGGGTGACGTCGCGCCCCCGGCCCGCACGCCGTGGGATCTCACCCGGTCGGCGGGCGGCTCCAGCGGCGGCGCCGCGGCGGCGGTCGCGTCCGGGCTGGCGCCGATCGCGCAGGGCAGCGACGGCGGCGGCTCGATCCGCATCCCGAGCAGCGCGTGCGGGCTGTTCGGGATCAAGCCGACCCGGGGCCGGGTGTCCTCCGGCCCGATCATCCCCGACCTGTTCGGGCTGGCGACCAACGGCCCGATCGCGCGGACCGTCCGCGACGCGGCCCTCATGCTGGACGTGATGGCCGGCCACATGCCCGGCGACCTGTACCGCGCGCCGCAGGTGGACGGCTCGTTCCTGTCCTTCGCCGACCGCGCGCCGGGCCGGCTGCGGATCGCGCGCAGCCTGGAGCCGCCGGTGCCGGGCGCCGAGGTCCACCCCGACTGCGTCGCCGCCTACGAGGCCGCGTCCGCGCTGCTGGAGGAGCTGGGCCACGAGGTCGTGGACCTGCCGCAGGTGCTCGGCGCCGACCTCGTCGCGCACTTCGTCACGCTGTGGGGCGCGATGGCGACGATGACGCCCGTCGCGGACGAGGACCAGGACAAGCTCCAGCCGCTCACCCGCTGGCTGCGCGGGCTCGGCGAGGCCACGTCCGCGCCGCAGCTGCTCCAGGCGCACGCCGTGCTCCAGGGCGAGCTGCGCAAGGCGTTCCCGGTCATGGACGAGTTCGACGCCGTCCTGCACCCGACGCTCGCCATGCCGCCCGTCCCCGTCGGGTACTTCCACGACCAGGAGCCCGAGGAGAACTTCCGGCGGCAGGCGAACTTCACGCCGTTCACCGCCGTGTACAACATCTCGGGGCAGCCCGCGGTGAACGTCCCGCTGCACTGGAACGACGACGGCCTGCCGATCGGGATCATGCTGGCCGGGCGGCTCGGCGGCGAGGGCACGCTGATCTCGCTGTCCGCGCAGCTGGAGGAGGCCCGCCCGTGGATCGGCCGCAAGCCGGAGATCTGGACGGCGTGAGCCCGCCCGCACCGGGCATGGTGCAGGCGTGGGCGACGACGGACTGATCAGGCTGGCGGGCCGGCACGGGGTCGCGACCGGGTACACCGACTGGCGGGGCCGGGAGGCGGCGGTCGCGCCGGACACGCTCGTCGCCGTCCTGGCGGCGCTCGGCGTCGACGCGTCGACGCCGGCCGCCGTCGCGGCGGAGCTGGAACGCGGGCGGGAGCGGGAGCGCGCGCTGCCGCCGTGCCTCGTCGTCCGGCGGGGGAGCGGCCCGGCCGGCGGCCGGGTCCGCGCGGCGCTGCGCCGCTGCCTCGACCCGGGCGGGGACGTGGAGATCGCGGTCGGCGCGGAGGAGGTCCTGGCGCCGCCCGGAGCCGCCGGCCGGCCGTTCGAGCCGCTGCCGGAAGGCGCCGACGCGCCGCCGGGCTGGCACCGCCTGCGCGTCCGGCGCGGCGGTCGCGCCGCCGAGCCGCCGCTGCTGGTCGCGCCCGCCGCGCTGCGCCGCCCGCCCCGCGCGCGGGGGCTGACCGCGCAGCTGTACTCGGTGCGCTCCGCCGCGTCCTGGGGCCTCGGAGACCTGCGCGACCTGGCGGATCTCGCGGCCTGGAGCGCCCGGGACCGCGGCGCCGGCTTCCTGCTGGTGAACCCGCTGCACGCGACCGAGCTGGTGCCGCCGGTCGGGCCGTCGCCCTACTCGCCGATGAGCCGCCGCTTCCCCTCGCCGCTCTACCTGCGCGTCGAGGACATGCCGGAGTACGCCGCGCTCCCCGCCGGGGACCGGGAGCGGTTCGCCGGCCTCGCGGCGAAGCTGCGCGCCGGGGAGGGGCTCCTCGACCGGGACGCGGTGTGGGCGGCCAAGCTGGAGGCGTTCGAGGCGATGCACCGGCTACGCGCGGGCCGGAGCGACCCGGACTTCGAGGCGTTCCGCAGGCGCGAGGGCGCGGCGCTCGCCCGGTACGCCCTGTGGTGCGCGATCAGCGAGGAGCAGGGGACGACGGACTGGCGGCGCTGGCCGCCCGCGCTGCGCGACGCCCGCGACCCCGCCGGCGCGGCCGGCCGCCGCGACCGCGCGGAGTTCCACGAGTGGCTCCAGTGGCGGCTGGACGGCCAGCTCTCCGCGGCGCAGCGGGCCGCGCGCGACGCCGGCATGCCGGTCGGGATCGTCCACGACCTCGCGGTCGGGGTGCCGCACGGCAGCGCCGACACCTGGATGTACCGGAACCTGTACGCGCCGGGGATGAGCGTCGGGGCGCCCCCGGACGAGTTCAACCAGCGCGGCCAGGACTGGGGGCAGCAGCCGTGGCGGCCGGACGCGCTCGCCGCCGCATGCTACCGGCCGTTCCGCGAGATGACGGCGGCCGTCCTGCGGCACGCCGGCGGAGTCCGGCTGGACCACGCCATGCAGGTGTCGCGCCTGTGGTGGGTGCCCGAGGGGGCGTCCCCGGCCGACGGGACGTACGTGCGCTACGACCGCGACGCGCTGCTCGGCTGCCTGACCTGGGAGGCCGAGCGCTTCGGCGCCGTGGTCGTCGGCGAGGACCTCGGCACGGTGGAGCCGGACCTGCGCGAGGTCCTGGCCGGACGGGGCGTGCTCGGCACGTCCCTGCTCTGGTTCGAGCGCGACGACGGGGGACGTCCCAAGCCCCCGGAGAAGTGGCGCGAGCTCTCCCTGGCCACGGTCGGCACCCACGACATGCCGCCGATCACGGGTTTCGTCCACGGCGACCACATCGCCCTGCGCGACCGCCTCGGCCTGCTGACCCGCCCCCGCGCCGAGGAGGAGGCCGACCACCGCCGCCAGCTCGCCGACTGGCTGGCCCTCCTCCACGGCGAGGGCCTGCTGCCCACCCCGCCCGGCGAGATCATGCGGGCGCTGGCGGACGGCGAGACCACCCACGACGACGAGATCGTGGCGGCCCTGCACGCCTTCCTGGGGCGCACGCCCGCCCTCCTGACCGGCATCTCCCTCGCCGACGCCGTGGGCGAACGCCGCACCCAGAACCAGCCGGGCACCACCGACGAGTACCCCAACTGGCGCATCCCGCTCGCCGACGCGCACGGAGCCCCCGTCCTCCTCGACGACCTGCCGGCGCTGGCCGACCGCCTCGCCGTCCTGCGGGAGCCCCCGCAGTGAGCGCGAGCAGGCGCCGGCGGGTCAGGCGAGCGTCGACGTGATGCGCACCGTCACGTCGTGCAGGAGCGTGTCGGGACGCAGTTCTGCGTCGGCGATCGCCGAGAAGAGCGCGGGAAGCCCGGGCAGGGGGTAGGAGTCGTCGGCGCCGGCCAGGGCCTTGCGGCCCAGCGGGTGGTGGGAGAGCGACTTGCGGGCGCGCGTCCAGGCCGTCTGGACCTCCTCCGGGGACGGGACGCCGAAGCCGTGGCCGACCGGCGCCGCGTGGCGCAGCTTGACCAGGGCGCTGCCGGTGAAGTCGGCGGCGAGCCTGCACCGGTCGGTGAGCGCGGCGCGCACCGGGTCGTCCAGCCGGGTCACGACCGTGCAGGGCGTGCGGCAGCGGGCCGCGCAGTCGCCCAGCGCGGACGCGACCTGGCTGTGCTGGCGGTCGAGGTAGGCGCGCCAGCCCGGCCCCGGCTCGCGGGCGACGCGCAGCGTCCGCTCGCACGCGGAGCGCTCCGGGCGGGTGTGGTCGCACATCCGCGCCGAGCCCGGCTCGACGGGCACGCCGAACCGGCTGCCCTCGCCGCTCACCGCCGCGCCGATGAGGGCCGGGTCGCCGGCGTGGCCGAGGACGGGCTCCCACGCCAGCATCGGCAGGTACTCGCTCGCGATGTGCACGGCGGCGACCAGCGCGGCCATGTCGCGCCGGTACCAGCGGATCGCGATGACCTCCAGCAGCAGCGCGTAGGCGGGCCGCAGGCTGGCGAGGGCGCCGCGCGGGCGCTCCCGGGCCGTCTGCGGCATCCGGCTGGCCCGCGCCCGGTCGAGCAGGTCGCGCGGCACCTCGCCGGCGGCCTCCGGCATCCCGAAGTCCTCGGCGTCCAGGTCGAGGACGCGCTGCCCGAACGCGCACAGCGCCGCGATCGCCGCCGAGCGGCCGTCCGCGGCGAGCGTCCCCTGCGTGATCAGCGCCTCCAGGTCGCCGAACGCGTACCGCCGCGCCAGCGCCGTCAGCACGTCCTGAGCCGTCTCCACCGTCCTCCAGCCCCCACCCGGCCGCCATTCAACGGACGAGCTCCGCTCGGCACCGTCCTCCAGCCCCCAGCCCCAGCCCCCACCCCGTGACCATGCGATCGTTGCACGGCCACGGGGTTCCTGGACAGTGCCGGGTTCCCGGGCGGGTCCCCGCCGGGCGTCAGGCGGAGGCGGCGTCCTTCGCGCGGGCGCGCAGCGCGCGGGCGACGCCGTCGCGGCCCTCCGACAGCAGCCGGGTGAGGGCGGCCGGCGGGTCGTTCTCGGCGATGTAGGAGTCGGTGCGGTCGATCGTGGACTGCTCGATCACCAGGAACGGGTAGGCGACCTCGGCGAACGTCTGCGACATGTCGCTCGTCCACTCCTTCCACACCCGGCCGACCTCGGCGAAGTACCGGTCGACGTAGGGGCGCAGCAGGTCGACCTGGTCGGGCTCGACGAAGCCGCTCAGCGTCGACCGGTAGACGGCGTTCGGCAGGTCGCCGGACACGATCCGCTCCCACGCGGCCGCCTTCGCCTCCGCGGTCGGGATCGCGGCCTTGCAGGCGGCGGCGTGCCGCTCGCCGGCGGCGGTGCAGTCCCGCTCGTGCTCGGCGTCGATCTCGGCCTCGCCGGCCCGGCCGGTGACGACGAGGCGGCGCAGCAGCGTCCAGCGCAGGTCGGTGTCGACGGTGAGGCCGTCGAGCGTCTGCGAGCCGTCCAGCAGGCCCTGGACGAACGCCAGGTGCTCGTCGGTCACCGCCGACGCGGTGAACGCCTGCGTGTAGGCAAGCTGGAGGTCCGAGCCGGGCTCGGCCTCGCGGGCCAGTTCCAGCAGCGTGTCGGCGAGCAGGGTGAGGCCCTCCTCGCGCCACGCCGGGTCCGCGTACTGCTGGACGGCGGTGCGCGCCTGCCGGAGCAGCGTCTGCGTGACCGAGATGTCGGTGACGCCGCGGATGCCCTTCGCGACGAGCCGGACGTAGTCGCGGGTGGCCATCTCGGCGTCGCGCGTCATGTCCCACGCCGCCGACCAGCACAGCGCGCGCGGCAGGCTCTCCCTGATGTCGCCGATGTGCTCGATCAGCGTCTTCTGCGAGTGCTCGTCCAGCCGGATCTTGGCGTAGGTGAGGTCGTCGTCGTTCACCAGGACGAGGTCGGGGCGCTTCTTCCCGGTGAGCTGCGGGACCTCGGTGCGCGCGCCGACGACGTCCAGCTCGACCCGCTCGCGGCGGACGAGCCCGTCGCCGGTCAGGTCGTACAGCCCGATGGCGAGGCGGTGCGAACGCAGCGTCGGGTAGTCGGTCTTGGCCTCCTGCAGGACGGCGAACGATGTGAAGTTCCCGTCGGCGTCCACCTCGTACTCGGGCCGCATCGTGTTGACGCCGGCCGTCTCCAGCCACTCCTTCGACCACGACGCCAGGTCGCGGCCGGACGTCTCCTCCAGCGCTCCCAGCAGGTCGGTCAGGACGGTGTTGCCCCACGCGTGCCGGTCGAAGTACCGCCGCACGCCCTCCAGGAAGTTGTCGAGGCCGACATAGGCCACGAGCTGCTTCAGGACGGACGCGCCCTTGGCGTAGGTGATGCCGTCGAAGTTCACCTCGACCGCGCGGATGTCGGGGATGTCGGCGGAGATCGGGTGCGTGGACGGCAGCTGGTCCTGCCGGTACGCCCACGCCTTCTCCAGGTTCGCGAACGTCGTCCAGGAGCCCTTCCACTTGGTGGCCTCGGCCTGGCACAGGACGCTCATGTAGGTGGCGAACGACTCGTTGAGCCACAGGTCGTCCCACCAGCGCATGGTGACGAGGTCGCCGAACCACATGTGCGCCATCTCGTGCAGGATCGTCTCAGCGCGCCGCTCGTAGGCGGCGTCGGTGACCCGCGACCGGAAGACGTAGTCCTCCAGGAACGTGACGGCGCCCGCGTTCTCCATGGCGCCCGCGTTGAACTCGGGGACGAACAGCTGGTCGTACTTGGTGAACGGGTAAGGGCGGCCGAAGACCTTCTCGAAGTAGGCGAAGCCCTGGCGGGTCACGTCCACGATCGCGGGCGTGTCGAGGTGCTCGGCGAGCGAGGCGCGGCAGTACACGCCGAGCGGGATGACGGTGCCGTCGTCGCGGCGGTACTCGTCCCGGACGACGTGGTACGGCCCCGCGATGAGCGCGGTGATGTAGGTGGAGATCTGCGGGGTCGGCATGAAGTGCCACGTACCGCCGCCGGCGGACTCGGCCGGCTCGTTGGTGACGACCTCCCACTCCTCCGGCGCCTTCACGGTGAACTCGAAGGTGGCCTTCAGGTCGGGCTGGTCGAAGCAGGTGTACATGCGGTGCGCGTCGGCGGTCTCGAACTGCGTGTACAGGTACACGCTGTCGTCAACCGGGTCCACGAACCGGTGCAGGCCCTCACCGGACCGCGAGTACTCGCAGTCGGCCACGACCCGGAGCTCGTTCTCCGCGGCCAGGCCGGGCAGCGGGAGGCGCCCCTTGTCCGCGTCATAGGTGGAGGGGGCCAGGGCCTTGCCGTTCAGCGTCGCCTCCCGCACGACGGCGCCGTGCAGGTCGACGAACGTGTCCGCGCCCGCCTCGGTGCTGCCGAACCTCACCACGGTGGTGGATCCGAAACGCTCAGCGCCCTGGGTGAGGTCAAGTTCGACCGTGTAGGACTCGACGTTGAGCAGCCGGGCGCGTTCCCGCGCCTCGTCGCGCGTGAGGTTGCCTGCCACATGTACTCCTTGGTCGCTCATTCACTTGGTGAAGTCATGTCTACCAACCGGACGCCGTCCGGGTCCGTCCGCCACGGCCTTAGGGACGGGCTTCGACGGCCTCTCCGTCCGGGGAATCGGAAGGGGCGCGACCCGGTTGTCGCTCTAAGGCACCCGTTTCACGCTCTAGGAGGCGACGTTGACTGAGACCGAGCGCACCCCCGTGGACTTCTGGTTCGACCCTCTTTGTCCCTGGGCGTGGATCACGTCCCGCTGGATCCTGGAAGTGGAGAAGCAGCGCCCGATCGAGGTGCGCTGGCACGTGATGAGCCTCGCCGTGCTCAACGAGGACAAGGACATCCCCGAGGAGTACCGGCGCGGCCTTGAGGGCGCCTGGGGACCGGTGCGCGTCTGCATCGCCGCCGAGCAGAAGTACGGGCCGGAGGTGCTCGGCCGCCTCTACACCGAACTCGGCATCCGCCGCCACCACGAGAAGCAGAAGTTCGGCCGCCCCTACTACGAGGCCGCGCTCACCGCCGCCGGCCTCGACCCGGCGCTCGCGGACGCCGCCGACTCCACCGCCTACGACGAGGCGCTGCGCGCGTCCCACAAGGACGGCATCGACCGCGTCGGCCAGGAAGTCGGCACCCCGGTCATCGAGGTCGAGGGCAGCGCCTTCTTCGGCCCCGTCGTGACGCCGATCCCGCGCGGCGAGGCGGCGGTCAAGCTCTGGGACGGCGTCCGCGCCGTCGCGAGCACGGACGGCTTCTTCGAGCTGAAGCGGACCCGGACGAGGGATCCCATTTTCGACTGAGCAGCAGGGGAAGCGCGGCGCGTAATCGAGCGGTCGTGCCGTGTGCACTCACCCGCAAGCCACATATGACTTGCTATTGCGAGCATGTTGCAACTACTAGCCATGTGCCGCCAAACTGGTCTCGCTGGTGAAAACGGGCAGGGAGGGTGATGGCGTGCACGTACCGGATGGATTCATCGACGCCCCGGTGTCCATCGCGGCCGGCGCGGTCGCGGTGGCCGGGGTCGGTATCGCGCTGCGCGGAGCCCGGCGGGAGCTGGACGACCGCACCGCGCCGCTCGCCGGGCTGACCGCCGCCTTCGTGTTCGCCGCGCAGATGCTGAACTTCCCGGTCGCGTCCGGGACGAGCGGGCACCTGCTCGGCGGGACGCTTGCGGCGATCCTCGTCGGGCCGTACACCGGCATCCTGTGCGTCTCGGTCGTCCTGCTCCTGCAGGCGCTCCTGTTCGCGGACGGCGGCCTCACCGCGCTCGGCGTCAACATCACCACGATGGCGCTCGTCACGGTGGTCGTCGGGTACGGGCTCTTCCGGCTCCTGCTGCGGGTCCTGCCCAGGACGAAGGCGTCGGTGTCCGCGGCGTCGTTCGCGGCCGCGGTCGTGTCGGTGCCCGCCGCGGCGGTCGCGTTCACGGCCATATACGCGGTCGGCGGGACGGCGGACGTGTCGATCGCCAAGGTCGCCACCGCGATGATCGGCGTGCACGTGCTGATCGGCATCGGCGAGGCGCTGATCACCGCGGTGACCGTGTCGAGCGTGCTGGCCGTCCGTCCCGACCTCGTGCACGGTGCGCGCGGCCTGATGAAGCCGCCGGAGCTGCGCACCGCCGCCGCGCGGAACGCGGGCACCGAGCCGACAAGGGTCTGAGAGGGGGACGCACATGACCACCAAGCGCTTCTTCATCGGGTTCCTTCTCGTCTCGTTCGTTCTCGCCGGGGTCGTCAGCCACTACGCGTCCGGTGACCCCGACGGGCTGGAGAAGGTCGCCGCGGACAAGGGCATCAGCGCCAAGGAGAAGGACCACTCGCTCAAGGACTCCCCGTTCGGCGACTACGGGGTCAAGGGCATCGAGAACACGCGGCTGTCCGGCGGGCTGTCCGGAGTGATCGGCGTCGGCGCGGTCCTCCTCGTCGGCGGCGCGCTGTTCTGGGGCGTCCGCCGGCGCGGTCCCCACCGGGACGCGGCCGGCGAGCAGGATGAGCGGACCGAGCGGGCGCCGTCCGAGCCGGCGCGGAAGGGCTGATGGGCGCGGGTCACGCGCACCGGCTCCACGTGCCGGGCGCGTCGCCGGTGCACCGGCTGCCGCCGCAGTGCAAGCTCGTCGCCGTCCTGGCGTTCGTGCTGCTGGTCGTCGCCACGCCGCGGGAGCGGATCTGGGCGTTCGGCGTCTACGCGCTGCTGCTCGCGGCCGTCGCGGCGGCCGCGCGGATCCCGTTCCGGACGGTGGCGCGGCGCGTCGTCATCGAGGTCCCCTTCGTCGCGTTCGCGTTCCTGCTGCCGTTCGTCGCGGAAGGAGAGAAGATCACGGTGCTCGGGCTGCGGCTGAGCGAGAGCGGGCTGTGGGGCGCCTGGAACATCCTCGCCAAGGGGACGCTCGGCGTCGTCGCGTCGATCCTGCTGGCCGCGACCACCGAGCCGCGGCTGCTGCTGCTCGGCATCGAGCGGCTGCGGATGCCGCAGCTCATCACGCAGATCGCCACGTTCATGCTGCGGTACGGCGACGTCGTCGCGGCGGAGCTGCACCGGATGAAGGTGGCGCGCGCCTCCCGCGGGTTCGAGGCGCGCGACATCCGCGCTACCGGCGTGCTGGCCAAGTCGGTCGGCGCGCTGTTCCTGCGCTCCTACGAGCGCGGCGAGCGCGTCCACCTGGCCATGGTGAGCCGCGGCTACGACGGGCGCATGCCGCCGGTGCACGACGTCGGCGCCACCGCCGCGCAGTGGACGGCCGCCGCCGCGCTGCCCTGCGCCGCCGCCCTCGTGGCACTGGCCGCTTGGACGGCGCCATGACTCCGTCGCTGGAAGTGAGGGGCCTCGCGTACGCGTATCCGGACGGCACGCAGGCCCTCTTCGGCGTCGACCTGACGATCGGGCGCGGCGAGCGCGTCGCGCTGCTCGGGCCGAACGGCGCCGGGAAGACGACGCTCGTCCTGCACCTGAACGGCATCCTGCACGGCGGCCTGGGCGAGGTCAGGGTCGGCGGCCTCGCGGTCGACCCCGGGGACAGGAAGGCCCTGCGGGAGATCCGCCGCCGCGTCGGCATCGTCTTCCAGGACCCCGACGACCAGCTGTTCATGCCGACCGTCCGCGAGGACGTCGCGTTCGGGCCCGCCAACCTCGGCATGCGCGGCGCCGAACTCGACCGCCGGGTCATGGACGCGCTGGACCGCGTCGGCATGGCGCACGTCGCCGACCGGCCGCCGCAGCACCTCAGCTTCGGGCAGCGCCGCCGCGTCGCCGTCGCCACCGTCCTGGCCATGGAGCCGGAGATCCTGGTGCTGGACGAGCCGTCCTCGAACCTGGACCCGGCGAGCCGCCGCGAGCTGGCCGAGATCCTGCTGGGCCTGGACGTGACCGTCCTGATGGTCACGCACGACCTCCCGTACGCGGCGGAGCTGTGCCCGCGCTCGGTGATCCTCTCCGGCGGCGTCATCGCGGCGGACCGCCCCACCAGGGACCTGCTCATGGACGCCGGCCTGCTGGCCGCGCACCGGCTGGAGCTGCCGTTCGGGTTCGACCCGGCCGCCGCCGTCCGCTGAATCGCGGCTCTTCGGCCGTTCCGCTTGCCTCGCCGCGCCGCCTCCGCGACACTCGGATCCCGACACTGGTAACGGTTTTCATATCCGAAATGAGGCATTCGTGAAGGTTGCGTTCGTCGGCAAGGGCGGCAGCGGCAAGACCACGCTCTCGTCGCTGTTCGCCCGGCACCTGGCCGGGCGCGGGCTGCCGGTGGTCGCCATCGACGCCGACATCAACCAGCACCTCGGCGTCGCGCTCGGCCTGGACGAGGCGCGCGCCGCGAAGATCCCCGCGCTCGGCGACCGGCTCACCGAGATCAAGGAGCACCTGCGCGGCGACAACCCGCGCATCCCGTCCGCGGCCGCGATGGTCAAGACGACCCCGCCCGGCGCCGGCTCGCGGCTGCTGCGGTTCCGCGGCGACGACCCCTTCCACGAGGCCGGGCAGGAGGTCGACGGCATCACGCTGCTCGCCACCGGCCCGTTCAACGACGACGACCTCGGCGTGGCCTGCTACCACTCCAAGACCGGCGCGGTCGAGCTCTACCTCAACCACCTCGTCGACGGGCCCGGCGAGTACGTCGTCGTCGACATGACCGCCGGCGCCGACACGTTCGCGTCCGGGCTGTTCACGCGGTTCGACCTGATGTTCCTGGTCGCCGAGCCCACCCGCAAGGGCGTCGGCGTCTACCGGCAGTACACCGAGTACGCCAGCGACTACGACGTCGCGATCCGCGTCGTCGGCAACAAGGTCCAGAGCGAGGAGGACGTCGCCTACCTGCGCGAGCACGTCGGCGGCGACCTGCTGACGTGGGTCGGGCAGTCCGCCGCCGTCCGGGCGCTGGAGCAGGGCCGGCACGGCGTCCCGCTGGAGGAGGGCGCCACCGCCGCCCTCGACCGCATGCTCGCCGAGGTCGACGGGCGCCCCAAAGACTGGGACAAGTTCCAGCGGCAGGCCGTCGAGTTCCACGTGAAGAACGCGCGCAAATGGGCCAGCCGCGCGGCCGGCGAAGACCTGGAGACGCAGGTCGACCCCGGCTTCCGCTTCCCGGCCGCGGCCGGCACCGCCTACGCGGGGTAGCTCCCGCCCTACCGGCGGAGAGCGATCCCCACTACCCTGCCCGCCATGACGATGCGGCGGATGCTGGTCATGGCGGGCGGCGCGGTGGTTCCCATCGCCCTCATCTCGATCCTGCTGGGCAACCAGTGGGTGGCCGATGCGATCAACAAATCCGGTGACTTCCAGAACGGCAGGGGCATCGCGCCCCTCGTGTCCTGGCTGCTGTTCCCGAGATGGCGGGTGACCGGCGGCGACATCGACTGGAAGTTCACCGTCGCGCTCGACGTCAGCACGGTGCTGTTCTTCGTCCTGCTGATCCTGCTCGCGGTGGCGGGCGCCCGCGCCCTCGACCCGGAGCGCGGCGCGCTCGGCGTGGTCGTGACCGGCTGGTGGGCGACGGCGATCGCGGGCGGCGTCGCCGGCCTCGTCCGGGGCGTCCTGTCGAAGTGGGCGCTCGACATCCCCGACAGCGGCGGCCCCAGTCTGCTCCTCTCGATCCCCTCGGGGGTGTCCTTCGGGTTCCTCTACGGCTGGCTCGCGGGGATCGGCATGCTGCTGGGGTACATCGTCACGCGCCGCACCGCGGCGACCCCGCAGCAGCAGTTCGGGCAGCAGCCCGGGCAGTACGCGCCGCAGCAGCAGGGCATGCCGCAGCAGGGCATGCCGATGCAGCAGCCCTACGGGCAGCCGATGGCGCAGCAGCCGATGCAGCAGCCGATGCAGCAGCCGTACGTGCCGCCGCAGGGGCAGCCGCAGCAGCCCTGGGGCGGCGTGCCCCAGCAGCAGTACCCGCAGCAGCAGTACCCGCAGCAGCAGTACCCGCAGCAGCAGCCGGGCGTTCCCCAGCAGCCGAGCGTTCCCCAGCAGCCGGGCGCGCCGCAGCAGTACGGGGCCGCTCCCGCGCCGCAGCAGCCGTCCGTCCCGCAGCAGCCGTCCGCGCCGCCCGCCGAGCAGGCGCCCCCGGCGGCCCCGGAGACGCCGGGCGAGGCGAAGCAGGACGCCCCCGAGGAGACGCCGGAGGACGCGCCCAAGGACGCGCCCAAGGACGCGTCGGACGACGACCTCAACCTCGCCGACCGGACCATCGTCGACCGCAAGCGGGACGCCGAGGACGGCTGACCGGGCGGCGCGGCGCCCCAGCGCGGCGACCCGACCCCCGCGCGAGCGGCGGCCGCCGCCCTGCGAGAATCGCCGCATGCGCGTGTTTCTTGGAACCGACCATGCCGGCTTCGAGCTGAAGGAGCACCTGGTCTCCTGGCTGAAGGAGAACGGGCACGAGGCCGTCGACTGCGGCGCGTTCGAGTACGACGCCGCGGACGACTACCCGCCGTTCGTCCTGCGGGCCGCTCAGCGCACGGCCGACGAGCCGGGGACGCTCGGCATCGTCGTCGGCGGTTCCGGCAACGGCGAGGCGATCGCGGCCAACAAGGTCAAGGGGGTGCGGGCCGCGCTGGTCTGGAACGAGGACACCGCGAAGCTCGCCCGCGAGCACAACGACGCCAACGTCATCGCGCTGGGCGCCCGCCAGCACGACCTGGCCGCCGCGACCCGGTTCGTCGAGCTGTTCCTCGGGACGCCCTACTCCGGGGAACCGCGCCACACCCGCCGGATCGAGATGCTCAGCGAGTACGAGCGCACCGGCGACCTCCCGCCGCTCCCGCACTAGGCCGGACGCTTCCCGCACCGGGGCCGCGACCGGGGCCGGGCGCGGCGCCGCCGGGCGCGGCGCCGGGTCACAGGCCGTTCTGCGGCGTCCTGCGGGCGGCGGCGCCGCGCTTGCCCTGGCGGCGGCGCTCGTTCTTGGCGGCCTTCGTCCGCTTCGCCGGTTCGGCGGCCTTGGCCGGACCCGGCCCCGCGGCCGGCGGCTCCTCGCCCTCGGGCCGGAGGCGCGACACGTCCCGCGCGCGCATCGCCGCGTCCACCGTGATCCGCATGCCGGGCTGGACCATGCACCGTCTCCTCTCACCGCGGGACCAGATGTCTCTCCGGTGACACATACCCATGGGAAACGGAGCTGGACCGTTGCAAAGAGTCACCGGGTCCCCGGATGGCGACCAGCAGGGGTGATTGCTCGATACAGTGCCTGGGTCATGCTTCAACGACTGGTGCAGCTCCTTCCGCCGCGAGTGCGGGCCGTGCTGCGCAGGATCCCCCTGCTCGTGGCGCTGTACCGGTGGGCGAGGCAGGGGAAGCTGACCCGGGAGCGGAACGTCTTCGCGGTGCTCGCGATCCTCGCGATCGCGATCGGGCTCGCCACCACCAGCGACTCGCGCGGCCTGGCCCCGTCCGGCGCGCTCGTGCTGATCGTGCTCGGCGGCGGGCTGCTGCTCAAGGTGCGCAGCCTCGTCGCGCTGCTCGGCGTCGTGGTCGCGATGGCCGCCTACAACGGCTGGCAGGACGCCGCCGCGATCGGCCCCGGCATGATCGCCACGCTGACCATCACCGCGGTGCTCGCGCTGACCCTGGCGAGGACGCGGCAGCAGCTCGGCGTGCAGGGGCTGCGCGGCGACTCGATGCTGCTGGAGCTGCGCGACCGGCTGCGGCGGCAGGGCGAGATGCCGGCGCTGCCGGACGGCTGGGGCTCGCAGGTCGTGATGCTGCAGGCCGGCGGGTCGTCCTTCGGCGGCGACTTCGTGGTGTCGCACTGCGACGGCGACACGCTGGAGGTCGCGCTCGTCGACGTCTCCGGGAAGGGCACCGACGCGGGGACCCGCGCGCTGATGCTGTCGGGCGCGTTCGGCGGGCTTCTTGGATCGGTCCAGGCCGACCGGTTCCTGCCCGCCTGCAACGGCTACCTGCAGCGCCAGCGGTGGGACGAGGGGTTCGTCACCGCCGTGCACGTCGTCGTCGACCTGGCGTCGGGGGAGTACACGGTCGAGTCGGCCGGGCATCCCCCGGCCGTCCAGTTCGACGCGGGCAGCGGGGAGTGGAAGGTCAGCTCCGCCAAGGGCGTGGTGCTCGGCGTGGTGCCCGACCTGAACTGCGTCCCCGAGCGCGGGAAGCTCCGGCCCGGCGACGCCCTCCTGCTCTACACCGACGGGCTGGTGGAGTCCCCCGGCAGCGACCTGGACGCGGGGATCGACCGGCTGCTCGGCGAGGCGGAGCGGCTCGTCCCGCAGGGCTTCGGCCGCGGCGCGCGGGAACTGGTCGAGACGATGGCGGCGGCCCGCGACGACGACTGCGCCCTCGTGCTGATCTGGCGCACCTGACCGTCCGGCGGCGGCTCAGCCGCGCTTGTGCCCGCCCTTGTGCCCGCCGTGCTTCGGGTGCTTGCCGTGCTTCGGCTTGTGTTTCGTGTGCTTCGGCCTGTGCGCCTTCCCCGGCGGGCGCTTGGCCGCGCCCGGCTTGACGGCGCTCGCCCGCTTCGGCGGCGTCGCCGACGCCGTCGGGGACGGCGCGAGCGGCGCGGACGGCGCCGCGGGCGCCGCGCTCCTGCCCTGCGTGAGCCCGGCGATGATGGCGCCGATCAGGACCGTCCCGGCGGCGGCGCCGACGCCCGCCAGCAGCCGCGCCCGGGTGAACGACAGCGCGCCCCCCAGACCGCCCGGCCCGCCCAGACCGCCCGGACCGCCCGGACCGTTCATGTCGGGCGGCGTGAACGCCCGGGTCTCGGTCTCCTCCCAGGCGGGACGGCCGGACGGCGGCGGCGCGGCGGCGCGCCGCGGCCGCGGCGCCGGGTCGGCCTCCGGCCAGCCGCCGACGTGCGGCCGGGACTGCGGCTGCTCGACGAGCGCGAGCAGCAGGTCGCACGCGGTGGGACGGTCGGCGGGGTCCGGGGCGAGCGCGGACCGGACCGCGGGCACCAGCGGCTCCGGCAGCCGGGACAGCTCGGGCTCCCCGGTGCGGAGCGTCGCCGGGTCGCCGCCGATCGGCATCTGGCCCGTCCCCGCGTGGGCGATGAGGCAGCCCCAGGCGAAGATGTCGGCGGCCGGGGTCGCGCGGCCGCCGGTGAGCAGCTCCGGCGCCATCCAGCCGGGCGTGCCGAGTACCTTCCCGGACGCGTCGGTGCCGGCGGCGGCGTCCTGGCCGCTGGCGATGCCGAAGTCGATGACGCGGCAGCCGGACAGCGTGAGCATCACGTTGGCGGGCTTCAGGTCGCGGTGCACGAGCCCCGCGGCGTGGATCGCGGCGAGCGCGGACGCGACGCCGACGGCGACGCCGTGCAGGTCGGCGGGCGGCAGCGGGCCCTCGGCGGCGAGCCGGTCCTGCAGCGAGACGCCGCCGACGTAGTCGGTGACCAGGTAGGGGCGGCCGTCCTCCTCGCCGTGCGCGAGGACCCGCGCGGTGCAGAACGACGCCACCCGGCTCGCGAGGTGCGCCTCGTCCTTGAACCGGCGGCGGTAGACGGGGTCGCCGGCCAGGTGCGGATGGATCGTCTTCACCGCGACGCGGCCCCCGGACACCGGGTCGGCGCCGAGGTAGACCGTCCCCATGCCGCCCGACCCGAGCCGGCCGAGGAGCGTGTGCCCGGCGACCTGGCGCGGGTCGGCCGGTTCGAGCGGCCTGATGTCTCCGTCCATGCGGCGTTCCTGGCTCCCTCGGTTCTCTCCCGTCCGTCCATCCCCGTTCGGCGGCAGATTATGGGCGGGATCTGCAGAGAAGTGCGGAAACGTATTCGTCACGCGGATTTAGCACCGCGGGCATCGGGGCGGTGCATCGTGGAGAGCGTCCGGCGGGACGGCCCGGTCCCCTCCGCGTTCCTCCTCGGCGCGGGGGCCGGCGGCCTCCGGCGGCACCGAGGGCGGTGCCCGTGCGGGCGGCTCCCCTAGGGGTGGGAGGCGCCGTCCGCGCGGGCGCCGGTCCGCGCCTCCGGCGAGGTTTCGCGGACGCCCCACCAGGAACAACCCTCTCTGCGTCTTCCCCCCGGGGCGCCGTGCGCAGAGGGGGAGGATCGCCCGGGTGCGGATCTTCGGGGACTTGCTGTCGCCGTCATGCTGGTCGGTGCGGACCCGCGTGACCGCCGCCGCGACCCTTCTCGTCGGCCTGCTCCTCGTGGTCGGCGTCCTGCTGTTCTACCAGGTCGTCCGGGAGACGGTGTTGAACGGGCTGCACGACCGGGGCGGCCTCGTCATGACCGATCTGGTCACGATCGTCCAGGAGACCGACCCGCGCGGGATACTGCACGTCCAGGACCCCGACTTCACCCTGTTGCAGGTCGTCGACGGGCAGGGCGGCGTGCTGGCGTCGAGCGAGGCGCTGTCCGGGCGCGGGCCGCTGGCCGTGCCCGAGCCGAAGGTGCCGGGCAGGCCGGAGTACCGCACGGTGCGGGTTCCGGGGAAGGCCGACGTCTACCTCGTCTCGGAGAGGGTGAACACCCGCGAGGGCGTCCGGATCCTGTACGCCGGCGCGGCCATCAACGAGTTCACGCGGTACAAGGGCGCCTTCATCAGCCTGCTCGTGGCGATGGCGCTGATCGCGACGGCCGGGGTCGGCTGGATCGTGTCGCTGTCGGTGCGGCGGGCGCTGCGGCCGGTGCGGGTGATGAGCGCCCAGCTGGCGGAGATCACCGGCGGCGAGTCGGACCGCCGGGTCACCGTCCCCGGCCCGAACGACGAGGTGTCCGACCTGGCCGAGTCGGTGAACGTGACGCTGGACCGGCTGGCGGAGGTCCTCGGCCGGCAGCGCGCGTTCGTCGCGGACGTCACGCACGAGCTGCGCAGCCCGCTGACCGGGCTGCGCGCCCAGCTGGAGGTCGCGCTGGAGCATCCGGAGGACGAGGACTGGCCGGCGGTCGCGCGGGCCGCGCTCGGCGACGCCGACCGGCTGCAGGGGATCGTCAGCGACCTGCTCATCCTGGCGAGGCTGGGCGCCGGCGTGCACGTCGACCGGGAGCGCGTCGACCTCGGCGAGCTGGCGCGTGCGGAGGCGAGCCGGCGCGCCCGCCGCGTCCCCGTCGAGGTCGACGCGGCGGCGGGCGTCACGGTGCGGGCCACCCCGCACCATCTGGCGCGGGTGCTGACGAACCTGCTGGACAACGCCGAGCGGCACGCGGCGTCGCGGGTCTGGGTGACGGTGGCGGAGGACGGGCCGGACGCCGTGCTGGAGGTCCGCGACGACGGCTCGGGCATCGCGCCCGAGGACCGCGAGCGCATCTTCTGGCGGTTCCAGCGGCTCCCCGAGGGCCGGGCGCGGGACGCCGCCGGCACCGGGCTCGGCCTGACCATCTCCCGCGACATCGCCCGCGCGCACGGCGGGACGCTCGTCGCCGCGGAGACCGACGAGGGCGCCCGGTTCGTTCTGCGCCTCCCGCTCCACCCGCGCTAGGCGGCGGGTGCGGGCTAGCCCGCGGCGACCGGCGGACGGCGCGCCGCGTGCCGGGTGGCCTGCTCGAACGCGTGCCCGATCTGCAGGACGGCGAGGTCGGCGTGGTGGGGGCCGACGATCTGCAGCCCGATCGGCAGGCCGCCCGAGGTGAACCCGGCCGGGACCGACAGGGCGGGGCACCCGGTCGCCGACACGAGGAAGCAGGAGCGCATCCACTCCAGGTAGTCGTGCATGGGCTGCCCGGCGACCTCGTCCGGGTACTCGGCGCCGGCGTCGAACGGCGGCACCTGGCTGACCGGCAGGAGCAGCGCGTCGTACCGCTCGAAGAACTTCCGGACGCGGTGGAACAGCGCGGTGTGCAGGACCTCGGCCCGCCCGAGGTCGGCGCCGGTGAGGGACCGGCCCGCCTCGATGTTCTCGGCGAGGGACCGCTTGAAGTCGCCGGGGCGCTCGTCCAGCAGGGGGCGGAGGGCGATGTCCCAGTGCCAGGCGCGCAGCGTCCGGAACACTTCGTCGGCGCCGGCCAGGTCGGGGCACGCCTCCTCGACCCCGCAGCCCAGCTCCTCGAACACCTTGACGGCCGGTTCGAGGACACCGGTGACGGCCGGGTCGACCGGGACCGCCCCGCCGAGGTCGGGGGACCAGGCGACGCGCAGCCCGCGCAGGTCGCGGTCGAGCGGCCCGGCGAACACCGAGCCGGGCGTCTCCAGCGCGATGGGGCTGCGCGGGTCGGGACCGGCCAGCACGGACAGCAGCAGCGCCGCGTCCGCGACCTCGCGGGCCATCGGGCCCTGCACGCCGAGCGTCGCCCAGCCCGCCGGCACCGGCCAGGACGGCACCCGCCCGGGGGACGGGCGGAACCCGACGACGTTGCAGAACGAGGCGGGGTTGCGCAGCGACCCGCCCATGTCGCTGCCGTCCGCGAGCGGATGCATCCCGCACGCCAGCGCCGCGGCCGCGCCGCCGCTGCTGCCGCCCGCCGACCGGGAGAGGTCGTAGGGGTTGCGGGTCAGGCCGAAGACCGGGTTGAACGTGTGCGACCCGGCGGCGAACTCCGGCACGTTCGTCTTGCCGAGCGTGACGGCGCCGGCGGCGCGGATCCGTTCGATGACCAGTTCGTCCTCGTCCGGCACGTGGTCGGCGAAGATCGGCGAGCCGGACGTCGTGCGGATGCCCTTCGTGGCGTGCGTGTCCTTGTGCGCGACGGGCAGGCCGTGCAGGGGGCCCGGCGGCTCCCCGGCGGCGAGCCGCTCGTCGGCCTGCCGCGCCTGCTCGGCCGCCTGCTCCGCGACGAGCGTGACGATGGCGTTGACCTGCGGGTTCGTCCGCTCGATCCGGTCGAGATGCGCCTGCAGGACCTCGCGCGCCGACAGCTCGCGGGCGCGGATCCTGCGGGCCAGCTCCCGGGCGGACGCGAAACAGATCTCCTCGGACATGTGCGCTTCCCTTCTGCCGGGTTCCTCCCAGTGTCCACCCCCGGCTGCCGGGAGGGCCCCGCTTGCGGCCATCATGCTGGGAAGACCGAGGGAAGGGGCCGCGTGACGGAACGGGTCGGGGCGCGGGAACTGCTGCGCCGCGTGCTGGACGGCGGCGCCTGGACGTCCTGGGACGAGCCGCCGGCGGAAGAGCCTTCGTCCTCCTACGGCCGGGATCTGGCCGCGGCCCGGGAGCGCAGCGGCTGCGACGAGGCCGTCCTCACCGGCGAGGGGCTGCTGCGGGGCCGCCGCGTCGCGTTCGTCGTGTCGGAGTTCCGCTTCCTCGCCGGCTCGATCGGCCTCGCCACCGCCGACCGGATCGTCGCGGCCGTCGAGCGCGCCACCGCCGAGCGGCTCCCGCTGCTGGCCGCGCCGTGTTCGGGCGGCACGCGCATGCAGGAGGGGACGGCGGCGTTCGTCCAGATGGCCCGGATAACGGCGGCGGTCGCCGCGCACCGCGCCGCCGGGCTGCCGTACCTGGTCTACCTGCGGCACCCCACGACCGGCGGGGTGTTCGCGTCGTGGGGGTCGCTCGGCCACGTGACGGCCGCCGAGCCGGGCGCGCTGATCGGCTTCCTGGGCCCGCGCGTGTACGAGGGCCTCTACGGGGAGCCGTTCCCGCCGGGCGTGCAGGTGGCCGAGAACCTCGCGGCCAAGGGTCTGCTGGACGCCGTGGTCGCCATCGACGACCTCGCCGAGGCCGCGTCGCGGGCGCTGAGCGTCCTGTGCGGGCGGCCGCCCGCGGCGCCGGCGCCCCTGCCTTCGGGGGCGGCGCCCGGCGGGACGGCCTGGGAGTCGATCGAGCGGTCCCGCCGCCGGGACCGTCCGGGCGTCCGCGAGCTGCTCCGGTACGGGGCCGCCGACGTGACCCTGCTGTCGGGCACCGGCCAGGGGGAGGCCGACCCCGGCCTGGAGCTCGCCCTCGCCCGGTTCGGCGCGGCGCCCTGCGTCCTCGTCGGCCAGGACCGCGCCAGCCAGCGCGACGGCCGTCCGCTCGGCCCGGCCGGCCTGCGCGTCGCGCGGCGCGGGATGCGGCTGGCCGCCCAGCTCGGCCTGCCGCTGGTCACCGTGGTCGACACGCCCGGCGCCGTGCTGTCCGCCGAGGCCGAGGAGCGCGGCCTGGCCGGCGAGATCGCCCGCTGCCTCGCCGACCTGATCACGCTGTCCGCGCCGACGCTCTGCCTCCTCCTCGGCGAGGGCACCGGCGGCGCGGCGCTGGCGCTGCTGCCCGCCGACCGCGTCCTGGTGGCCCGGCACGGCTGGCTGTCCCCGCTCCCGCCGGAGGGCGCGTCGGTGATCGTCCACCGGACCCCGTCCCGCGCGGCCGAGATGGCCGCGTCCCAGGGCGTTCGCTCCGCCGACCTGCTCCGCGCCGGCATCGCGGACGCCCTGGTGGACGAGCGTCCGGACGCCGCCGACGAGCCCGAGGCGTTCTGCCGCCGCGCCGCCGCCGCGATCGAGGCCGGCCTGTCCGGCCTCGCGCCGACCGGGCCCGCCGCCCGCCAGGCCCGCTACCGTCGGAGCCCATGACCGATGCCGCCACGCGAGCCGCCTACGACGCCGTCGCCGGGCTCTACGCCGACATGTTCCGCGACCATCTCGACGGCCTGCCCGTCGACCGCGCGCTGATCTCCGCGTTCGCGGACCTCGTGCGGGGCCGCGGACCGGTCGCCGACGTGGGCTGCGGCCCCGGCCAGGTGACCGCGCGCCTGCACGCGCTCGGCCTCGACGCGTCCGGCGTCGACCTGTCGCCCGCCATGATCGCCAGGGCCCGCGCGGACCACCCGCACCTGCGCTTCGCCGAGGGCACCATGAAGGCGCTCGCGTTCCCGGACGCATCCCTGGCCGGCGTCCTGGCCTGGTACTCGATCATCCACCTGGACCCGGCCGAGCTGCCGGACGCCTTCGCCCAGCTCCACCGCGTCCTGGCCCCCGGCGGCCACCTGCTCCTGGCCTTCCAGTCGACCGACGGCGACGTCCCCGACCCGTTCGACCACAAGGTCGTCCGCGCCCACCGCTGGCCGATCGACCACATCGCCGACGTCGCCCGCCGGACCGGCCTGGCCGAAGTCGCCCGCCTCCTGCGCCGCCCGACGGAGACCGAGCACTCCCCGGCCGGCCACCTCCTCCTCCGCAAGGCATAGGCGACGCGCCGCCGCCGCGAGGACTTCGGGGGCGTTGAGCCGATGCTTCCCCTGAGCACGCTGGATTTGAGCCTGCTGGATTCACCCTCGCGGGGGAGGCGGGCGGTGCCCGCGGGGGATTCGGAGGGCGGTGCCCGGGTGTGATCGTGGCGTTCGTACGTGCGCGATGAGGGAGGCAGGCATGACCGTTGGTGCTGTGGCCGCGAGGCCGTTCGGGCGGTTGCGGGGCGGCTGGCGCGTGGCGCATGAGGCGGTCGAGGGGGTGCCGCGGTGGGCGCGGATCGCGGCCTTGGCCGTGCCGTTCACCGTGCTGCCGTCCGGGGTGTGGCGGATCGCGGCGTTCGCCGTCCATCTTCCGATCATCGGGGAGAGCGACCTGGGGTCGGCGGACGCGCAGGGGGACCTGCCGGGCTGGTTCCCCATGGAGATCTACGTCGTGCTGCTGTCGGTCTTCTCGGAGTTGGCCGCCTTCACCGCGGTCGGGTTGATCGCGCGGTGGGGCGAGGTGTTCCCCCGGTGGGTGCCGTGGGTACGGGGCCGGCGGGTGCCGGTCATGGCGGCGGTGATACCCGCGGCGCTGGGTGCGGCGTTCCTCACCGTGTTGTGGACGGTGTCCACCGTCAACGTGCTGGTCTTCAGGGAGACGATCCAGGGGCGGCCGTTGCCGGACGGGTTCCCCATACATTTCGGGAGCTGGGAAGGCGTTCTCGGGGTCGTCGCCTACCTGCCGCTGGTGGCGTGGGGGCCGCTGCTCGGCGCCGTGACCGTGGCGTACTACCGGCGGCGGACGCGGGCGGGCTCCCCCGGCGCGGGACGCGGAGGCAACTGAGGGGTACGGTGTGCGCAACCCGTGGGCTTGGAGGATCACATGGCGTCCTTGGTCGAGCTGGTGCCGCCCTCGGTGGCGGGGCGGATGCTGCGAGGGGTCTTCGCGCTGCCGGAGCCCGTCAAGCGCCTGATCGTCGGGCCGCCGGTGCGCCGGGACGGGCAGGAGCTGTCGGTGGACGCGCAGCTGCTGCTCCTGATGATGCGGCTGGAGGGCGAGCGGAGGCTCGCCGGGGGCACCGTCGAGGACGCGCGCCGCGGGCTCGCCAGGTCGAAGGTGTACCTGACGAAGCGGCCCAGGCGGCCGGTGCGGACGCGGGACGTCGACGCGGGCGGCGTGCCGGCGCGGCTCTACACGCCGCAGGGCCTGCCCGAGGGGTCGCCGCTGCTCGTCTTCTACCACGGCGGCGGCTGGGTCATCGGCGACATCGACACGCACGACACCGTCTGCCGGTATCTGGCGGTGCACGCCGAGGTGCGGGTGCTGACGGTCGAGTACCGGCTCGCCCCCGAGCACCCGTATCCGGCGGCGCCGGACGACGCGCTCGCGGCCTACGCCTACGCGGTCGCGCACGCGGCGGAGCTCGGCGCCGACCCCGCGGCCGTCGCGGTCGGCGGCGACAGCGCGGGCGGCAACCTCGCGGCGGTCGTCGGGCTGCTGGCCGAGCGCACGCCCGACTTCGCGCTGCTGTTCTACCCGGCGACCGACCTGTCCGCCCGGCGGAGGTCGCGGGACCTGTTCGCCGAGGGGTTCTACCTGACCGACGACGACATGACGTGGTTCGGCGACCGCTACTGCCCGGAGGAACGGCGCGCCGAGGTGAAGGCGTCGCCGCTGCTCGCCGGCGACCTCAGCGGGTTCCCGGCGACGTACCTGGTCACGGCGGGCTTCGACCCGCTGCGGGACGAGGGCGAGGAGTTCGCGAAGCGGCTGGAGAAGTCCGGGGTGCGGGTCGCGCTGCGCCGGCAGGAGGACCTCATCCACGGGTTCGCGAACACGTGGTCGCTGGGCGGGCGCTTCCAGGAGGCGCTGTCGGAGGCGGCCGGGGCCCTGCGCACCGGGCTGTACGCAAGGCCCCGCTAGCGGGCGTCAGAGGGGCAGGCCGGTGAGGATCATGACCTTCTCCTCGGTGTAGTCGGCCATCGCCGACCGCAGGCCCTCGCGGCCGACGCCCGAGTCCTTCACGCCGCCGTACGGCATCTGGTCGGCGCGGTAGGACGGGACGTCGCCGATCACGACGCCGCCGACGTCCAGCTCGCGGTGCGCGCGGAACGCGATGTCGAGGCTGCGCGTGAACACGCCCGCCTGCAGCCCGAACTTGGAGTCGTTGACCAGCGCGAACGCCTCGTCGACGCCGTCCACGGGCTGGACGAACATGACCGGCCCGAACACCTCCTCGCGGGACACCTTGGCGTCGGGCGGGACGTCGGCCAGCACCGTGGGCGCGTACGCCGCGCCCTCGCGGGTGCCGCCGGTCAGGACCTTCGCGCCCGCCGCGACGGCCTCGTCCACCCAGGCTTCGACGCGCTCGGCGGCCTCCTGGCTGACGAGCGGGCCGACCTGGGTCTTGTCGTCCCACGGGTCGCCGGTGACGAGGGACGCGACCGTCTCGACCAGCTTCGGGACGAACTCGTCGTGGACGGAGCGGTCGACGTAGACGCGCTGGACGGCGATGCAGCTCTGCCCGGCCTGGTAGTTGGAGAACAGCCCGATCCGCTTGGCGGCCCAGTCGAGGTCGGCGTCCGGCAGCACGACGGCCGCGCCGTTCCCGCCGAGTTCGAGCGTGACGTGCTTGCGCGGCGCCCGGTCGTTGATCGCCCAGCCGACGGGGACCGAGCCGGTGAACGACACGATCGGCAGGCGCGGGTCGTCCACCAGGGCGGACGCGCGGTCGTTCGGCACCGGCAGGATGGAGAACATCCCCGCGGGCAGGTCGGTCTCGGCGAGCAGCTCGCCCAGCAGGAGCGCGGACAGCGGCGTCGCGGGGGCCGGCTTCAGCACGATCGGGGTGCCCGCCGCGATCGCCGGGGCGATCTTGTGCGCGGCGAGGTTCAGCGGGAAGTTGAACGGCGAGATGCCGAGCACCGGGCCCTTCGGCACGCGGGTGATGTAGGCCATCCGGCCCTCGGCGGCCGGGTCGGTGTCGAGCCGCTGCGTGGTGGCGCTGAACCGGCGGGCCTCCTCGGCGGCGAACCGGAACGTGGAGATCGCGCGGGTCACCTCGCCGCGCGCCCACAGCAGCGGCTTGCCGTTCTCCGCGGTGATCAGCCGGGCGATCTCCTCGGCCCGCTCGGCGATCCGCGCGGACACGTGCGCGAGCGCCTCGGCCCGCACGTGCAGGGGCAGCGCCGCGGCCTTCCGGCGGACCGCGTCCGCGGCGGCGACCGCCTCCTCCACCTGCGCGGGCGTCGGGACGGCCGCCGTCCCGACCACGCGGCCGTCGTAGGGATGCGCAACGGTCAGCTCACCGTCGCCGGTCTCGGGCCGGCCGGCCAGCCAGAATGGGGTCACGTTCATACCGTTCACGCTAGTCGCGGCGCGCCCGATTTCGAGTCTCCACGGTGTCCAATCCGGCCGCCCTGATTGGACGCGACGGCGAGCGCGATCCACAGTTCGGCGCGGACGGCCGGGTCGTCGGGGTCGCGCCCCAGGAGTTCCGCGGCCTTGCGCATCCGCGCGCGGAGCGTGTGCCGGTGGACGCCGAGCGCCCGCGCCGCCGCCTCTCCCTGCCCGTTGGCCGCGACGTACGCCCGGACGGTCTCGACCAGGTCCTCCTCGCGGAGCGGTGCGAGAAGCGTGTCGGCGAAGGCGTGCGCGATCCCGGGGTCGAGCAGGCCGAGCACGCCCTGCCCGGGAAGGTCGGTGTAGTGGAGCACGTCCCGGTTCGTCCGCTCGGCGGCGGCGAGCGCCTCCTCCGCCTGCCGCAGCGCGGCCGCCAGGTCGCCGGCCGCCGGAGCGCTCACGCCGATCGGGCCGGTCCCGGCGAGCAGCGCCTCGACCGCGCCGGCCGGCTCGTCCGGGACGATCACCGCGGTGCGCCCGTCCAGCGGAAGCGCGAGGCAGCGCGCCCCGACTGGTTCGGAGTCCAGCGCGTCCAGCACGGCCGCCCCGCCCGCGCAGGCCAGCACGCGGACCGGCCCGTCCGGCACGAGCGGCCCCGCGTCCGGGCGGCCGAGCAGCAGCGCGGCGAGCGAGGCCCGCAGGTCGCGGCCCGTGCGCGGCGTCTCCGTGTGCAGCGTCAGCAACGCGACGGCCGCGCCGACGATCGTGTGCGCGGCGGGCGGGAGCGGCGCGTCCGTCCCGACGGCGAGGAACCCGCGCGGCGGCCCGCCGACCCCGAGCCGCTGCACCGCGATGTGGCCGTCCGGGAGGGCCAGCGAGGCGCTCGCGGCGGGGCGGCGGCGCAGCCGCGCCAGCTCGGGCGCCAGCTCCGCGGCGCGGCCCCGGGCGCTCGCGGGCTCGGCGTGCCGGACGTCCCCGGACGCGTCCAGCAGCAGCGCCCACCCGCCGAGCAGCCGCGCCAGCCGGGCGACGAGGGCGCCGGTGCCGGTGAGCGCGGCGCGGGTCAGCTCCCGCTGGGCCTGGAACGCGCGGGTGACGTCCTCGTACCACTCGGCGGCCAGCATCCGCGACACGGCCTTGCCGATGGCGATGAACGGCGTCGGGCGCGGCACCTCCAGCAGCACGAGCCCCTGGCCGCGCGCCGCCGCGAGCAGCTCGGGCGGGACGTCGTCGTGGATGACGCCCACCGCGAACCCGAGCCCGGCGACGCCGCGCCCCACCAGGCGCGACACGTACGCGGCGGCGTTCGCCGGCGTGAGCCGCATGCCGGTGGTGAGGACGAGCTCGCCGCCCTCCAGGAACGGGGTCGGGTCCTCCAGCTCGCTGACCGCGACCCACACGACGGGCGCGTCCGGCAGCGGGCCGGTGCGCGACCGCAGGCCGAGCTGGGGGAGGGCCGCCACGGCGGCCAGGGTGGGCGGCATCGCAATCCCTGTGCAAAGTGTCCATCTCGCGAGGCGGTTTTCGCCGCCGCGTACGGTTCATCGTAGGCGGCGCCCGGCTTATGTTCAGGCCATGACCAGCCGAGACTCCAGCACTTCCCGCCTGCCGCAGGAACGCCGCGTCGTCACCGAGATCCCCGGGCCGCGCTCCCGGGAGCTGCAAGAACGGCGTACCGCGGCGGTGCCGCCGGGCGTCGGCAGCGTCCTGCCCGTCTACGTGACGGACGCCGACGGCGGCGTGGTCGTCGACGTGGACGGCAACTCGCTGATCGACTTCGGTTCGGGCATCGCGGTCACGAACGTCGGCAACGCGAACCCGCGGGTCGCCGCGCGGGTGAAGGAGCAGGCCGACCGGTTCACGCACACCTGCTTCATGGTGGCGCCGTACGAGTCGTACGTCGCGGTGTGCGAGAACCTCAACCGGATCACGCCCGGCGACCACGAGAAGCGGTCGTTCCTGGTGAACAGCGGCGCGGAGGCGGTGGAGAACGCGGTCAAGATCGCCCGGTACGCGACGGGGCGGCAGGCGGTCGTGGTGTTCGAGCACGGCTACCACGGCCGGACGCTGCTGACCATGACGCTGACGGCGAAGAACATGCCGTACAAGCACGGGTTCGGCCCGTACGCGCCCGAGGTGTACCGGATGCCGCTGGCGTACCCGTTCCGCTGGCCCACCGGCCCGGAGAACTGCGGGCCGGAGGCCGCGGCGCAGGTCATCGGCCGGATCACCAAGGAGATCGGCGCGACGAACGTGGCGGCGCTGCTGATCGAGCCGATCCAGGGCGAGGGCGGGTTCATCGAGCCGGCGCCCGGGTTCCTGCCCGCGCTCGCGGAGTTCGCCCGCGCGAACGGCATCCTGTTCGTCGCCGACGAGGTGCAGACCGGCTTCGCCCGCACCGGCGACATGTTCGCCTGCGAGCACGAGGGCGTCGTCCCCGACCTCGTCGCGACCGCGAAGGGCATCGCGGGCGGGCTGCCGCTGGCCGCCGTCACCGGGCGCGCCGCCATCATGGACAAGGTGCACGGCGGCGGCCTCGGCGGCACCTACGGCGGCAACCCGCTCGCCTGCGCGGCGGCGCTCGCCGTCCTGGAGGAGATCGAGGAGGGCAAGCTCACCGAGCGGGCCCGCCGCATCGGCGAGATCATGCTGCCCCGGCTGCGCGACCTCGCCGGCAGGCACCCGGCGATCGGGGACGTCCGCGGCCGCGGCGCCATGATCGCGATCGAGCTGGTGCGGGAGGGCACCAAGGAGCCCGATCCCGAGCTGACCGCGCGGGTCGCGCGGCGCTGCCACGAGCGCGGCCTGCTCGTCCTGACGACCGGCACGTACGGGAACGTGCTGCGCTTCCTGCCGCCGCTCGTCATCCCCGAGGACCTGCTGAACGAGGGCCTGGACATCCTTGCCGAGGCTTTCGAGGGCTGATCCGCCCGGACCGGGAACCGCCGGCCCCGCGCGGGGCCGGCGGGGTCTAGGCCGGGAAGCTCTCCGGGTAGAGGCCGGCGAGGATCTCGTAGGACCTCAGCCGGTCGGCGTGGTCGAAGACCTGCGTGACGGCCATGACCTCGTCCACCGCGGTGCGCTCGATCAGCGCGTCCAGCTGCTTGCGGACGGTCTCCGGCCCGCCCATCACCTGGTCGGCGAGCCGCGCGTCGATCATCTGCCGCTCCAGCGGCGTGTACGGGTGCGCGGCGGTCTCCTCCGGCGTCGGCAGCGGCCCCGGGCGGCCCTGCCGCAGCCGCAGGAACGCCAGCGCCTGCGGGGCCGCCAGCTCGCGCGCCCGCTCGTCGGAGGCGGCCGCCGTCACCGACACGCCGATCATCGAGTACGGCTCCTCCAGCGCGCCCGGGCGGAACGAGTCGCGGTAGAGCGCCAGCGCGGGCACGGTGTTCTCGGCGCTGAAGTGGTGCGCGAACGCGAACGGCATCCCGAGCAGCCCGGCGAGGCGGGCGCTGTAGCCGCTGGAGCCGAGCAGCCAGATCGGCGGCTCGTTCCCGGCGGCGGGCGTGACCTTGCTGTCCGCGCCGAAGTAGCCGCGCAGCTCGATGACCTGCTCGGGGAAGTCGTCCGCCGACAGCGCGTCCGGGGAGCGGCGCAGCGCCCGCGCCGTCGCCTGGTCGGTGCCCGGCGCGCGGCCGAGGCCGAGGTCGATGCGCCCCGGGTAGAGCGCCTCAAGGGTCCCGAACTGCTCGGCGATCACCATCGGCGCGTGGTTCGGCAGCATGACCCCGCCGGACCCGACCCGCATCCGGGACGTGGCCGCCGCGACCTGCCCGATCAGCACGGCCGTCGCGGAGCTGGCGATGCCGGGCATCGCGTGGTGCTCGGCGAGCCAGTACCGGTGGTAGCCGAGGCGTTCGGCGTGCCGGGCCAGGTCGAGGGTGTTGCGCAGGGCCTGGCCGGACGTGGAGCCGCTGACGACGGGGGCGAGGTCGAGGACGGAGAAGCGCACGCTCATACCCTGTGCCAACCCGCCGGGCGGCGGTCGTCTTCCCGCCGCCGCCCCGGGACCGGCCGCGCCGGGGACTCAGCGCATCAGGAACCAGGCGGCGTTGAACGCGACGACGGCGAGCAGGAGGGGGAGCGTGATGCAGAGCCACGACCAGTTCACGAGCGTGCGCGCCCGCGCCGGGTCCTCGGCGAACCGGGTCTCTGCGCGGGTGTAGAGGAGCGCGGCGACCACGACCAGCGGCAGGAACACGAACGTCGTGAGAAGGCCGAGGACGAAGGCGGCGATCTGCCCCGCCAGGGTGTACGTCCCGTCGGGACCGATGCCGAAGGCGAGCGAGGGGGCGGGTGCCGCGGGGGCGGTTTCGGTCATCTCAGCGCACCGATCTCTAGAAATGTGACCCGGATCATACGCTTCGTGTCCGCCCCGCGCGAGGGGCCGGCCGCCTCTTTCCGGGCGGCCGGCCCGACGGGCGTCAGCGCAGGTTCAGACCCAGCAGGACGGGGTCGTGGTCGGACGAGCGGAACGCGTCCGGCCGGTAGAACTCCGGCGGGTTGAACTCGGTGTTGTAGTCGAGGAACACCGGCTCGTCGCTGTTGATGTGCCAGATCGTCGCGCCGGTCACGCGCCGCGACAGGGACCGTCCGGCGAGGGCGTGGTCCAGTTCGCCCGACTGCCCGTCGAACACGTAGCTGTACCGGTCGGCGGGACGGACGAACCGCCGGGTCTGCGAGACGAGCCCGGCGGCGGTGAGCACCTTCACCGGGTCCTCGGCGGTGTAGGCGTTGAGGTCGCCGACGACGAGGGGGTTGACGACGCCGTCCGCGATCGCCCGGATCGCCTCGGCCTGCTCGACGCGGCGCGCGTTGTAGCAGCCCTGCCCGTCGCCCTGGTCCTCGTCGGGGCCGGTGGCGTCGCCGCAGCCCTTCGACTTGAAGTGGTTCACGATCATCGTGAACGCCGTCCCGCCGGCGGCGGGCCGGAACGTCTGCACCAGCGGCGGCCGGTCGAAGACCGGGTCCTGCGACGAGGTCGCCGCGCCGGCCGGCACGACCTTCGCCGGCTTGTAGATGAGGGCGACGTGGATCTCGTCCGCGCCCGGGTACGGGTGCCGCACCCACGCGTACGTCCCGGCGCCGGTCTCCTGGTTCAGCCGGTCGACGATGGCCTTCACCGCCGTGTCGCCGTTGTTCTCGACCTCCATGAGCCCGACGACGTCGGCGTTCAGGCCCTTGAGCGCGGCGGTCAGCTTGGCGAGCTGGCGCTCCTGCTCCTCCGCGGTGTCGGCGCCGCGCCGGTTCAGCGTCGTGAACCAGTTCAGCGTGTTGAAACTGGCCACGCGCACGTCGCCGCCGACGTGCCGCGGCTTCTTCGGCTGCCGGTTCGTGTTCGCGAAGTGCGCCGTCTCGGTGGGTTCGAGCCGGTACTCGCCGAACCCGTAGTCGAGGACGCCGGTGAGCCCGGCGGCCGAGTCGCCGATCCGCAGGACGCGCGGGTCGGTGTACGGGATCGTGTCCGGGTTCTGGACGTTCGACGCGTCGTCGACGAGCAGCTTGCGCGCGTCGTTGCCCGCCTGCGTGGAGCCGTGCCCGTCGGTCGGCTGGAAGAGCCGGCCCCCGGCGGAGACGGTGACCTCGCCGTACCGTCCGAGCGTGTAGACCTCGGTGGCGGTGAGGCGCTGCCCGAACCGCAGCAGCATGCCCTCGTACCGCTCCAGGGTCGCGCCGCCGCGCAGCGGGAGCCGGACGGGGGTCGGCGCGATCCGCCCCTTCCCGCACACGTCCACGGCCGAGACCGGCGACAGTTCGGTGAGCCCGTTGAACTCGACGGCCTTGCCGGTCACGAGGACCCGGTCGCCGACCGCGACCTCCTCGGTGGAGTAGACGAAGAGCCCGTCGGACGTACGCGGATCACGGTCGGGCGTCGGGTCCTGGACGAAGAAGCCCTTGAGCTGGTCGGGCCGCTGGAAGTCCGCGGTGACGACGCCCTCGACCCGGACGGTCCGCCCGGCCAGGGGGCTCGCCTCCCCGTCGCCCTGGACGTCGGCGATCTGGTGGTCGGCGGGTGTGCCGCAGGTGGGCGGCGGCTCCGCCGCGGCGGCCGGCTGCGCGCCGGCTGCCAGGCCGGCGGTCAGGGCGGTCGCGAGTGCTGCTGCTGTTCGGCGCATGGGCGGAGCGTAGGGCGGGGCGCCGGCGGGCCGGCGAACCATTAATGAAGACTCCACCAATTTGCAACGGATTGTCGTAATTGTGGGCGGCGCCCGGCCCGCCCTTCGCGAAACGGCGCGCGGGCCCGGGCGGATAACCGGCTGGAGGCCCGCGCGAACCGAACCCCCCGAAGGAGGGCCGTGACCGAACCGTCCGCCGAACCGTCCGCCGAATCGGAGTCGCCCGGCGGGACGTACGCCCGCACGCGCGACATCGTCGCCGTGTTCGCCGTCCTGCTGATCGTCACGGCGGTGCTGGTGATCGTGCTCGTCCAGGCGTGGCCGGCGAGCCCCCGGATCGGCCCGGACGGGCGGACCGAGATCACCCCGGCCGCCAAGACGGCCCGCTTCCCGGGCTGGTCGCCGACGCTGTCGCGGGAGACGAGCCTGTTCGTGATCGTCATGGCCGCGGGCGCGCTCGGCGGCATCGCGCACGTCCTGCGCTCGTTCTACTGGTACATCGGGAACCGGGCGCTGCGCCGGAGCTGGCTGCCGATGTACCTGCTGCTGCCCTTCGTCGGCGCGCTCTTCGGGCTGATCGTGTACCTGGTCGTGCGGGGCGGCCTGACCTCGCCGGCCGGCGGTGCGGCCGACATCAACCCGTACGGGATCACCGCCATCGCCGCGCTCGTCGGGCAGTTCTCGCGGGAGACCGCGGAGAAGTTCCACAGCGTCTTCTCGACCCTGCTGGCGCCCGCGCCGCAGGGCCGCGACCACGCCCCCGCGGCGACGGTCACCGCGATCGAGCCGCTCGGCGGCCCGCCGGGCACGGCCGTCACGGTCCACGGCACCGGCCTCGCGGCGGCGATGGGCGTCCGCTTCGGCCCGGCCCGCGCGGCGGTCTCCGACGTGACCGACACCCGGCTCCGGACGACCGTCCCGGTGGGCGCCGCCTCCGGCTGCCCCATCGTGTACATGCCGGCGGGCAGCGTGGCGAGCCCGGAGACGTTCACCGTCGAGGACCCCGCCGGACGGGCCGCTACTTAGCGTCCTGCCAGTGGTCGTGCCAGGCGTCGTAGGCGGCGCCGGGGTACACGCGCGGCAGCTCGGACGTCGGCAGCCGCCCCAGCTCGGCGCCCGTCCGCGCGACGCCGAACTGCCGGTCGCCGGCGTAGGCGGTGCGGCGCAGGCTCCGCGGCCCCGCGACCAGGCACGTGTAGCGGGGGCCGGGCAGGTCGATGTCCGGGATCGCGGCGCCGACCGCGAGGCTGTTGGACACCGTGACCCAGGCGCCCAGCTCCGCGACCTGCCGCTCGGCGCCCTGGTCCTCCCAGCGGTACTCCAGGATCGGCTTGGAGAAGATCGGGACGAGCAGGTGCGACACCCCGCACGCCAGCAGCTCGCGCTCCCAGCGGATCGAGCGGCCGAGGTCCTCGCAGATGAGCACGGCGAGCCGGCCCAGGGACGAGTCGAGCACGCTGATCTTGCGGCCGGGCCGGATGTGCTCGGCGGCGGTGCCCGCGTCCGGCGCGTCCGGCAGCCGCCACAGCCGCATCTGCGCGGCGTCCAGCGTGAAGCCGGACAGCTTGTCCTGGACCAGCAGCTCCCGCCCCGTCCACCGGTCGAGCAGGACGGCGCGGTTCGGCGGCGGGTCGCCGCCGCCGAGCGGGCCGCTGCCGAGCAGGATGAACCGCAGCGGGCGCCGGCTCCGGTCGCGCCCGGCGGTGTCGAACGCGACCTCCTTCCAGTGCTCCAGCAGCGCGTCCGACAGCGACGCCTCCGGCATCACGGCGAGCTGCGCGCCGGACTCGTCCAGCCGCCGGACGATCGCCTTGATCCGGCTGCGCAGCCCGGAGGAGTCCATCGGGCGCAGCCGGTACACGGTCGTGCCGTCCCGCTCGGCGAACTCGATCTCGACGTCGTCGTAGGTCTCCAGCACCGGCGCGCAGCCGACGGCGACCGGCTCGTCCCGGCTGAAGTGCGGGTCGTGCGCGGCGGGCAGGACCGAGTGCTCGATCATGTCCCATTCCGCCTGCGGGACGCGGTGGACGCCGAAGAACTCCGCCTTGGACCGCAGCCCGCGGGGCCGGCCCGGGTAGGCGCAGCGGGGGAGCAGCGCGCCCGTCGTGCCCGGCCCGTTGAACTTGCCCTCGGTCAGGTAGGTGACGAGCACCCCGGCCAGCGCGGGCGCGCCGTGGTACGGGGAGTACGGGCTGGCGTGCGCGAGCGCGGTGTCGAGGCCGAGGAGGATCATGAACCGGCCGCGGTCCCCGTACTCGGCGATCATCTCCTCGGTGATCGCCGGGTCGAGGACGCCGTGCTCCAGCACGATCTCGCCGATCTCGTTCGCGCGCCGCCGCACCTGGGCGTCCTCGTACCAGCGGGTGGCGGTCCAGCCGCGGAACACCTCGTCCGGCATGGCGTCGTAGAGCCGGACGAAGAGATCAGCTGGTTCTGCCGGATGCACGGCTGCGGCCAACTGATCCTCCATCAGCGCCCCCGGGGGTCAAGGCACGGTCACGGCTAGTGGCTCGATGCTAACGCTCGCGGGCCGGGGACACCGTGTCGTCCGCAACAGAGACGCGCGTCACTTGACATTCACTTGGCATGGGCGCACGCTGGACATGTCCGGGGATGCCCGTCGCCGAGGAGTGAGCCGTGAACCCGTCCACCGACACCGCCCCCGACCGCCGCGATCGGCGGACCGAGATCCGGCGCCTCATCGACGCCATGGAGAACGCCAAGGTCATCAGCGACGGCCACTTCTCAGCGCTCGGCATGCTGATCACCGATGCCTCGCTGAGCGCCGACGAGCCCGCCCTCACCGAATGCCAGGACGGGCTCCAGTGGCTGCACCGCCACTATCTCGACGTCGACGCCCTCGACGGCGCGCAGCGCGAGCAGCGCGGCCGCATCCTCGGCTTGATCGACGTCGTGCACTGGGCGCTGAAGCGGCTCCCGTCCGGCCTCCAGCTCGCGCTGCAGCCCGACGGGTACGCGGCGCGCTTCCTCGTGGCCGTGGCCCGCCGCCAGGGCCTGTCCAACCAGCAGCTGGCCGCCGAGCTCGGCACCGACGAGACCGAGATCAGCCGGGTCGGCCGCAAGCTGCTGTCCGCGGGCGTGGTGTGGCGGCGCAAGGAGTGGCGCCACAACGCCTGGGACCTCACCCCCCGGGGGCGCCACTACCTGGAGACCTCGGGGCTGATGCCCGCCGACCCCGATCCGGACCGCCCCGCCGAGCGGCCCCGGCGCTCGGCCGACGCGGACGCCGTCCCGCGCGGCGCGGAACCGGCCCGCCGGGCCGGGCCGCGCGACCGCCCGCGGCCCGCGCGGGGCTGACCGCGCGGGATCAGGAGCGGCGGGCCAGCGGCAGCGCGAGCAGGATCACCGCGGCGGTCATGGCGAACGCGGCCGGGTAGCCGGCGCCGGCGGCGGCCACGCCGAACGCGGCGCCGCCCACGCCCATGCCGCCGTCGTAGCCGATGTTCCACAGCGCGCTGACCGTCCCGTAGCCGGACGCCGGCGTCCGCTCGTACATCATCGAGAGGCTCGCGTTCTGCGTGATGCCGAAGCCCGTGCCGAACAGCGCCATCGAGGCGAACACCGCCGCCGGGTGCGGGACGGCGACCAGCAGCGCGATCCCGGCCGCGGCGAGGGCGAGCGCGGGCGGCAGCAGGCGCGCGGCGCCGCGCCGGTCGCCGGCCCGCCCCGCCCACCAGCGGGCCGCCGTGGTCGCGGCGGGCTGGACGAACAGCGCCGCCGCCGCGACGGCCCCGCCGGGCACCGCCTGGGGCAGGAAGGTGATCAGGATGCCCGCCGCCATCGCGGTCGAGGCGAAGGCCAGGGCCGGGCGCAGCAGCGCCGGCGACCGCAGCGCCGCGACCATCCCCAGCGGCCGCCCCTCCGCCGGCGGGGACGCCGACGCCGACGCAGACGCTGATGGGGGCGCTGACGGCCGCGGCGGCCGGTTCGGGATGCCGGGCAGCACCGCGAGCGTGGCGAGCGCGACCGCCGCGCTCGCCACGAACACGGGGGTATAGCCGATCCGGTCGGCGAGCCACACGCCGAGCGGCAGCGCGAGCACCGAGGGCGCCCCGGCGGTGATGCCGAACACCCCGAGCGCCTCGCCGCGCCGCTCCGCCGGCGCGAGCGCCGCCACCAGCGCGTTGGGCGCGACCACGGCGACGCCGAAGCCGAGGCCGCGCACCAGGCTCGTCAGCACGACCATCGCCGTCCCGGACGAGAACGGCAGCGCGAGCGGCGGCAGGGCGAGCAGCAGGGTCCCCGCCGTGAGCACCGTCCGGTAGCCGAACCGGGTGAGCAGCCGGGGGAGGGCGAGCTCGGCGAGGACGGTCGTCAGCATCAGCGCGCCGGTGGCGAGGCCCGCGCCCGCGCGGCCCGCCCCGCCGTCCACCGCGTACATCGGGACGACCGACAGCAGCAGGAAGACCCCCGTCAGGCTGGTGACGGTGGCCGCGAACACCAGCGCCAGCGGCCGGGTGACCAGGCGCGGGCGCGGCCCGGCCGCCCGGCCGGCGTCCCGTAGCGACTCGCTCATGAGGCCGACATTAGGTGACCGGCCGGACATCTCGATCGGCGGCGGGGCCGGCGGCGGGACGGCGGGGCCGTTGTTGAGTTCGTTGCTAAGAACGCGGCCCGACCATGTGAGGAGACTTCATTCCGCGCCCGGAGCGTGATCGGCACAGTCGTCAGCATTCGGTTTCCAGCCCACCCCTGGAGCGAGAATGCGCCTTCGCCCCCTCCTCGGCGCCGCCGTGCTCGGCGCCGCCCTGGCCGTTCCCGTCACCGCGCCCCATGCCCTGGCCGCGCCGCCGGGCTGCGACGCCACCGACGCCGACATCTACGCGGCGCCGCCGGCGACCGTCCCGGGCGAGCCGGGCGACCTGCTCGCGTGCCGGCCGGTGAAGCTGACGAACATCCCCGGCGACGTCCCGATGAAGGCGTGGAAGGTCCGGTACGTGTCGACGGACGTCAAGGGCGCGAAGAACGTCGTGACGGGCACGGTCGCGATCCCGGAGGCGGCCTGGACGAAGGGCGGCTCCCGCCCGACCGTCGCGTTCAACCCCGGGACGCTCGGCTCCGGCCCGCAGTGCGCCTTCTCCAAGCAGCTCGCCGGCCAGTACGTCGACATGTACGAGGGCGGCAACCTGCAGCTGTTCCTCAAGGCGGGGTTCGCGGTCGCCGCGACCGACGGGGTCGGGTACCTGGACGGGCAGGTCCACACGTACATGATCGGCGCGAACGCGGGGCACGCGCTGCTCGACGTCGTCCGGACGTCCCGCCAGATCCCGGGCGGAACGCTCACCGCGGACGGCAAGGTCGGCATCTCCGGCTACTCCGAGGGCGGCGCCGCCGCGCTGTGGGGCGCGCAGCTCGCCTCGTCCTACGCGCCGGAGCTGGACGTGGCCGGCGCCGCGGCGGGCGGCGTGCCCGGCGACCTGAGGCTGACCGCGAAGCAGCTGAACGGCAGCTTCTTCGCGGGCTTCCTCGCCGACGCGCTCGTCGGCCTGAACGCCGCCTACCCGGAGATGCCGTTCACCGAGCTGATGAACGACCGGGGCGCGCAGGCGGTGAAGGACGTCCGGTCCAACTGCCTGTTCGGGACGCTCGCGGTGTTCCTCGGCGCCCGCGTCGAGAACTTCTCCACGGACAAGCTCACCCTCGACCAGCTGTACGCGGTGAAGGGGCCGGGCGGAGTGACCTGGGGAGAGGTCGTCGACCGGCAGAAGCTCGGCGTGGACGTCGGCCCGCCGTCGTCCGGGGCCAGGTACGAGATCGGCTTCCCGGTGTTCCAGTACCGCGGCTGGCTGGAGGAGATCATCCCGCACGAGACCGAGGACGGCACCCGCCAGGCGTACTGCGCGGCCGGCATCAACACGACCTGGAAGAACACCTACCCGACCGAGCACCTGTCGACCGACTGGGGCGCCGCGGGGGACGTGACGAACTTCCTCGGCGACCGCTTCCAGGGCAAGCCCGTCACCGGCAACTGCTGAGCCAAGGAGAACTACGACATGACAGCGGGCGTCGCCGACATCGGCGGCCGCACCCCCCAGCCGGACATCTCCGGAACCGTCCCGCTGCCCGAGCGCATCGCGGTCGTGGTGTTCGTCGTCGCGCCGATCCTCGGGCTGCTGGCGGCCGTCCCCTTCCTGTGGGGCTGGGGGATCGGCTGGACGGATGTGGCCATCTTCGCGTTCCTCTATCCGCTCAACGCGCTGGGCATCACGGTCGGCTACCACCGGCACTTCACGCACGGCGGCTTCAAGGCCAAGCGGTGGCTGCGGATCGTGCTCGCCGTCCTCGGCGGGCAGGCGATGCAGGGGTCGGTGGTCCGGTGGGTCGCCGACCACCGCCGCCACCACAAGTACTCCGACCAGGAGGGCGACCCCCACTCGCCGTGGGCGTACGGGCCGGGCGTCTGGGGGCTCACCAAGGGCCTGTACCACGCGCACATCGGCTGGCTGTTCAGCAAGGACCGCACCTCGCGCAGCAAGTACGCGCCCGACCTGCTCAAGGACCGGGACATCCGGTTCCTGTCGCTCGACCCGGTGTACGCGGTGATCGTGCTGTCGACGTTCCTCGTCCCGATGGGGCTGGGCGCGCTGCTCACGCTCTCCTGGCACGGGGCCGTCACCGCCCTGTTCTGGGCGGGCCTGATGCGGGTGTTCGTCGGCGAGCACGTCACCTTCTCGATCAACTCGATCTGCCACGTGTTCGGCAAGGAGGACTTCAGGACCCGCGACAAGGCCCGCAACGTGTGGTGGCTGGCCATCCCGTCGTTCGGGGAGTCCTGGCACAACCTGCACCACGCCGACCCGACCTGCGCGCGGCACGGCGTCCTCAAAGGCCAGATCGACATCAGCGCCCGCGTCATCTGGCTCTTCGAGAAGCTCGGCTGGGTCTGGGACGTGCGCTGGCCCGACCCCGAGCGCCTCGCGTCCCGGCGCGTCACCTCCCCTGGAGAAACGGCATGAAGGACCTCCCCGAACTCGACCGGACCCCGCTGATCGAGCGGCTCGCCCGGTTCGCCAAGGACTTCCCCGGCGACCGCGCGTACACGTTCATGGACTACGTGTCCGACCCGGACGGCGTCGCCGCGCACGTCACGTGGGGCGAGCTGGACCGGCGCGCCCGCTCGATCGCCGCCGCGATCCGCGACGCCACCGGGCCGGGGCGGCGGGTCGCGCTGCTCGCCCCGCAGGACCTGCACTACGTCACCGGGTTCCTCGGCGCGATGTACGCCCGCGCCATCGGCGTCCCGCTGTTCTCCCCGGACCTGCCCGGCCACGGGGACCGGCTGCTCGCCGTCTACCAGGACGCCGAGCCCGACGTCGTCGTCACCACGAGCGCGTCGCTGCCCGCCGTCGAGTCGTTCCTGAGCGGCGAGTTCGTGCGCCCGCCGCTGGAGGTCATCGTCGCGGACCGGGTGGACCCGGCGCTCGACTGGACGTCCGAGCCGATCGACCCGGACGACATCGCCTACCTGCAGTACACGTCCGGCTCGACCCGCACCCCGGCCGGCGTCATCATCACGCACGGCAACTTCGCGACGAACGCCGAGCAGCTGTGGCGGGCGTTCGAGGGCATCCCGCGCGAGTCGTCCGGCGTGAACTGGCTGCCGGTGTTCCACGACATGGGCCTCGTCACCACGGTCGCGCTGCCGCTCGTCTACGGCAACCCGGGCGTGATCATGGACCCGGTGGCGTTCATCATGCGCCCCGTCCGCTGGCTGGAGCTGCTCAGCGAGCAGAAGCACGCGTTCACCGGCGGCCCGAACTTCGCCTACGAGTACCTCACCGCGCAGGTCACCGAGGAGGAGAAGGAGAAGCTCGACCTGAGCGGCGTGCAGGTCTTCATGAACGGCGCGGAGCCGATCCGGGAGAGCACGCTCACCGGCTTCTACGAGGCGTTCAAGGACTGCGGGCTGCGGCCCGAGGCGCAGGTGTGCGCCTACGGCCTGGCGGAGGCCACCGTCTACGTGTCGGCGTCGTCGCGGTTCCGGCCGCCGACCCGCGTCGCGTTCGACCACGAGCGGCTGCGCCGCGGCTCCGCCGAGCCGTGCGACGCGGACGCGCCCGGCTCGATCCAGCTGATCGCGTGCGGGACGTCCTACGGCCAGCACACCGTCATCGCCGACCCGGAGACCGGCGTCCGTCTCCCCGACGGGAAGGTCGGGGAGATCTGGGTGCACGGCCCGAACGTCGCCGCGGGCTACTGGGGGCGCCCGGAGGCGACCAAGGAGACGTTCAAGGCGGAGCTGTCCGGGACGATCGGCGACCTGCCGCGCGGGCCGTGGCTGCGCACCGGGGACCTCGGCGTCGTGCACGGCGGCGAGCTGTTCGTCACCGGCCGGATCAAGGACCTCGTCATCGTCGACGGCCGCAACCACTACCCGCAGGACATCGAGTTCACCGTGTCCGGCGCGCACAAGGGGATCCGCCGCGAGTACACGTGCGCGGTGTCGGTCGACACGGGCGACACCGAGGGGCTCGTGGTGATCGCCGAGCGGAACCGGCGGGTGCCGATCGCGCTCCTCGACCCGGAGGAGGTGGCGCAGGCGGTGCGGACGGCCGTCAAGCAGGCGCACGACCTGCGCGTCCACGACTTCGTGCTGATCGAGCCGGGCGGGCTGCTCCGCACCAGCAGCGGGAAGATCGCCAGGTCCGCCTGCCGGCGGGCCTACCTCGACGGGAAGCTGCCGGTCACCGGGGTCCCCGCAAGGAGCGAGTGACGCTCACGGCTGCTCCCCGTCCGCGTTGTCCCGCAGCCAGACGGGGAGCAGCAGCATCAGCTCCAGCCGGATCGCCGGGTCCTCGATGTCGTAGTCGAACAGCTCGTGGAGCTGCGCGAGCCGGTACCGGACGGTCTGCGGGTGGACGCACAGCGCCTCGGCGGCGTCCGTCGCGTTGAAGCCGTGCTTGAGGCACTCCAGCAGCGTGACCGCGAGCCGGGACCCGCGGTGCGCGCCGAGTTCGGTGAGCGGCGCCAGCCGCCGCCTGGCCGCCGCCTCCGCGAGCGTCCACCCCTCCTGCAGCAGCAGGTCAGGCATGTGCCGGTCGGCGTGCACGAGGCCCGGCCCGGTGCGGCCGAGCCGCCCGGCCGCGAGCAGGTCCAGCGTCCGGTGCGCCCAGTGCAGCGACACGCCGGCCTGGTCCGTCGGCACCGACGGCCCCACCGCTCCGGTCCAGCCGCTGAGGACGGCGGTGAGCCGGTCGGGACCGCCGGGGCGGTCGGGGTCGGGCATCACCAGGCACGGCCGGCCCCGGTCGAGGCCGCTCAGCAGGAACGGCGGCAGCCCCGCGGGCCCCTCGCCGCCGCTGCCGGGGCGCGGGCTCAGCACGATCACCGCGAGCCGTTCGGGCAGCGCCCACCCGGCCAGGTTCGCCTGCTCGACGACGATCTCCTTGGGCGCCGCCGGTTCCGTCAGCAGCAGGCTGAGCAGCCGGCCGCGCCGCTGCTCCCGCTCGCCCGCCGCCTTCTCCCGCGCCCGCGCGTAGCCCTGCGCGGCGGCGGACGCCAGCAGGTCCAGGTAGGCGAAGTTCACCTCGGTCAGCGCGATCGCCAGCTCGCGCGGCTTCTGCAGCCGGTCGGCCTCCCGCGACAGGTACCGCCAGGCCGTCCGGGACGCGACGCGCAGCGCGTTCTGCAGGTGCTCCAGCGAGCGCCCCTCCATCGCCTCGCCGTACCCGACGTCGAAGAAGACCTGGTGGACCTCCTTCCAGGACACGTCCGGGTCGGCGATCATCTGCACGAAGTGCCCCATGCCGCGCTCGATCGCGACCCGGATCGTCTCGGTGTAGACGGGGTCGTCGGGCCGGGCGTACTCGGGGACGTGCCGCAGCACTCCCTCCACCATGGAGTCGACCAGCGCGGGAAGGTGCGGGCGCATCCACTGCGCCTCCTCGCGCGGTACGTCCCGCCAGGGCTCCCCGGACAGTTCGCCGGTCTCCGCGGCTCCCTCGTACAGCTCCGTCAAAGTGCCACCTCCGTCAGCGAACACCCGGGCCGCCAGGCTAGGTAAGAGGAATCACACGCGACACTCACCCCGGTGACAAGGCGCCCGGCTTCCTTTCATGCGCGGCGTATGGAATTCTGCTCCGCCGTCACGACCCGGGGCCGGGCGAGGGCCGGGCACCGGCTTCCGGTCCGCCCCGGCGCGGCCCCGTTTGCGTGCGATGCCGGCGGGTAACGCTGGTGTTCGGAGGTCGCCTGATGGATCGCGGAGCCGCACCCGGCGCGGGGGAGGACGGGCGGCGGCGAATCCCCCGCACTGACGTGCTGCTCGCCGATCCGCGGCTCGCCGGGCCGGTGCAGCGGCTCGGGCGCGGCGTGGTCAAGGCGGCGGTGGTCGCGGCCCAGCGGCGGGCGCGCGACGGCGAGATCCCGCCGGACGCGGTGGCGGACGCCGCCGTGGCGTCGCTGCCGGCGACCGCCTCCGGGCTGCGTCCCGTGATCAACGCGACCGGCGTCCTGCTGCACACGAACCTCGGGCGGGCGCCCCTGTCGGACGCGGCGCGCGAGGCCGCGGCCCGCGCGTCGGGCGCCACCGACGTGGAGCTCGATCTGGAGACCGGGCGGCGGGCGCGCCGGGGACGGTCCGCGCTGGCGGCGCTGCTGGAGCGGGTGCCGCAGGCGGAGGCCGCCCACGTCGTCAACAACGGGGCGGCGGCGCTCGTGCTGGCCGCGACCGCGCTCGCGCCCGGCAGGGAGATCGTCATCAGCCGCGGCGAGATGGTGGAGATCGGCGACGGCTTCCGCATCCCCGAACTGCTCGCGGCGACGGGCGCGCGGCTGCGGGAGGTGGGGACCACCAACCGGACCGCGCCGGACGACTACGCGGCGGCCGTCGGCGAGGAGACCGGGTTCATCCTGAAGGTGCATCCCTCGAACTTCCGGATCGAGGGGTTCACGCGGAGCGCCGGCGTCGCGGAGCTGGCCGGGCTCGGGGTCCCGGTCGTCTCCGACATCGGGTCCGGGCTGCTCGCGCACGAGCCGCTCCTGCCGGACGAGCCCGACGCCGCGTCCATGCTCAAGGCGGGCGCGCACCTCGTCACGGCGAGCGGCGACAAGCTCCTCGGCGGCCCGCAGTGCGGGCTCGTCCTCGGGCGGGAGGACCTGGTGCGCCGGCTGGCGCGGCATCCGCTCGCGCGGGCGCTGCGGGTCGGCAAGACGACGCTCGCGGCGCTGGAGGCGACCGTCCGCGGGCCGCGCACCCCCACCGAGGAGGCCCTGCGCGCCGGCGCGGCGGGCCTGCGGGAGCGGGCCGAGCGGATCGCCGCGCGGCTGCGGGACGGCGGGGTCGACGCGGCGGCCGTGGACAGCGACGCGGCGGTCGGGGGCGGCGGAGCGCCCGGCGTCGTCCTGCCGAGCGCGGCCGTGTCGGTGCCCGAGCGCTGCGCGGCCCGGCTGCGGCGCGGCGTCCCGGCCGTGCTGGGGCGGGTCGAGGACGGGCGGTGCCTGCTCGACCTGCGGGCGGTGCCGCCCGCGCGGGACGGCGAGCTGGCCGAGGCGGTCCGGGCGGCGGCCCGATGACCCACGTCGTCGCCACCGCCGGGCACGTGGACCACGGCAAGTCCACCCTCGTCCGCGCCCTGACCGGGATGGAGCCCGACCGGCTGGAGGAGGAGCGGCGGCGCGGCCTGACGATCGAGCTGGGCTTCGCCTGGACGGCCCTGCCCGGCGGCGACCGCCTCGCGTTCGTCGACGTCCCCGGGCACGAGCGGCTCGTCGGCACGATGCTCGCCGGCGTCGGCCCCGTCCCCGCGGTCATGTTCGTGGTGGCCGCCGACCAGGGCTGGCAGCGGCAGTCGGAGGAGCACCTCGCGGTGCTGGACGCGCTCGGCGTCCGGCACGGCCTCCTCGCCGTGACCCGCTGCGACCTCGCCGGCCCCGGGACGGCCGCCCTCGCCCGGGAGGAGGCGCTCGCCCGCATCGCGGCCACCTCGCTCGGCGAGGTCGAGCCGGTCATGGTCAGCGGCGCCACCGGGGACGGGCTGGACGGGCTGCGCGCCGCGCTGGAACGGCTCACCGCGTCCCTGCCCGCGCCCGACGCGGACGCCGACGTGCGGCTGTGGATCGACCGCGTCTTCACCGTCCGGGGCAGGGGCACCGTCGTGACCGGAACCCTCGGCGCCGGGACGATCGCCGCCGGCGACCGCCTCGCCGCCGGCGGCGGCCTCGTGCGGGTGCGCGGCCTGCAGAGCCTCAAGGAGGACCGCGACCGCGTCGGCGCCGTCGCCCGCGTCGCCCTCAACCTGCACGGGGACGTGCGGGAGCTGCGCCGGGGCCGCGCCCTGCTCGCGCCCGGGCGCTGGCTCGCCGCCGGCCTCGTCGACGTGCGGCTGCGCGGGGAGCCGGCGCACGACCTGCCGCGCGAGCTGACCCTGCACGTCGGGACGGCGGCGGTGCCGGTGCACGTGCGCCCGCTCGGCGACGACACCGCGCGCCTGGCGTTGCGCCGGCCGCTGCCGCTGCGCGTCGGCGACGTCGCGCTGCTGCGCGACCCCGGCGCCCACCGCGTCCCCGCCGGGGTCACCGTGCTGGACGTCCGCCCGGAGCCGTTCCGGCGGCGCGGCGCGGCGGCGGCGCGGGCCCGCGAGCTGGCCTCGATGAGCGGCCGCCCCGACGGCGCCGCCGAGCTGCGCCGCCGCGGGCTGATCACGCGGGCGGAGCTGGCCGCGATGGGCGTGCCCGCCCCGTCCGAGCCGGTCGCGGGGGACTGGCTCGCCGACCCCGGCCACTGGGCGGACCTCCGCGAACGCCTCACCGCGGCCGTCGAGGAGCACGCCGCCGCCCACCCCGCCGACCCCGGCCTGCCCGCCGACGCCGCCCGCCGCGCCCTCGGCCTGCCCGACCGCGCCCTCGTCGAGGCGCTGGCCGAGGCCGGCGCCGGCCTGCGGCGGCGGAACGGCCGTATCTACGGGCGGGCGACCGCGCCCGAACTGCCCCCGCCGGTCCGGCGGGCCGTCGACGCGGTGCGCCGCGAGCTGGCCGGCGCGCCGTTCCGGGCGCCGGACGCGCACCGGCTCGCCGACCTCGGGCTGACGCCGCGGATGCTCGCCGCCGCGGTCGCGGCCGGCGAGCTGCTGAAGGTCGGCGACGGCATCGTGCTGCTGCCCGGCGACGACGCCCGCGCCGCCGCGCTGCTCGCGGGCCTCGGCGGCCCGTTCACGCTGAGCGAGGCGCGCCGCGCGCTCGGCACCACCCGCCGCGTCGCCGTCCCGCTCCTGGAGCACCTGGACGCGAAGGGCTACACGGTCCGGGTGGACGACCTCCGGCGGCGCTGCACCGAGGAGGCGGGATGAAGAGGCTGACCAAGTACGCGCACGGCGGCGGCTGCGCCTGCAAGATCCCGCCCGGCGAGCTGGAGGACGTCCTCGCCGGGCTGAGCACCGTCCCGGAGGCGCCCAACACCGAGATGATCGTCGGCCTCGACACCGGCGACGACGCGGCCGTCGTCCGGCTGCCGGGCTCCCGCGGCGGCCTCGCCGCCGTCGCCACCGCCGACTTCTTCACCCCCGTCGTCGACGACCCCTACGACTGGGGGCGGATCGCCGCCGCGAACGCGCTGTCGGACGTCTACGCCGTCGGCGGCCGGCCGCTCGTCGCGGTGAACCTGCTCGCCTGGCCCCGCGAGGTGCTGCCGTTCGACCTGGCCCGGGAGGTGCTGCGCGGCGGGCTGGACGTCGCCGCCGAGGCGGGCTGCCATGTCGGCGGCGGCCACAGCGTCGACGACCCCGAGCCCAAGTACGGCATGGCCGTCACCGGGGTCGCCGACCCCGCCGCGCTGCTCCGCAACGACACCGGCAAGCCGGGCGTGCCGCTCACCCTGACCAAGCCGCTCGGCCTCGGCGTCCTGAACAACCGGCACAAGGCGACCGGGGAGGTGTTCCCGCACGCCGTCGCCGCCATGACGCGGCTGAACCGGGACGCGTCCGCCGCCGCGCTCGACGCCGGAGCCGTCTGCGCCACCGACGTGACCGGCTTCGGGCTGCTCGGGCACCTGTACAAGCTGGCCCGCGCGTCCGCCGTCACCGCCGTGGTGGACGCCGCCGCCGTCCCCTACCTGGACGGCGCCCGCGAGTCCCTGCGCGCCGGGTACGTCAGCGGCGGCACCCGCCGCAACCTCGGCTGGGTCGCCCCGCACACCGATTTCCGCGGCACGTCCGAGGAGGACCGGCTGCTCCTCGCCGACGCGCAGACGTCAGGCGGCCTCCTCGTCGCCGGCGAGATCCCCGGCGAGCCGGTCATCGGCGAGCTCGTCCCCGCCGGGCAGCACCCGCTCGTCGTCCGCTAGCCGCCCGGCTAGACCTCGGTGCCGGTCTCCGCGGTGATGCCGGCCCGCTCCCGGTACTCCCGGACCAGCGCAACGGCGGCCGGGCCGCGCGGGCGGCGCCCCGGGCGGATGTCGACCGACAGCGCCTTCGCCTCCTGGATGTGGGTGTTCGGGTCCAGGGACAGGTGCAGCAGCTCGTTCGCCGCGTCGCCGGTGCTGTAGCCGTTCGGGCCCCAGTGGTACGGCAGGCCGATCTGGTGCACCGTCCGGCCGTCCACGACGAGCGGCTGCATCCGGTCGGTGACCAGGACGCGGGCCTCGATGACGGCGCGCGGGCTGACGATCGTCGCCCAGCCGCCGTGCTCCAGGCCCCGCTCGGCCGCCAGCTCCGGGGACACCTCGCAGAAGAACTCCGGCTGCAGCTCGGCCAGGTACGGCTGCCAGCGCGACATGCCGCCCGCCGTGTGGTGCTCGGTGAGCCGGTAGGTCGTCGTCACGAACGGGTACACCTCCGCGCCCGGCGCCCCGTCCGCCGGCGCGTACCGGTTGTCGGGATGCGGCGGCAGCAGGTGCCGGACGGGGTTGCGCTGCTGCTTGTACAGCGGGTTCGTAAACGGCGACTCCTGCGGCTCGTAGTGCGTCGGGAGCGGGCCGTCGGTCAGCCCCGCCGGCGCGAACAGCCACGCCTTCCCGTCCGCCTGCATGATGAACGGGTCGTCGCCGGCGAGCGCGTCCGGGCCAGTGGCGTCCCTCGGCGGCTTGTAGTCGGGCGGGCGGTCGGCGATGAAGTCGGGCACGTCGTGGCCTGTCCACTTCCCCTGCTCGGCGTCCCACCAGACGTACGCCTTGCGATCGCTCCAGGGGTTGCCGTCCGTGTCGGCGGACGCCCGGTTGTAGAGGATGCGCCGGTTCGACGGCCACGCCCACCCCCACTCGGGCGCGACCCAGTGCTGGTCCTTGCCGGGCTTGCGGCGGGCGGGCTGGTTGACGCCGTCGGCGTAGCAGCCGCAGTAGATCCAGCAGCCGCACCTGGTCGACCCGTCGTCCTTCAGCTGCGTGTAGGACGACAGCGGGTTCCCGTCGGCGTCGAAGCCGTTGATCTCGGCGAGCACCGCCTCCGCGTCCGGCTCGTCCAGCCGGCCGCGCGTCGGGTAGTCCCACGTCAGGTCGAGGACCGGGCGGTCCATCTCGTCGTCCGACCCGGCGAGCTTCTCCCGGATGATGCGGCCCAGGTGGTACATGAACCACAGGTCGCTGCGCGCGTCCCCGGCGGGCTCCACGGCCTGGTGGTGCCACTGCAGCATGCGCTGGGTGTTGGTGAAGCTGCCGTCCTTCTCGGTGTGCGCGGCGGCGGGCAGGAAGAACACCTCGGTGCCGATGTCCTCGGTGCGCATCTCGCCCGACTCGATCTCCGGGCCGTCCTTCCACCACGTCGCCGACTCGATCAGCGAGAAGTCGCGGACGACGAGCCAGTCCAGGTTCGCCATCCCGAGCCGCTGGATCTTGGCGTTCGCGGACCCGACGGCCGGGTTCTCGCCCATCAGGAAGTAGCCCTTGCACTGGCCGCCGATCTGCGCCATCGCCGTCTCGTACGTGCTGTGCGAGCCGGTCAGCCGGGGCAGGTAGTCGAAGCAGTAGTCGTTCTCGGCGGTCGCCGCGTCGCCCCAGTACGACTTCAGCAGGCTCACGGTGTAGGCCCGCATGTTGCCCCAGAAGCCCTTCTTCGCCGCCTCCGCCTTGACGAACGCGTCCAGGTCCTCGTTGCTGTGCGCGTGCGGCATCGGGATGTAGCCGGGCAGCAGGTTGAACAGCGTCGGGATGTCCGTCGACCCCTGGATGGACGCGTGGCCGCGCAGCGCCATGATGCCGCCGCCGGGCCGGCCGATGTTGCCGAGCAGGCTCTGCAGGACCGCCGCCGTCCGGATGTACTGGACGCCGACCGTGTGCTGCGTCCAGCCCACCGCGTAGACGAACGCGGACGTCCGGTCCCGCCCCGAGTTCTCGGTGAGCATCTCGCACACCTGCAGGAACTGGTCGCGCGGGACGCCGCAGATCCGCTCCACCATCTCCGGCGTGTACCGGGAGTAGTGCCGCTTGAGCACCTGGAACACGCAGCGCGGGTGCCGCAGGGTCGGGTCCCGCTCCGGGGCGCCCGTGCCGATCGCCGCGCCGCCGGAGCCGTGCGCCTCGCCGCGCCCCGCCTCCGCGACCGACCCGGCGCGCTCCTCGTACTCCATGTCCCGCCGGCCGGACGCGGCCTGCACCTGCATTCCCTCGTACTGCCACGTCCTGAAGTCGTAGCTGCGGTTCTCCGGGTCGAGGCCGGAGAACACGCCGTCGAGGTCCTCGGTGTCGCGGAAGTCCTCGGTGAGGATCACCGGCGCGTTGGTGTAGGCCACCACGTAGTCGCGGAAGTACTTGTCGTTCTCCAGGACGTAGTTGACGATCCCGCCGAGGAAGGCGATGTCACTGCCCGCGCGCAGCGGGACGTGCGCGTCCGCGAGCGCGCTGGTCCGGGTGAACCGCGGGTCCACGTGGATCAGCTTCGCGCCGCGCGCCTTCGCCTCCATCACCCACTGGAACCCGACCGGGTGGCACTCGGCCATGTTCGAGCCCTGGATGACGATGCAGTCCGAGTTCTGCAGGTCCTGCTGGAAGGTGGTCGCGCCGCCGCGGCCGAACGAGGTTCCCAGACTGGGAACGGTGGAGGAGTGTCAAACGCGCGCCTGGTTCTCGATCTGCACCGCGCCGAGCGCGGTGAACAGCTTCTTGATCAGGTAGTTCTCCTCGTTGTCGAGCGTGGCGCCGCCGAGGCTCGCGAAGCCCAGCGTGCGCCGCACCCGCAGGCCGTCCTGCTCCCACTGCCAGCCGTGCCGGCGGGCCGCGACGACCCGGTCGGCGATCATGTCCATCGCCGTGCCGAGGTCGAGGCGCTCCCACTCGGTGCCGTGCGGGCGCCGGTAGAGGACCTGGTGCTCGCGGGCCGGCCCGGTGGTCAGCTGGAGGCTGGCCGAGCCCTTCGGGCACAGCCGCCCCCGGCTGACCGGCGAGTCCGGGTCGCCCTCGATCTGGGTGACCTCGCCGTCCTTGACGTACACGTCCTGCCCGCAGCCGACCGCGCAGTACGGGCAGACGGACTTCACGACCTGGTCGGCGGTGCCCACCCTGGCTTTGATCCGCTCGGTCCCCGCGCTCTTCGCCGCGGAGCCGCGGCCGAGCGGATCGTCGCCGGTGAACTGGCGGTAGACGGGCCATGACCCGATCCATGTACGAACGCCCACGTCACACCACCCTTCACCTTCGCGCGCCGTCCACCTACCCGGCGCCCGTCCGGCAAAACAAACCGCTGCGCTAACCCGCGAAGGCGGCCAGCGCGGTGGAGACGGGTTCCGGCTCGCCGCCGTTCTGCACGGCGGAGGCCGTCAGCACGTCGAGGTGCTGGTAGCCGGGCGCGACGACGTCGCCGGGCTGCGGGTCGCTGAACCCGAGGCCGTCGCCCGCCTCCAGGTTGAGGATCGGGTTGGCCGCGATGCCTCCCTCGTGGACGGCGTCGTCCGCGATGCCGGGCGCGCCCGCCAGCGCGATGTCGGTGACCATCTTCGTGGGGAAGTAGTGCTCGGTGAAGTCGAGCGGGTGCTCCGACAGGCTGCGCGCCAGCTCGGCGATGTCGGTGACCTCCTTGCCGGCGGACGTGAACGGGGTGCCGTCCTTCGACTTGTACACCGGGTCGTCGGGCGCGCCGACGCGGTCGTAGTTACGCCACGTGTAGAGCGGGCCGCCCGGCTCGTCGGGGATCGCCTTCTTCTCCTTGCCGAGCAGCCGGGACAGGCCGCCGAGCCCCAGCTCGTCCAGGTTGTTCGGCGCCGGGAACTCCTTGTCGACGATCCTGCCGCCGTCCCAGAAGCCGACGCTGGCCTGCATGAACGCGAGCGGCTGGGAGTTGTCGTCCAGCAGCCCGCCGAGCGCCGCGGCGTTGGTGAAGCGGAAGTCCTTCACCGTCGGGGAGCCCTTGAGGAACGTCGGGTAGTCCTTGGAGAACAGCAGCCGGTACGTCATGTCCTGGTTGAACCCGGACGGGACGTAGGCCGCGAGGTCGGAGACGCCGTCCGGGTCGAGGTTGGCCGCGAGACCGGCGATGCCCAGCAGGTTCATCGTCTCGGTGTTGACCACGGCCGGGGCCGACAGCGCGCGCGGGATCACGCCCGTCTCCAGCCCGGCCTGGACGGCGCCCGCGCCGAACTCGACGAGGGGAACCCAGTCCTCCGGGACCTCGCCGCCCATCCCCGGCAGCCCCTTCGCGATGCGGGTGTCGAGCGCGAAGTAGCCGGAGCACTGGTTGTAGCCGGCGTCGTCCGTGGTGGCGTGGTTCCCGTCGAAGTCCCATTCGGCGAAGTAGGCGGTCAGGACGCCGCCGAGGGAATGGCCGCCGCACAGCATCTTCTGCTTTCGGGCCGCCTGGTCCGGAAGCTCATGGACCATCAGGTCGTACTGGTCGCGCACGGTCTGTTCGAGCCCGACATTCTGCAGCCATTTCACCTGGTCGTTCGACTGGTATCCGGCGAATTTGCGGCCGTCCACCTCTTTCTGCCGGTAGTAGTAGTCCACGGCGAGGTGGACGTCCTTCGCCCTGAGCCCGGCCTGGAGCCCGGTGCGGTCCTCAAGGCAGTTGGAGCGCCGGTCGAGCGCCCAGAACTCGATGTGCTTCCCGCGCTTCGCCGCGGCCGACACCGTGTTCCGCGCGACGCTGTCGAACGCGCCCGCGCCTTCGAGGATGCCGGGCTGGGCGACCAGGATCCTGTCGGCCCGCGCCGGTTCGGCGGGCCCGTCCTCGTGCCGGAACCGCAGGTAGGACAGCCAGTCGCAGGCTTCGGGATGGGGGCCGGCGGAGGCCGGGAGCGGCACCTTGACGCGCACCGCCGACTCGACGACGTCGGTGACGGGCGAGCCGGACGGGACGGGCGTCTCGGACCGGCCGGCCTCGCGCGCGCTCACCGGGCCGGCGAGCGCCCCGGCGGCCAGGGCCGAAGCCGCGAGGACGGTGAGGGGCACGAACGAGCGAAGCGGGCCGCGGGGTCGTCCCCCCGCGGCCGACAGGGTGGGTCGCCCCATCGCGGACTCCTTTCGGAGCGGTCGAGTGATGGGGCAACAATGAACTCAGTCGTTCTTGTTACGACAGTCGTTTGTTTGCGCAATCTCCGCGCGGCTCTTGTCTCCGGCTGACAAACCGGTCAGCCGAGGACGGCCGAGCCGGCCTTCTCCACCAGCTCCGCGAACTCCGCGCGCTCGGACGGCGACAGCGCCTTCTCGTACACCGCGGCCGACAGGCGGTCGGTGATCTCCTCGGCCTCCGCGCGCAGGGGCTCGCGGTCGGAGCAGTCGGGCAAGTCGCCCTGCCAGCCGCAGAACCTGGCCTTGCCCTCCCCCTCGTGGATCAGGATCGCCTCCAGCGGCGACAGGCCGACGGCCGTCGTCGCGACCAGGTGCTGCCCGCCGCGCAGCTCGCGCAGCACCTGGAGCACCTGCACCAGCCGGCCCGGCCCGCGCTCCGGCAGCGGCTCGGCGCGCCAGCCGCAGAACAGCGGCAGCCCCGCGCCGTCGGCCGCGTTCGCGACCCGCTCGGCCAGCTCGCACAGGCGCGGGTCGTCGGGGAGGTGCTCCTCGCCCCAGGCCCGGAACGCCTTGGCGTACCGGCGCGCCGCCTCCCGCGCCCCGGCGACCGCGACGCCCTCGTCCCACATGGCACGCACGACCCCGGCCTCGAAGAAGCCGAGCGCGGCCCAGACCACGCCGCCGTCGACGTCGCCGAGCACCCCGCCGCGCCCCGCGAAGTAGAAGGCGAACGGGTTGGCGTAGCCGAGTTCCCTCCCGTGTTCGGAGACCGCCGGGTCCAGCATCCATTTCGAGCCGATGTCGTGGACGATCTCGTCGGCGGCGCGGACGGTCTCGGCGGCGGTCAGGTCCGGCATGGGCGCTCCTCGGCTCCGGGGGGTGAGGTAAGCGGGAGGTTACCTCCTGCCTGCGAGACCGTGCCATCCGGGGGCGGATCGGCGCGGCGCCGGGCGGTGCGGCGGGCGGGTCGACCGGCTGTTGACATTCGCGGGAGTTAGCGCAAACATTCGGGGCGTAGCAATGACTTCGGGGAGGCGATGTGGCGGCCGAATCACCGGAGGCGCCCGACGGCCGGCGGCTGGCGGTGATGGAGGACGTGGCCGCGATGGCGGGCGTTTCCGCGATGACCGTGTCGCGCGTGCTCAACACCCCGGAGAAGGTGCGGCCGCAGACGCGCGCCCGGGTGATGGCGGCCGTGCAGGCCCTCGACTACCGGCCCAACTCCGCGGCCCGGGTGCTCGCCACCGGGCGGTCCGGCGTGCTCGGCGTGGTCAGCTTCGACACCACGCTCTACGGGCCCGCGTCCACGGTGTTCAGCATCGAGCAGGCCGCCCGCGAGCACGGCTACAACGTCAGCATCGTCAGCCTCAGCTCGCTGAACCGGCGGTCGATCGGGGAGGGCGTGGAGCGGCTGCGCGCCCAGTCCGCCGACGGGATCATGGTCGTGGCGCCGCACGAGTCGGCCGCCGACGGGCTGAAGGAGCTGCCGTCCGACACCCCGCTGGTCGCGGTCGGCGCGGGCGGCGACGTGCCGTTCCCCGTGGTGGCGGTCGACCACCGGGCCGGCGCCGAGCGGGCCGTCCGGCACCTGCTCAGCCTCGGCCACGAGACCGTCGTGCACCTGGCCGGGCCCGCCGACTGGGTGGACGCGAGCGGCCGCGCGGACGGCTGGCGGGCCGCGCTGGAGGCCGCCGGGCGGGAGGTCCCGGAGGGCCCCTCGGGCGACTGGAGCGCCCGGTCCGGGTACGAGCACGGCCGGCAGATCGCCGCCGATCCCGAGGTCACCGCCGTGTTCGCGGCCAACGACGCGATGGCGCTCGGGCTGCTGCGCGCGCTGCGCGAGGCCGGCCGCGACGTGCCCGGCGAGGTGAGCGTCGTCGGCTTCGACGACGTGCCCGAGGCCGCCTACTTCCCGCCGCCGCTGACGACCGTCCGGCAGAACTTCGGCGAGGTGGGGCGGCGCGCGTTCCGCCTGCTCCTGGACCGGATCGAGGGAGCCTCCCGGCCGGTTCCCGAGCCGGCCGGCACCCGCCGCGTGGTGGAACCCGAGCTCGTGGTCCGGGAGAGCACCGGGGTGCGCCGCGGTACCTGACCACTGATGACCGGAACCGGAGATCCCGTTCGTCGGCCATTGATGTTAGCGCTAACAAAGGAGCGGACATGACAGCCCAGGAGACCGCCGCGCTCCGCACCGAACTCGCCGTCCTGCATCAGCTGCTCGTCGAGGGCGGGCTGGTGGTGTGGACGGCCGGGAACGTGTCCGCCCGGGTCAGCGGCGACGCCTTCCTGATCAAGCCGAGCGGCGTCCCCTACGAGGACCTCACCCCCGACTCGATGGTGCTGTGCGACCTTGAGGGCAAGCCGATCGGCGACCAGCCGCTCAAGCCGTCCAGCGACGTGTTCGCGCACGCGTACGTGTACCGGCACCGCGCCGACGTCGGCGGAGTCGTGCACACCCATTCGACCTATGCGACCGCGTGGGCGGCGCGCAACGAGCCCATCCCGTGCGTGCTGACCGCGATGGCGGACGAGTTCGGCGGGGAGATCCCCGTCGGCCCGTTCGCGCTGATCGGCGGCGACGACATCGGCCGGGGCATCGTCGAGACGCTCGACGGGCACCGCAGCCCGGCCGTCCTCATGCGCAACCACGGCGTCTTCACGATCGGCGCCGACGCGCGCGCCGCGGTGAAGGCGGCCGTGATGTGCGAGGACGTCGCCCGCACCGTCCACCTGTCCCGCCAGCTCGGCGAACCGCTGCCGATGGACGCGGGCGACATCGACCGCTTGTACGACCGCTACCAGAACGTCTACGGGCAGAGGGGCTGACCACATGAGCTTTCCGAACCGCGAGATCTGGTTCCTCACCGGCAGCCAGGGCCTGTACGGCGAGGAGACCCTCCGCCAGGTCGCCGAGCAGTCGGGTGCGATCGCCGCGCGCCTCGGCGGGGCGCTGCCCGTCGCGCTGCGCTGGACGCCCGTGCTGACCGACGCGGAGGCGATCCGCCGGGTCTGCCTGGACGCGAGCTCCGACGACTCCTGCATCGGCGTGATCGCGTGGATGCACACCTTCTCCCCGGCGAAGATGTGGATCGCGGGCCTGGACGTGCTGACCAAGCCGCTGCTGCACCTGCACACGCAGGCGAACGTCGAGCTGCCCTGGCACTCGATCGACATGGACTTCATGAACCTGAACCAGGCCGCGCACGGCGACCGGGAGTTCGGCTACATCCAGTCGCGGATCGGCGTCGCCCGCAAGACGGTCGCCGGGCACGTCACCGACCCGTCCGTGGGCTCCCGCATCGCCGGGTGGGCGCGCGCGGCGGCGGGCTACCACGAGCTGCGCACGCTGAAGCTGGCCCGGTTCGGCGACAACATGCGGGACGTCGCGGTGACCGAGGGCGACAAGGTCGAGGCGCAGCTGCGGTTCGGCGTCTCCGTCAACACCTACGGCGTGAACGACCTGGTGGACGTGGTGGACGCCGTCCCCGACGTCGAGGTCACCGAGCTGGTCAAGGAGTACGAGGACGTCTACGACGTCGCCCCCGAGCTGCGGGCGGGCGGCGACCGGCACGAGTCGCTCCGCTACGGCGCGCGGATCGAGCTGGGCCTGCGGACGTTCCTCGGCGAGGGCGGCTTCAAGGCGTTCACGACGAACTTCGAGGACCTCGGCGGGCTGCGGCAGCTGCCCGGCCTCGCCGTGCAGCGGCTGATGGCGGACGGCTACGGGTTCGGCGGCGAGGGCGACTGGAAGACGGCGACGCTGCTGCGCACGCTGAAGGCCGCGGCCGCCGGGCTGCCCGGCGGCACGTCGTTCATGGAGGACTACACCTACCACCTGGAGCCCGGCAACGAGCTGATCCTCGGCGCCCACATGCTGGAGGTCTGCCCGTCGATCGCGGCGGGGCGGCCGTCGCTGGAGATCCACCCGCTCTCCATCGGCGCCCGCGAGGACCCGGTGCGGCTGGTGTTCGACGCCGAGCCGGGGCGCGCCATCGTGGCCGGGCTCGCCGACATGGGGGACCGGTTCCGGATCGTCGCGAACGAGATCGAGGTCGTCGCGCCGCCGGAGCCGCTGCCGATGCTGCCGGTCGCCCGCGCCGTGTGGCGCCCGCTGCCCGACCTGCGCACGTCCACCGAGGCGTGGCTGACGGCCGGGGCGCCGCACCACACCGTCCTGTCCGCCGCGCTGGGCACCGAGGAGCTGGCCGACCTCGCCGAGATGGCCGGGGTCGAGCTGCTCACCATCGACGCCGGCACCACGCTGCGGCAGTTCACCAAGGAGATCCGCTGGAACCAGGCGTACCACCGCCTGGCCCAGGGCCTATGAGAGGAGCCCTATGAGCGGGGACGAGCGGTACGTCGTCGGGATCGACTTCGGGACGCTGTCCGGGCGCGCGGTGGTCGTCCGCGTCCGGGACGGCGCCGAGCTCGGCGACGGCGTGCACGAGTACGGCCACGGGGTGATCGACGAGGCGCTGCCCTCCGGGACCCGCCTCGGTCCCGACTGGGCCCTCCAGGCGCCGCAGGACTGGATCGACGTGCTGCGCTACGCCGTGCCCAAGGCGCTGGCGGTGGCGGGCGTCCCGGCGTCGCAGGTGATCGGCATCGGGACGGACTTCACCGCCTGCACCGTCCTGCCGGCGACGGCCGACGGCACGCCCCTCTGCGAGCGGTACCCGGACCGCCCGCACGCCTGGCCGAAGCTCTGGAAGCACCACGCCGCGCAGCCGCAGGCCGACCGGATCAACGCGCTCGCCGCCGAGCGCGGGGAGCCCTGGCTGCGCCGCTACGGCGGGAAGATCTCCTCGGAGTGGCAGTTCGCGAAGGGGCTCCAGCTCCTCGAAGAGGACCCCGCGCTGTACGCGGAGGCCGAACGCTGGATCGAGGCCGCCGACTGGATCATCTGGCAGCTGACCGGCACCGAGTCCCGCAACATCTGCACGGCCGGCTACAAGGGCATCTACCAGGACGGCCGGTACCCGTCCGGCGAGTTCCTCACCGCGCTCCACCCGGACTTCGCCGGCTTCCCGGCGAAGCTCGGCCACGATCTCGCGCCGCTCGGCGGCCTCGCCGGGAGGCTGACCGCGCGGGCCGCCGGATGGACGGGCCTCCCCGAGGGCATCGCGGTCGCGGTCGGCAACGTCGACGCACACGTCACCGCCGCGGCCGCCGATGCCGTCCGGCCCGGCCAGATGGTCGCGATCATGGGCACGTCCACCTGCCACGTCATGTCGTCGGACTCGCTCGCCGAGGTCCCCGGCATGTGCGGCGTCGTGGCCGACGGCATCGTGCCGGGCCTGTGGGGCTACGAGGCCGGCCAGTCGGGCGTCGGCGACATCTTCGCCTGGTTCGTCGACAACTGCGTGCCCGGCTACTACAGCCAGGTCGCCGCGGCCGAGGGGCGGACCGTGCACGAGCACCTCACCGCCCTCGCCGAGGCCCAGCCGGTGGGGCGGCACGGGCTGGTCGCGCTCGACTGGCACAACGGGAACCGGTCGGTCCTCGTCGACCACGACCTGTCCGGCCTGATCGTCGGCCAGACCCTCGCGACCCGGCCCGAGGACGTCTACCGCGCGCTCATCGAGGCGACCGCGTTCGGCGCGCGCAAGATCGTGGAGACGTTCGAGGCGTCCGGCGTGCCCGTCGAGGAGCTGGTCGTGGCGGGCGGCCTGATGAAGAACACCTTCCTGATGCAGGTGTACGCCGACGTGCTGCGCCGGCCGCTGTCGGTCATCGGGTCCGCCCAGGGACCGGCGCTCGGCTCGGCGATCCACGCCGCCGTCGCCGCCGGGGCGCACCCCGACATCACCTCGGCCGCCGCGGCGATGGGGCGCCGGATCCCGTCCGCCTACGTCCCGGACCGGGCCCGCGCCGACGCCTACGACGACCTCTACGAGATCTACCTGAGCCTGCACGACCACTTCGCGGACGGCGCGATCATGCACCGCCTCCGCGCGCTGCGGTAGCGCCCGGCCGGGCGCCGCCGGTCAGGGGGCGCCCGGTCAGGGGCCGCCGGTCAGGAGGCGGGCCCCGTGCTGCGCCGGACGATCAGCTTGCTGGGCACCAGCTTCGGGTCGTCCGGCTCGGCGGCCTCGCCGGTGAGCCGGCTGATGAGCAGCTCCACGAGGTGCCGGCCGAGGGCGGTGAAGTCCTGCCGGACGGTGGTGAGCGGCGGGGTGAGGAACGCCGCCTCCGGTATGTCGTCGAACCCGATGACGCTGACGTCGTCCGGCACCCGGCGGCCGCTCTCGTGGATCGCCCACAGCAGCCCGAGCGCGATCTGGTCGTTGGCCGCGAACACCGCCGTCACGTCGCCGTCGGCGGCGAGCAGCCGGCCGCGCTCGTAGCCGGACCGGGCGCTCCAGTCGCCGGGCGCGCAGTCGGGGACGTCCGCGCCCGCCTCGATGAGGGCGTCCCGCCAGCCGCGGGTCCGCTCGGTCGCCTCCGACCAGTCGTCCGGGCCGGGCAGGTGGTGGACGGTGCGGTGCCCGAGCTCCAGCAGGTACCGGGTCGCCTCGCGCGGCGCCAGGTAGTGGTCGGCGGACACGGTCGGGACGGCGGCCGGCGGCCCGAGCAGGACGGTCGGCAGGTCGCCGGGCAGGTGCCGCAGCGCCTCGTCCGGCGGGACGTGCCCCGGGATCATGATGATGCCGTCCACGCCCTGGTCGCGGAACCGGTCGACCGCTCCGGCGACCGCGCCGTGCCCTGGCGACTCCAGGCTGGCGACGCTGGTGAAGAAGTCGGCCGCGCGCGCGTTCCGCTCGATCGCCGCGATGATCGACGCGGGGCCGTGCAGCGCGGTGTCGAAGCTGACGACGCCGAGCGTCCGGGACCGGCCGGTGGCGAGCGCCCGCGCCGCCGCGTTCGGCCGGAAGTCCAGCTGCGCGGCGGCGGCCAGCACCCGGTCGCGGGTCTTCTGGCTGACCATCGGATGGTTCTTGAACACCCGCGACACGGTCTGGTGGGAGACCCCTGCGAGCCGGGCGACGTCGCGGAGCCCGGGTCTGGCGGGTGGTGTGGAGGTCATGTCACCTCGGAACATACCGGGTCCGCCGTCCCCGGGCCGCCCGGTCAGCGGGACGTCCCGGCGCGCCGCTTGGCCCAGATGTCGAACGCGACGGCCGCCAGCAGGACCAGGCCCTTGATCAGCATGACCCGCTCGCTCGGCGCGCCGAGCAGCGACATGCCGTTGTTGATCACGCCCATGATGAGGCCGCCGGTGATCGCGCCGACCACCTTGCCGACGCCGCCCTGCACGGCCGCGCCGCCGATGAACGCCGCCGCGATCGCGTCCAGCTCGAACATGTTCCCGGCGGTCGGACCGGCCTGGTTGAGCCGCCCGGCGAACACGATCCCGGCGATGGCCGACAGCACGCCCATGTTGACGAACAGCCAGAACGACACCGACTTCACCTTGATGCCGGACAGCCGCGCCGCGAGGGGGTTGCCGCCGAGGGCGTAGACGTGCCGGCCGAACACGGCCCGGTTCATGACCAGCGTGGAGCCGAGCACGAGCACGCCCAGCAGGACGAGCACCCACGGCATGTTCTTGAACCGGGCGAGCTGCACGGCCATGAACATGACGACCACGACGCCGAGGCCGTACTTCAGCGCGAACAGGGTGAGGGGCTCGACCTTCTGGCCGTAGCGGATGCGCCCCTGCCGGTTCCGCCAGCCGAGCCCGACGTAGCCGCCGACCAGCGCCAGCGCGACCAGCAGCGTGAACAGGTCGGCGCCGCCGAGCGGCCCGAGCCCGATGTTGCCGAGGTAGCCGGACAGGAAGCCGTTGGCGATCGTCCGCACCTCGTCGGGGAACGGGCCGATGCCCTGGTTGCCGAGGACGGTCAGCGTCAGCGCCCGGAACACCAGCATCCCGGCCAGCGTCACGATGAACGCCGGGATCTCGAAGTAGGCGATCCAGTAGCCCTGCCACGCCCCGATCGCGGCGCCCGCGAGGATCGTCAGCAGCACCGCGAGCGGCCACGGCACGTCGTGCTCGACCATCAGCACGGCCGCGATGGCGCCCGTCACCGCCACCACCGACCCCACCGACAGGTCGATGTGCCCGCCGATGATGATCAGGATCATCCCGATGGACAGGATCAGGATGTAGGAGTTCTGGACGATGATGTTGGAGATGTTCTGCGGCGACAGCAGCTGCCCGCCGGTGAGCGCCGCGAACAGCGCCACGATCAGCGCGAACGCGATGTAGATCCCGCTCTGCCGCAGGTTGACCGGCAGGGTCCGGCCCGGCTTCGGCCGCTCGGCAGGCGGCGGTGACACGGCCTTGTCGGCCGACACGACGCTGCTCATGCTCTGGTCTCCTCGGTCTGGGTCATGTACTGCATGAGGCGCTCCGGCGTCGCGTCCGCGCGGCTCACCTCGCCGGTGATGCGGCCCTCCGCCATCGCGTAGAGGCGGTCGCAGATCCCGATCAGCTCCGGCAGCTCGGACGAGATCACCAGCACCGCGCGGCCCTGGTCGGCCATCCGGTTGATGATCGAGTAGATCTCGTACTTGGCGCCGACGTCGATGCCGCGGGTCGGCTCGTCCAGGATCAGCACGTCCGCGTCCGTGAAGATCCACTTGGACAGGACGACCTTCTGCTGGTTGCCGCCGCTCAGCTGCCCGGTCGGGGCCAGGACGCTCGGCGTCTTGATGTTCATCTCCTTGCGGAACCGCTCGGCGACCTCGTACTCGCGGTTGTCGTTCACCCAGCCGGCCTTCGCGAGGCTGCGCAGCCCGGCGGCGGAGACGTTGCGCTTGACGTCCTCGATGAGGTTCAGCCCGTAGGTCTTGCGGTCCTCGGTGGCGTAGGCGATCCCGTGCCGGATCGCGTCGGTGACCGTGCGGACCGAGATCTCCTTGCCGTCCTTGTAGATCCGGCCGCTGATCCCGGTGCCGTAGCTGCGGCCGAACACGCTCATCGCCAGTTCGGTGCGGCCCGCGCCCATCAGCCCCGCGAGCCCGACGATCTCGCCGCGGCGCAGGGTGAGCGAGGCGCGGTCCACGACGATCCGGTCGTGCTGGGTGGGGGAGTGGACGGTCCAGTCCTCGATGCGCAGCACCTCGTCGCCGATGTCGGGGACGCGGTCGGGGAACCGGTGGTCCAGGTCGCGGCCGACCATGCCGGAGATGATGCGGTCCTCGGACACGTCGCCGCTCATGTCGAGCGTCTCGATCGTCCGGCCGTCGCGCAGGATCGTGGTGGAGTCGGCGATCGCGCGGATCTCGTTCAGCTTGTGCGAGATGATCACGCAGGTGATGCCCTCGTCGCGGAGCCCGCGCAGCAGGTCGAGCAGGTGCGCGGAGTCGGCGTCGTTCAGCGCGGCGGTCGGCTCGTCCAGGATGAGCAGCTTCACCCGCTTCGACAGCGCCTTGGCGATCTCCACGAGCTGCTGCTTGCCGACGCCGAGCTCCATCGCCGGCGTCACCGGGTTCTCCTTCAGCCCGACCCGCTCCAGCAGCTTCGCCGCGTCGGCGTTGGTCCGGTTCCAGTCGATGAGCCCGAACCGGCCGCGCCGCTCGTTGCCGAGGTAGATGTTCTCCGCGATCGACAGGTACGGGCTGAGCGCCAGCTCCTGGTGGATGATGACGATCCCGCGCTGCTCGCTGTCGCGGATGCCGGAGAACCGGCACGGCTCGCCCTCGAACTCGATCTCGCCGCTGTACTCGCCGTGCGGGTAGACGCCGGACAGCACCTTCATCAGGGTCGACTTGCCGGCCCCGTTCTCGCCGCAGATCGCGTGGATCTCGCCCCGCCGCACCTCCAGGTTCACGTCCTGGAGGGCCTTGACCGCGGGGAAGGTCTTGGTGATGCCGCGCATCCGCAGAATCACGTCGCTCATGGTGCTCCTCGCGGGGAGGGGCGGGGCGGCCCGCCGGGGGAGGATTAGCCGGCGGACCGCCCCACCCGAGGCGTTACTTCAGCTGGGCCTCGGTGTAGTAGCCGGTGTCGATGAGTTCCTTCTTGTAGTTGTCCTTGTTCACGATCACCGGGTTGAGCAGGTAGGACGGGACGACCTTCTCGCCGTTGTCGTAGTCCTTGGTGTTGTTCACCTCGGGCTTCTCGCCCTTCAGCACGGCGTCGGCCATCTTCACCGTGACGGCGGCGAGCTGCCGCGTGTCCTTGTAGATGGTCGAGTACTGCTCGCCCGCGATGATCGACTTGACCGACGCGACCTCGGCGTCCTGGCCGGTCACGATCGGGTACGGCTGGCCGGGCGTGCCGTAGCCGTTGGACTTCAGCGCCGACAGGATGCCGATCGACAGGCCGTCGTAGGGGGACAGGACGCCCTGGACCTTCGTCCCGCCGCGGTAGTAGCGGGTGAGGACGTCCTCCATGCGCTTCTGCGCGCGCTCGGGGTCCCAGCGCAGCGTCGCGATCGTCTTGAACTCGGTCTGGCCGCTCTTGACGACGAGGGTCTTCTTGTCCAGGTACGGCTTCAGGGTGTCCATCGCGCCGTTGTAGAAGAACGTCGCGTTGTTGTCGTCGGGCGAGCCCGCGAACACCTCGATGTTGAACGGGCCCTTCGCCGAGCCCTCCGAGCCGTCCTCCTTCTTCAGCCCGAGGCCGACGAGGAGGGACGTCGCCTGCTGCACGCCGACCTTGTAGTTGTCGAAGGTGGCGTAGTAGTCGACGTTCGGGGAGTTGCGGATCAGCCGGTCGTAGGAGATGACCGGGACGCCCTTGTCGGCCGCCTTCTGCAGCTGCGTCGTCAGCGCGGTGCCGTCGATGGACGCGATGATCAGCAGCCGGGCGCCCTTGGTGATCTGGTTGTCGATCTGGTTGGCCTGGGTCGGGATGTCGTTCTCGGCGTACTGGAGGTCGACCTTGTAGCCGAGCTGCTCCAGCTGCTTCTTGAGGTTGTCGCCGTCGTGGATCCAGCGCTCCGACGAGCGGGTCGGCATCGTGACGCCGACGAGCGCGCCCGCCGCCGGCTTCTTCTCCGCCTTCTCCTTGTCGACGGTCTTCTGCGTCGAGCCGCACGCGGTCATGCCGAGCGCGAGGCCGAGGCCCAGCGCCAGGCTGACGAACTTCCTACGCTTCACGTCTCACCTCGGGGGTGGTGCCGGTGTCCCCGGATACACTGTTACCGGTCACACTGCCATGTCAAGAGGGTAGAGCGGGCCGCGCCACAACCGTGACCTCGCGGACACCGGGCACCGGGCGCGGACGTGGAGGCGTGCCCGCGGCCGGCCCGCGCCGGTCAGGACTCGCTGAAGTCGTCCCGGGAGAGCCCCTTCTCCGCCATCTTGTCCTCGAGTTCGGCGCCGAGCTCGTTGCGCGTGTCGGGACCCCGGCGGGGCTTCTTGCGTCCCGCGTCCCGGTCCGGTGCGCCGCCCGGTTCCATGACCACCTGATCGGCGTCGTCGGTCTTCGGCGCGTTCTCCTCGGGCGTGGTCATCCGTGCCCCCGATCTGTCGACTGGCCCGCCGGCGGGTCCGGCGGTCGCGCTACGGGCTACCCGGCGGCGCCGGCGTTAAGCCCCGCCTCCCCGAACCCGGCGAGGTCAGCGTGCGTACGAGCTGCAGGGGTGGTCCGTGTGAGCGACCCGAGCGGGAGCGGTGACCGGCCGGCGCTGCTGCCGGCGGCGCTGGAGGCCGACTGCGCGGCGTGCGGCGGGACCGGCCGGACGGCCAACCCGCGGTGGCTGGCGTGGCACCGGCGGGCGGCCGAGCTGGTCGCGGTCGCGCAGGCGGCGCGCCGCGCCCACGAGCTGCGCGTGGTCGCGCCGGGGCCGCCCTCCGGCGGCGCGCCCGCGCCCACCCAGCCCGACGCGTCCGCCGAGCCGGCGATCGTGGCCGCGGTGGACCGCGCCATCGAGGACCACATGCGGGCGCGCCCGGCCGAGCCCGAGGATGACGACTGCGCGGCCTGCGCGGGCATGGGCCGGGAGCTGACCGCCGCCGGGCGGCAGCTCACCGAGCTGCTGGTCCGGCACGGCTTCGTGCGGCGGGTCTGACGCCCCGTCCGGCCTACCGGGCGGGGCGGGAGCCGCGGCGGTGGCCCATCCGGATCCCGCTCAGCACGAGGCTGATGAGGAACAGCACGATGCCGATGATCAGCAGGTAGAACAGGCCCTTCACGACGACGCCGATGATGCCGAGCGCCACCGCGACGAGCAGGATGAACAGGAACAGGGCCATGGTGATCCCTCCCGGAGGGGGCGGCCGCGTCAGCGGCGGGCGAGCCGGCGCTCGTCCGGCGCGGCCTCGTAGGCCAGGTCGTAGTGGGCGAAGACCGCGCTCTCGTCGCCGGCGAGGAGCTCCCCGTCCATGTCGATGGCGGGCGCGTTCTTGATCTGCTTCTTCGGGCGGGCGACGCGCAGGTGCTCCGGCCCCAGCGTCGCGCCGTCGAGCGGCGCGAACACCAGCCGCTGCCGCATCGGCATGCCGGTCTTCACGGTCGCGAAGATGGGCTGGTCGGTGAGGGTGTCGACGTAGACGGCCTCCAGCTGACCGATCTTGCTCCCGGCCTCGTCGATCACCGCCCGGCCGCGCCAGTCCCGGATGTCCTCGATCTCGAACATGTCACTGTCCAGCCGTTTGCGTCGGAAAGCCTTCTCAAACGTCGTCTACCCAGCTCACGGCGGATATGTCCGGGACGTTGAGATTCCGTTCTCACGCGCGCCGCTCGCGGGGCGCGACGGCCCCGTAGGCGGCGAGTTCCTCCTGGTAGGGGAACGAGCCGGGGACGTAGGAGCACCAGGGCTCGGCCGCGAAGGGGTCGCCCGACGTGGCCAGCGCGCGCGAGCGGGAGCCGCCGCAGATCGTCCGGAACTCGCACGCGCCGCACTTCCCCTTGAGGTTGTCGGGGTCGCGCAGCCCGGTGAACAGCGGCGACGTCCGGTAGATGTCGGTCAGCCGCCCGGTGCGGACGTTCCCGGCGGGCGTCGGCAGGAAACCGCTGGGATGGACGCTGCCCCGGTGCGAGACGAACACGAACCCGCGCGCCGAGCCGACGTCCATGGGCGCGCGCCGGGCGCGCCGCACCGGCAGGTCCAGCTCGGCGAGGCGCTCGCGCAGCTCCTTGTAGAGCGGGCCGAGGCCGAGCGCTGCGACGTGGTCGGCGCCGTGCCGCCGCAGGATGTCCCGCTGGACCACGATCCGGCGGAAGTGGTGGGCCTCGGTCGTCCGGGCGGGGACGTGCGCCCCCGCGTCGTAGACGAAGTTGAGGACGTCTTCGACCTGGTCCGCGTCGAGGGCGGGCAGCAGCCTGCCGCGCCCGGTCGGGACGAGCAGGAACGCGCTCCAGGTGAGCGCGCCCATCTCGTGGACGATCCGCACGATCTCCGGCAGGTCGGTCAGGTTGTGCCCGGTGACGGTGGTGTTGATCTGCACCTTCAGCCCGAGGTCGCGGGCGGCCCGCCAGGCGTCGAGCGTCCACCGGTAGACGCCGGGGGTCGCCCGGAAGTCGTCGTGGATCCGCGCGTCCGACCCGTCCAGGCTCAGCGAGATGGCCCGCGCGCCCGCGTCCCGCAGGGCGGTGAGGCCGGTCTCGGTGAGCGTCGGCGTGCCCGACGGGGAGACCGCGACGGGCAGGCCGATCCGGGTGCCGTGCCGCACGAGGGCGGTCAGGTCGGGCCGCTGGAACGGGTCGCCTCCGGTGATGACGAACACCGGCGGCGGGCTGCCGAACGCGGCGACCTGCTCCATCAGGCCGAACGCCTCGGCGGTGCTCAGCTCGCCGGGGTCCCGGTCCGGCCTGGCCTCGGCGCGGCAGTGCCGGCAGGCGAGCGGGCACGCCTGCGTCGCCTCCCAGATGACGATGAACGGCCGGTCGGCGGTGTCGTGGCGGGGCACGCGGATGTGTCTCATGGTTCCGGCGGCTCTCATGTGCGCAGCAGGTAGTCGACGGCGTCGGCGGCGGAGTAGTCGTCGCCGGCGGTGCGGACGAGGTCGGGCAGGAAGCCGAGGTCCTGGCCGAGGGTGAGCAGGGGCTGCTCGACGTAGCCGTCCGGCCGGTGCTGGCCGTAGCCGATGTTCGCGACGAGGGCGTTGCACAGGCAGCGGCGGCCGTCGGTGTCCTCGATGGCCCCGCCCTTGCGGACGTAGGCGTCCACGGGTTCGGCCGGGCAGCGGTAGCCGACCGTCCCGTTCTCCTTCAGGTAGGGGGTCCGCAGGTAGCTCAGGTCGCACAGCCGGGGCCGCCTGTTGTAGACCTCCGGCTCGGAGAGCGTGCCCGGCAGCGCGGCGACCTTGAACGGGAACCCGGTCGGCGAGGCGCGCGGGTCGTTGCGGACCCGGAGCGTGCCGTCCAGCGCCCGCCCGATGAGCTCCTTGCGCAGGCCGGGTTCCAGGCCGGACTCGCGGCACAGCGCGAAGACGCTGCCCGCCTGGACGCCCTCGGCGCCGGCGGCGCGCGCCTCGGCGAGCGTGCCGGGCCGGGCGTAGCCGCCCGCCAGCCAGAACGGCAGGCCGAGCGCGGCGACCTTGGCCGGGTCGATCCGGTCCCGCTGCCCGTAGACGGGCTCGCCGCCCTCGTCCAGGCGCAGCCGGCCGCGCGGCGGCGCGCTGTGCCCGCCCGCGACGGCCGTCTCCAGCACGAACCCGTCCGGGCGGGTGGCCGGGGACCGGTGCAGATACATGGCGAGGACGGACGACGACACGATCGCCAGGAACTGCGGCCGCTTCGTCGTGACCCCGGACAGCGACGCCGGGTCGAAGGAGAACGGGCGGCCCTCCGCGGCGCCCGCGACCGCCACCGTCACCCGCCCGGGCGACCCGGCGGCCAGCGCGTCCAGCAGCGCCGGGATCTCGCTGGGGATCCCGGCGCCCATCAGGACGTAGTCCACGCCGGCCAGCATCGCCCCGTAGGCGGCGGGCGGGGTGGCGAGCTGGATCTTCTCCAGGTAGTTGATCCCGACCGGGCCGCCGTGCCCCTCCTTCGCGAGCCACACCTCGGCGAAGTTGCCGGCGACGGTCAGCTCGTCGCGGGTCCGGTTCGGCCGCAGGCCGAGCTTCGGCACCGGCCGGAACCGCTGCCCCGGCTCGAGCCCGCCGGGGACGAAGTAGCGCTCCAGGATCCGCTCGCTCACCCCCGGCAGCGGGAGGTGCGCGAGGGCGCGGCGCAGGTGGCCGCCCTCGTCGCCCGCCTGCAGGCCGCGGGCGAGCAGGGCGTCCAGCGCCACCCCCGAGACCACGCCGAGCTGGCCCGTCCGGGCGACGGCGTTCGCCAGCCGCCACCCGGACACGCCTGCGCCCATGCCGCCCTGGATGATGCGGGGCCGCTCCGGCTCAGACATCCCGCTCCCGCGCGGTCTCCGCCCACGTCAGCAGGTCGAGGCCGGCGGCGCGGGCGTCGCGCCGGGTGGCCAGGATGGCGTTCACCGTGTCCTCGGGGAGCGTCTCCACCATGATCGACAGCCCGTCGCAGTCGCTGACGTGCGGGAGGATCCGCCGGGTCAGCTCGATGCCGTCCTCGGCCTGCCGGGGCGTCAGCCGGTCGTGCTCGGCGAGCGAGTAGAGGCTCCGGACGTTGCGGATCGCGCCGTCGTGGTCGGCGAGCAGCTTGTCCACGTACTCGTCGCCGAAGATGTCGACGAGCCGCGGGTACATCGACTCCTCCTCGTACCGGAAGTGCGGGCCGGTGGCGGCGTCGACCGCCGCGACCAGCTCGCGGACGCGCCCGGTGTCGCGGGCCCGGAACGCCTCCACGAGGTCGAGCAGGAGGTCGCGGACACCGCGGTGCTCCGTACGGAACGCGTCGGTGAACTCTTGGACGGGTGTGGGCATCGTTCGCCTCTCTGGGTGCGGAATCTCTGTGTGCGGGGTCTTTGTGCCGGCTCTGTGTGCGGGCTCTGTGTGCGGGCTCTGTGTGCGGGCTCTGTGTGCGGGCTCTGTGTGCGGGGTCAGACGCGTTCGAGGACTTCCGGGTAGGGGCGGCGGGGCGTGCCGGGCACGACCGGCCCGTAGCCGAACCGGATGATCGACTGGATGTGGCCGTGCGACCGGTGCTCGTCCCTCCCTGACCCGCGCACGTCCAGCAGCTGGGTCATCAGCGAGCTCGACACGCCGCGCCGCGCGGCGGTGAGCAGGACCCGCTGCAGCGCCTGCCCGGCCCGCAGCCAGTCCGCGGGCCCGTCGCCGCGGGTGAGCAGGACGGCGAGCTGCGGGCGGGCGGCGAAGTCGTCGACGTCCCGCCCGGCGGACGGCGCCGCCGGGCCGAAGTCGCGCAGCGGCAGGCCCCGGCCGCTCGGCCGCGGTCCGAACGCGTACCACGGGACGCCGTCGCCGCGGGTGCGGTCCGGTGTCCAGCGGGCCAGCTCGGCGAGGTAGGCGGGGTCGGCGACGAGCTTGGCGTCCGCCGCGGCGATGAGGCTGAGCAGGTACGCCGTGGTCTGCGGGCCGGGCAGGCTCAGCACCGCGCCCTCCTCCCGGGCCGCGGCCATCAGCTCGTCCCGGACGACCTGCGGCACCCGCCGCTTGGCGAACGGCCTGCGGTTGGTGCGCCGGTGCGGGATCGTCGCGTACAGCTCCGACTGGCTCGGCGACGGCATCGGCGCCGGCTCGGCCCGGACGGCGGCGAGCAGGGTCGGCCGCCGCGCGGGGTCCGGGAGGGGCTCGACCAGCGGCCGGTGCCCGGTCACCCGGATCGCGAGCCGCAGGTTGAACAGCGCCGCGCCGCAGCTGATGTGCAGGGCGCGGCCGTGCGGGTCGATCACCGGCAGCGCGCGGTCGGGGTCGGCGTGGAGTTCCAGTACCGCCGCGCTCCCGTCCAGCCGGAAGAACCAGGGCTGCGTGTTGTGCACCGACGGCGCCGCGATGGCCGCGGTCACCAGGCGTCGGACACCGACACGGGTCGCGAACGGATGGGGCATGGCGCACCTCCACGTGCTGCCGCTGTGCCCTCACAGGCTTCCGGCCTGCGGCGCGTGCGACACAGGGCCGAAGGTCCCGCCCGGTGGGGACCAAGGACGGGACCTTGGGCCCTCCTGACGCCGCGCGCCCGCCCGGAACTCTGGGGCCGTGATCGTTCATCGTCTGCGCGCGCCCCGGTACGCCGCCGCGCACGCCGTCGTGCTCGCCTGGCTCGTCCTGACCGCCCTCGCCGTGGTCGCCCGCGACCGGCTGCCCGCCCCGCAGTGGCTGCTCATCCACGTGTTCCTGCTCGGCGCGGTGACCAACGCCGTCGTCGCCTGGACGGACCAGTTCGCCATCGCCGTGCTGCGGCTGCCCGCCCCGCCCCGGTGGTGGCCGGCGGTCCGGCTCGCCGCCCTCAACGCCGGGGTCGCCGCCGTGCTGCGCGGCGCCACCGACGGGCACCCGGAGCTGGCGACGGCCGGGGCCGTGCTCGTCGTCGGCGTCGTGTGCGCCCATGTCGCCGTGCTGGTCGTCCGGTCGCGGCGCGCGCGGCCCGGCCGGTTCGGGCACGTGGTGCCCTGGTACGCCTGCTCGGGCCTCGCCCTGATCGCCGGCGGGACGCTCGGCGGGTGGATGGCCTCGGGCCATGCCCCGGCCATGTGGCACATGCGCCTGGAGGCCGCGCACATCCACGCGAACCTGCTCGGCTGGGTCGGCCTGGCCGTGCTCGGCACCCTGTTCACGCTGTGGCCCGCGGTGCTGCGCACCCCGGCCACCGAGCACACCCCGGCGATCGCGCGGCTGTCCCTGCGCCTGGCCGCGCCGGGCCTGGCCGTCGCCGTGGCGGGGCTCGCCGCGGACGCGCGGTGGGCGGCCCTGGCCGGGCTGCTGCTCTACACGGCGGGGACCGCGGTGTCGCTCGTCCCGTTCGCCCGCGCCCTGCGGCGGCGGCGCCCGCGCAGCCCGGCCGCGTGGCTGCTCGCCGCCGGGACCGGCTGGTTCCTCGTGGCGCTGGCCGCCGACCTGTCCATCGTCGCGACCCGCCCGCCGGCCGAGGTCGCCCAGGGCATCGAGCCGCTGATGCCGTTCGTCCTCGCCGGGTTCGTCGGGCAGACGCTCCTCGGCGTCTTCACCCATCTGCTCCCGGCGCCGCCGGCCCGCGGCTGGACGATCCACGTCGGCATGATCAACGTCGCGGTGCCGCTGCTCGCGCTGCCCGTGCCCGGATGGCTGTCGCGCACCGGCTGGATCCTGCTGCTCGTCGCGCTGGCCGCGTTCGTGCTGCTCGCCGGCGCCGCCCTCGTCCGGTCGCTGGGCGTCCGGGTGTCCCCGGCGATCGCCGGCACGGCGGCCGGCTGCCTGCTGACCGCGGCCGCGGTCGTGTTCGCGGCCAGCGGCCAGACCGCGTCGCCGGTGCAGACGGTGGCCGCGTCGGGGACGCGGGTGGTGGAGGTGAGCCTGGTCAACATGCGCATCTCCCCGAAGACGATCGAGGCGGCGCCGGGGACGCG
>NZ_JBEORG010000019.1:0-140050 GCF_040302145.1 Spirillospora sp. NPDC127506 | reverse complement strand
GGCGCGGCCGCGGGACGGCCGGCCGCTCCCCACGCGGCGGCGCGGCGCCCGCCGCCTCGGCGATCCGGGCGGCCTCCGCGGCCGCGGCGGCGCCCAGCTCGGCGGCCTCCCGGCCGGTCGCGGCGCGGCGGTCGGCCAGCCACTTCTCGACCTGCGCGAACACCTCGGCCGCGAACAGCCGCTCCAGGACCCGGCGGCGCTCGTCCGCCCCGGCGCGCAGGAACCCGGCGAACTCCCCCTGCGGCAGCAGCGCCACCTGGCAGAACTGCACGGCGTTCATCCCGAGCAGGCGCGACACCAGGTCGCCCGCCTCGTCGAGCCGGGTGGTGAGCCCGGTCCACGCGCCGTGCTCGCACTCCTCCAGAATGACCTTGGCGTGCTCGGTGGTGGTCCCGGACCCGCGCAGTTTGGGGCGCTCCCAGGCGGGCGACCGGGTGATCCGCAGCCGGCGGCCCCGGATCGTCGTCTCCAGCACCACCCGCGGCCCGGCGCCGGGCGGCGCGTGGTCGCTGCGCAGCCCCTTCACCGCGTTCCGCACGCCGGGCACCTGCCCGTAGAGGGCGAAGCACACCGCGTCCAGGACGCTGGTCTTGCCCGCGCCCGTCCGCCCCTGGACGAGGAACAGCCCGGCGTCCGAGAGCGCGTCGAAGTCGATCACCTCGGTGCCGGAGAACGGCCCGAACGCCGCGATCTCGAGCCGGTGCAGCCTCACGCGAGGACCTCCTCGCGGCGGCACGCCTCGAAGGCCTCGCGCAGCAGGGCGCGTTCGGCGGGGGTCGCGGGGCCGTCGGTGACCTCCGCGACGAAGTCGCCCGCGATGTCGAGGGCGGAGCGTTCGCGGACCCGGTCGGACCAGGTGCGGGCGCCGCCTGCGCCGCCGTCCTCGGGGGCGTGGCCGAGGACGAGCGCGTGCGGGAAGCGGCGGCGCAGGCGCTCCATGGCGGCGGACGGGCGGCGGGCGTCGGTCAGCGTGATCTGCAGCCAGTGGTCTTCGAACTCGTCGTAGGCCGGGTCGCCGAGCAGGTCGTCGATGCGGCCGGTCAGCCGGGCGAGGCGGCGCGGGACGGGCGCCTCCACGAACTCCCCCGCGACGCCGTCCGCGGTGACGTCGAGCAGCCAGGAGCCCTTGACGTGCTTCTCCTCGGAGAACGAGTAGGCGAGCGGCGAACCCGAGTAGCGGACGCGGTCGGTGACGCGCCAGGCGCCGTGGAGGTGGCCGAGCGCCGCGTAGTCGACGCCGTCGAACACCGACGCCGCGACCTGCGACGACCCGCCGACCGAGATGTCGCGCTCGCTCTCGCTGGACTCGCCGCCGGTCACGAACGCGTGCGCCAGCACGATGGAGTGCTCCCGGCGCCGCGCGGCGTCGGCCCGCACGCGGCGCATGGCCTCGGTGAGCGCGGCGGCGTGGCTGCGCTCGTCCAGCTCCCAGGGGTGGCGGACGAGCTCGGGCTCCAGGTACGGGATGCCGTAGACCGCGGCGTCGCCGACGATGACGGGCTCGCCCACGGCGGCGAAGTCGGTGCGGACGTGCACGCCCGCCCCGTCCATCAGCGCCGAGCCGAACCCGAGCCGGCGCGCCGAGTCGTGGTTGCCGGCGATGAGCACCACCCGGGCCCGCTCGGCGAGCCGTTCGAGCGCCTCGTCGCACAGCTTGACGGCGTCGACGGCGGGCAGCGCCCGGTCGTAGACATCGCCGGACACCAGCACGCACTCGACCCGCTCCGCGGCGACGGTCTCGACCAGGTGGTCGACGAACGCCGCCTGCGCGGCCAGCAGATCCTCCCGGTGGAACGATCTGCCCAGATGCCAGTCGGAGGTGTGCAGGATTCGCATGTCGCAGCAACCATAGGCACCCCCTCCGACACATCCGGCGCAGAAACGCCGGGGCGCCCCAAAGGGATCTTGCGATGCCCGCGGCCGCGGCTCCCGTAATGTTGCGGCGTGAGCGATCGTCCCAGTGTGCGCCCGTACGTGCTGCTGAGCTGCGCGATGTCCGCCGACGGCTACATCGACGACGCGGGCCCCGAGCGGCTGCGGCTGTCCAGCCCGGCGGACTTCGACCGGGTCGACGCGGTCCGCGCCGGCTGCGACGCGATCCTCGTCGGCGCCGGCACGGTACGGGCCGACGACCCGAAGCTGCTGATCCGCTCCGCCGCGCGCCGGGAGCACCGCGCGGCGCGGGGGCTGCCCGCCGACCTGACCAAGGTCACGCTGACCTGGAGCGGCGACCTCGACCCGGCCGCCCGCTTCTTCACCACCGGCGAGGCGCCGAAGCTCGTCTACGCCCCGTCCGCCGCGGTCGCGGAGCTGGCGCCGCGCCTGGACGGCCTGGCCGAGGTGGTGGACGCGGGCGACCCGCTCGGCCTGCCCGCCGTCCTCGCCGATCTCGCCGCGCGCGGCGTCCGCCGGCTGATGGTCGAGGGGGGCGGCGCGATCCACACGCTCTTCCTGACCTCCGGCCTGGTGGACGAGCTGCAGCTGGTGATCGCGCCGTTCTTCGTCGGCGACCCGTCCGCGCCGCGTTTCGTCCGCTCCGGGGTGTTCCCGCAGTCCCCGGAGAACCCGATGCGGCTGGAGGACGTCACCCGGATCGGCGACCTGGCGCTGCTGCGCTACCGCCTCGGAGCCGCACGCGGATGACCGGGCCGCACGCGACGACCGGGCCGCGCGCGGACGACCGCGCCTGGCTGGCGCTGGCCTGCGACCTGGCGAGGCTGTGCCCGCCGTCCCGCACGGCGTTCTCCGTCGGCGCGGTGATCGTCGGGCCGGACGGCCGGGAGATCGCGCGCGGCTTCTCCCGCGAGGACGACCCGCACGACCACGCCGAGGAGGCCGCGCTCGCCAAGGCGCCGGGGAGCCTGGCGGGCGCGACCGTCTACAGCTCCCTCGAACCGTGCGGGCACCGCGCGTCCCGCCCCCGCCCGTGCGCCGAGCTGATCGTCGCGTCGGGCGCGCGGCGGGTCGTGTTCGCCTGGCGGGAGCCGGAGCTGTTCGCCGCGGGCACCGGCGCGGAGATCCTCGCGGCGGCGGGCGTGGAGATCCGGGAGCTGCCCGAGCTGGCCGACCGCGCCCGCGAGCCGAACGCCCATCTCCTCTGACCGGTTCTCCTCTGACCGGTCTCCCCCGGCCCGCGGCGGAGCGGAATGAGACGCGAGTCTCATTGGTCTTCCACCGCGCCGGGACCTCATGCGATGCTGTGCCCAAGCAAGCATTCGGTTACCGAACTCGCCCGTCTGGCAGGGAGGCACAGCACCATGCGCGAGCACGATCGGCTGTTCATCGGCGGCGAGTGGGCCGCCCCGGCCGGCACCGGCACGATCGACGTCATCTCCCCGCACACCGAGGAGGTCATCGGGCGGGTGCCGGAGGGCACCGAGGCCGACATCGACGCGGCGGTCGCGGCGGCGCGCCACGCGTTCGACGAGGGCCCCTGGCCCCGGATGACGCCCGCCGAGCGCGCCGAGATCGTCGGGCGCCTCTCCGCGATCTACGCGGAGCGGCAGCAGGAGATGGCCGACCTCTGCACCGCCCAGATGGGGTCGCCCATCATGTTCTCGGTGTTCGGGCAGGCCGCCATCCCGCAGATGGTCCTGCAGTACTACGTGGACCTCGCCGCGACCTACACGTGGGAGGAGGAGCGGCAGGGAATGCTGGGGCCGGTCACGGTCACCCAGGACCCGGTCGGCGTCGTCGCGGCGATCGTCCCGTGGAACGTCCCGCAGTTCACGCTGATGCTGAAGCTCGCGCCCGCGCTGATCGCCGGCTGCACGGTGGTGGCGAAGCCGTCCCCCGAGACGCCCCTCGACACCTACCTGCTCGCCGAGTGGATCCGCGAGGCCGGCATCCCCGAGGGCGTCGTCAACTTCGTCCCCGCCGGGCGCGAGGTCGGCGCGTACCTCGTCGCGCACCCCGACGTCGACAAGGTCTCCTTCACCGGCTCGACCGCCGCCGGCCGCAAGATCGGCGCGGTCTGCGGCGAGCAGCTGAAGCGGGTCACCCTCGAACTCGGCGGCAAGTCGGCCGCGATCATCCTGGACGACGCCGACCTCGCGTCCACGGTCGAGGGCTTCAAGCTGGCGTCGCTGATGAACAACGGCGAGGCGTGCGCCGCGCAGACCCGCATCCTCGCGTCCCGCCGCCGCTACGACGAGGTCGCCGACGCCCTCGCCGCCATGGTCGGCGGCCTCAACGTCGGGGACCCCGCCGACTACGCCACCGAGGTCGGCCCGCTGGTCACCAGGCGGCAGCAGGAGCGCGTCGAGAACTACATCCGGATCGGCCAGGACGAGGGCGCCAAGCTGATCACCGGCGGCCTGAACCGCCCGCACGACCGCGGCTGGTACGTCGCGCCGACCGTGTTCGGCGACGTCGGCAACGACATGCGCATCGCCCGCGAGGAGATCTTCGGCCCGGTGCTCGTGCTCATCCCCTACGAGGACGAGGCCGACGCCGTCCGGATCGCCAACGACAGCGACTACGGCCTCGGCGGCTCGGTGTGGACGTCCGACGTCGACCGCGGCATCGACGTCGCCCGCCGCATCCGCACCGGCAGCTGCGGCGTGAACATGTACACCCTCGACCCGAACACGCCGTTCGGCGGCTTCAAGAGCAGCGGCATGGGCCGCGAACTCGGCCCCGAGGGGATGCGCGCCTACCTGGAGCACAAGTCGATCCCCCGTCCCGCACCCGCCGCCTGAGCCCGGTCCCGCGCATCCGCCGCCCGCGGATGCGCGGGACCCCCGGGCGGGGCGACCGGGGTCCGATTCCGCGTTGGGGGCCGGAGGGCCGTACCGTAGTGCGCCGTGTCCCCCACCACCGAGAACGCGGCCGCCAGCCTGGACGACGTCCTGGTCGGCGAGGCGGTGCTGGGCGTGTACCGGCAGATGTTCGCGGCGCTTGCGCGCGACAGCGGCGCCGTCGTCGACGATCCGGAGCTGGTGGACGTCGCCGAGACGCTGCTCGCGGCGTTCGCCGACGCCGGCGAGGAGGGGCTGAGCCGCGAGCAGATGCGCCACGTGTGCCGCCGGTACCCGCCGGAGGTGTTCGAGAACCGGCTGCGGGTGCTGAAGGGGCTCGGCGCCGTCCGCGAGGTGTTCCCGAAGCCGAACCAGCTGCGCTACCGGGCGTCGTTCACCAGCGTCGTCGGGCTGATGTTCGTCCGCCGGATGATGCTGGACGGCGGGCAGAGCGAGATGCACCGGCTGCTGGCGCTGGAGCAGCTCAACGTGGCCGACCCGCGCATGACGCCCGAGCAGGCGCGGGACGGCGCGGAGGGCCTCGCGCGCGCGTTCCGGCTGTGGAGCGTCGAGCTGGTCACGCTGACGAACGGCACCATCGAGGAGCTGCGGGAGCAGGCGCCGAAGCTGTGGGGGACGGAGGAGATCCTGCTGCGCGCCGAGCGGCTGCACGGCGCGATCCTGCGCCGCTGGCCGCAGCTCGACCGCACCTGCACCGACCTGCGCGCCGCCATCTACGCCTACGGCGACGCGTCCCGCCGCGCGGCCGCCCGCCTGTCGGACTCCGCGGGCACCACCCGGAACCTGACGCTGCTGCCGCCCGAGACGTGGCGCACGTTCGCGCGGACCGCGACGCGGGACGAGCTCGCGGCCGTCCTGGACGGCTTCGTGTTCGACGCCGCCGCCCCGTGGCACGAGCCGTCGGCCGTGGTGGCCGCCGTGGAGGACGCGCCGCGCGCCGCGCCCCCGCGTCCCGCGCCGCCCCGCCCGTCGGTCCCCGACCCGGGCCTTTCGGACGACACCGGGTCGGACACGGCGGCGACCGACCGGCTCCGCGACATCGCCGAGGAGATCCTGCGCGGCCGCGACCGGGTCGCGGTGGAGGACGTCCTCGCGCGGGACTGGGCCGCGGCCCGCCGCATCCTCGCCGACCTCTCCTCGGCCCACCTGCATCCCGGACTCCCCTACCGGCTGGTCTGGTCGGACGGCCTGGACGTGCGCGCCGAGGGCTCCCCGACGTGGGTGACGCCGGGCTGGTTCGAGAGGACGGGCCCGTGACCGCCGGGCACGGCGGCGTGGACCCGCACGTGCTGGCCCGCGCACGCGCCCGCGTGCTGGGCGGCCCGTCCGCGCCGGCGGCGGACCCCGTCCCGCCCGGCACGGCCACCGCGGCGGACGGCGACCGGGTGTGGCTCTTCCCCGCATGGCCGGACGGGGCGACGCCCGCGCTGCTGGAGGAGTACGAGACCGCGCCCGTGCCGCTGGACCGCGCGGGCCAGGCCCGCCGCGTCCTCGCCGCCGCGCTGCGCTGCTGCTGGACCCGCCCGGACGACGCCCCCTGGCCGGGCTCCCCGGCCGCGGTCGCGGACGTCCTCGCGGTCTACGCGGACATGTCGCGCGGCGACGCCGGCCTGGCCCGCCGCTGGGCCACCGGGGAACTGCGCCGCCTGCACGACACGGGCTGGCTGCTGCTGGACGAGCCCGCCGGCATCGTCCGCCCCGGCCCCCGGATCGCCCTGTGGCCCGAATCGTCCCTCGCGTCTCTGCGCGACCTCCTCCACCGCCTCCCGCAGCCCCCGTCCCGCGCCGGGCGCGACGGGGCCGCGGGAGCCGAGGGGGACGCGCGGTGAGCGAGCTCTTCGAGCCGCTGCTCAGGCCCTACGACGAGCGGCGGCGGGCCGAGCTGGTCGCCGCCTACATGGCGGTGGAGCACGCGGCGGAGCCGGTGCCGGAGGTGCGGTTCCCGGCGCTGCGGGAGCCGGCGCTGCGCCGGACGGTCGAGGAGATGCTCTCGCTCAGCGGGCGCACGCTCGTCCGGTCGGAGCGGACGCGGTGGATCTCCGGATACCGGGACGACGTCGCCGCGGCGCTCGCCGAGGATCCCGAGTGCGTCCCGGCGGCGCGGGAGCGGGCGGTGCTGGCGCTCGTGCTCATCCACTCGGTGGCGATCCCGCGCGCCGCCGGGCTGCTGGAGGACGACACGTGGGCCTCGCCGCATCCGACCCCGGCGGAGGAGCTGCGCCGCCGCACCCAGCTGCCCGTCGGGGAGCTGGACGCGGCGCTGCGCCGGCTGCGGCTGGCGGGCCTGGTCGCGCAGGTGAAGGCCGGTCCGGACGACGCCGGGGGGTTCGTGCCGGGGCCGCAGTTCCACCGGCTGACGGCCGCGGCGCGGCGCCGGCTGCAGGAGGAGCTGATCTTGGCCGCCGGGCCGGACTCGCCGCTCGCCGCGGCGATCCGGGCCCGGCGGCGGGGACGGGGAGAGGGCACATGACGGCCGAACCGACGCCGACCGCGCGCGACACCGAGAACGTCGTCGGCGACCGGACGCTCGTGGCGGTGCAGGCGGTGAACATCTCGCGGCTGTCCACGCATCCGGTGCCGACCGTCCCCGGGACGCTGATCATCGTCGCCGGGCAGGGGCCGAAGGACTCCAACGGCGCGGGCAAGTCGTCGTTCATCGCGGCGATCACGGCGCTGCTCGGCGACGAGCAGTGGCGGTTCGCGTCCGGCGCGCGGGCGGTCGCGGAGCTGCTGTTCAACGCGGAGCTGGCGGCGCAGGGCGACAGCCGGTGGGCGAGCGCCGACCACGGGTACATCGTCGGCGTCTTCGACCACCCGGAGCCGCCGGAGAACGACCTGGAGGAGGAGACCGCGGTCACGGTGTGGCTGCGGGTGAACGCCGACGCGCCGCACCTGGAGATCCGGTGGCGGCGGGGCGTGCACCTGGCGTCGGCGCCGTCGGAGGCCGACCGGGTCGCGCTCGCCGACCGGCTGTGGGCGGGCCTCCCCCGCGGCGCGGGGCGCCGGGACCTGGTCGCGAAGGACCTGGGCCGCGTCCTGTACGGCGGCCGGGTCAGGTGCGTGTCGTTCCTGTCCACGTCGGTGCGGTCGAAGGTCGCGACGAACCTGCTGTCGCAGCCGCTCAACGAGATCAGCCCGGAGCGCGTCTTCAGCGCGATCGCCGCGCTGACGGGGCTCGACCGGGAGCTGGAGGCGGAGCGCAAGTCCCGCGCGGAGGAGCACCGGGAGCGCGCCAAGGCGGCGGAGGCCGCCGAGCGGCTCGCCGAGTGGGAGCGGGAGGCGGCGAGCCTGCTGAAGACGTTCGACCGGCGGGACCGGGCGCGGGACGAGGCGGCCGCGGCGCTGCGGCACTGGCGGACCCGGCAGGCCCGCCTGCTCGTGGACGCCGCGGAGGCCGACGCCGCGCACGCCGCCGAGCAGGAGCGGCTCCGCGCGGAGGGCGAGGAGCTGGCGCGGGCGGCCAGGGCGGCGGAGCGGGAGATCGAGCGGCTCACCGGCGGCGCGCTGGACGAGCAGGTGCGGGAGGCGCAGGCGGCGCTCGCGGAGCTGAAGGGGCAGGCCGACAGGCTCGGCGCCGACAAGGCCGTCGCCCGCGACCGCATGGACGAGCTGCGCCGGCAGGTCTCCGCCCTGGAGGAGCGGCGGCGGGAGGCGGACGGGCGCGACGCCGACACCGCCCGCGCCGAGCTGAAGGAGGCCGAGGCGCGCCGGGACGAGGCCCAGCAGGCGTACGGGATGGCCAAGGGCGCCGTCGCCCGCGCGGAGCGGTCCCTGGCCGAGGCGGAGGCGGGCGAGGGCAGCGCGCCGGAGCAGATCCGCGCGCTGTCCGCCGCGGGCATCGCCGCGGTCGGCCTGCTGGACGCGGTCGAGCTGGCCGACGACGTCCGGGAGCGCTGGGAGGCCGCCCTCTGGCCCTACCGCGAGGCCGTCGTCGTCGCGGAGGACGACCTCGGCGCCGCCGTCGGGGCGCTCGCGGGCATGCCCGGCTCCATGATCGTCCCGGCGGGGGGCGGCGGCCTGCCCGAGGGCGTGCGGTGCGAGCTCGCGCTGGGGCGGTTCTTCGCCGCCCTGGACGGCGGCGGCGCCGGCGCGGTCGTCGTCGGCGGCTTCGCCGAGCCGGTCACCGGGCGCGTCGCCCGCGTCCAGGCGGCCCGCACCGCGCTGGAGGCCGCGCAGGAGGCCCTGGATGACGCGCGGCGGGCCGCGTCCGACGCCGCCGCCGACGTGGCGCTCGCCGGCCGGCGGCTGGGCGGCGCCCGCGCGGCCGAGGAGCTGGACGAGGTCCGCGAGCGGATGGCGGAGCTGCGCGAGAGCCTGGAGGAGCTGGCGGCCGGCGAGTCCCGGCTCGGCCCGCGGCTCGGGGCGGCGGAGCAGGAGCTGCGCCGCCTCCAGGCGAAGGCCGACACCCGCGCGCTGGAGATCGACCGGCTGCGCGGCCGCAGGGAGGCGTACGAGAAGGAGCGCGACCGGATCCGCCGCGCCGCGTCCGAGCTCGCCGACAGGCGGGCCGCGCTCGCCCTGGACGACCTGGAGAAGCACTGGGGCGGCTCCCGCGAGAGCGCCGCCGAGTGGCTGGCGGGCCTGGACGACGACGAGGCCGGCTGGACGCCCGCCGAGTGGTGGCACACCGCGGAGAGGCACCTGTCGGAGGCGCTGCGGCACGTCTTCCCGGACGGCCCGTCCGACGAGGACATGCCGGAGGAGATCCGGTTCCTGCTGCGGGAGCGCGCCGAGGGCGCCGGCCGCCGCACCGACCGCGAGCAGGCCGTGTTCGCCCGCCTCGCGCAGGCCCTCGAAGCGCATCTGCGCAGGCAGGAGGACTACGAGAGGCACCAGCGGCGGCAGATCGAGGTGCAGCTGTCGGCGCGCCGCACCGACCTGGAGAAGGCGCGGAAGGGCGCCGCGGAGGCGGCGGGCGCGGCCGAGGCGCACCGCACCGCGCTGACCGCCGCGATCCGCGCCCGCCTCCAGCGCGTGGCGGAGGAGTTCGAGAAGCTGGACCTGGCGTACGGCGGCTACGGCGCGACCCTCGAATTCCCCACGCCCGAGCAGCCGGCCGACCCCGAGCAGGAGTGGCGCTGGCGGGTCACGCCGAAGTGGCGCCGCTCGGACGGGCAGCGCTACGTCCCCTACAACCGGCGCGCCAACACCGCGCTCATGGACGAGAAGGCGGTCAAGCTCGTGTGCGCGGCCGCGCTCGCCAGCTCCGGCGGCGGCCGGCTCTGCCTGGTCCTGGACGAGCTGGGCCGCAACCTGGGCAAGGAGCACCGCAAGGAGGCCGTCGCGCTGTTCCGGAAGATCGGCGAGACGCACGGCATCACGGTCATCGGCGCCCTGCAGGACGACATGGAGCCGTACGCGATCGACGCCTGCGGCCAGTACGTGAAGCTGCGCCGCTCGTCCGACGCGATGCCGTACAACGAGCCCCCGGTCGTCGTCGGCTACGACGAGCACGAGGCCCGGGTGCGCATGCTCGCGGAGCAGATCACCGCCTCCCGGCCCGAGCCGGGGCGCGCCGAGTGACCGCCGCGGGAGGCGCTCCCGGCTCGCAGGATTGATCAAACCGTCCACCGGTCCCCTGCGTCACAGTGATGGACCGATCGGGACGGACCTCTGGGGGTGGCCGGTGGCGCAGTGGCGGGTTTCGGAGTTCGAGGAGGTGCGCGAGCTGGGCCGCGGGGCGCAGGGCCGGGTGGCGCTGGCCCGGCACGCCGCGTCCGGCACGCCCGTCGCGATCAAGTACCTGCCCGCCGGCGCCGGTCCCGCGGCCAGGGACGCCTTCCGCAACGAGGCCCGGATGCTCGGCCGGGTCGACGACCCGCACGTCGCGCGGCTCTACCGGCTCGTCGAGCACGAGGACGGCGCCGCGCTGATCATGGAGGCGGTCGAGGGCGTGTCGCTGAAGCGGATCCTGGCCGAGCACGGCGCCCTCGGCCCGGAGGCGGCGCTGCTGGTGCTGAAGGGCTCGCTGCGCGGGCTGGCCGCCGCGCACGCCGCCGGGGTCGTCCACCGCGACTACAAGCCCGCCAACGTCGTCGTCCGCGCGGACGGGCTCAGCAAGCTCATCGACTTCGGCATCGCCGTCTGGACGGGCGAGGGCGGCCGGTCGGGCACCCCCGTCTACATGGCGCCGGAGCAGTGGCGCGGCGAGCCCGCCGCCCCGGCCACCGACGTGTACGCCGCCACCTGCGTGTTCTACGAGTGCGTGACCGGCGAGCGGCCCTACCGCGCGGACGACCCGGCGGCGCTGATGGGCCTGCACACCGGCGCGCCCGTCCCGGCGGAGAACGTCCCCGAGCCGCTGCGCGCGCTGGTGCTCCAGGGGATGGCGAAGGACCCCGCCTACCGCCCGCCGAGCGCCGCGCACTTCGTCGGCGAACTCGACCGCGTCGCCGTGCGGGCCTACGGCGCGGACTGGGAGAAGCGCGGCGTCCGCGCCCTGGCCGTCGCGGCGGCCGCCCTCGCCGCGCTCTTCCCGCTGGCCGCCGCCGGCCTGGCCCCGGCCGGCGCGGGAGCCGCGGCGGCGGGCACCGCGGCCGGCACCGCGGGCACGGCAGGCACGGCCGGCGCCGCGGGGACGGGCGGCGCGGCGACCGGTTCCGGCGGGCTCCTCTCCGCGGTCGGCGGCAAGGCGGGCGTCGCCATCGCGGGCGCGGCCGTCGCGGGCGCCGCCGCGGCCGGCGTCGGCGTCTACGCCGCGAACCGCCCCGACCGCGACCGCGTCACCGTCGCCGCCACCCCCTCGCCGGCCGGGAAGCGCATGTCGTTCGGCGCGTTCTCGATCACGGTCCCGGAGAGCTGGCGGCTCGTCCGGATGACCGGCCTGCCGGGCGACCCCCAGGGCAACTACTGGGTGAACACGCCCGGCAAGTGCTACCCGTCCACGCTGATCCCCGCGTCGGAACGGGACGAGGACCGCAAGGCGTACGACAACAACTGCCCGGGGTTCCTGGTGATCCGCGAGCCGTGGTTCAACGACGGCTCGACCGGCTGGCGGAGCTTCCGCGTCGCCGGCCCCTGGGGGCCGGAGACCGAGGCGTTCCGCTCCTGCCCGCACCGGGGCGACCTCAACGGCATCGGCACCCCCGACGACCGGGAGAAGCCCGCGCGCGCCGGCACCGCCTCCGTCGGGACGCGGCGGGCGCAGTACCGCGAATGGAAGCTCAACTGCGTCTTCCTGAACGGCGCCACCCAGTTCCGGCCCGCGGGCCCCTCCTACGTCCAGCGGTACTGGTACCTGACGAACCCCAGGCTTCTCATCGTGGACGAGTGGGACACGCCGGACCTCGACAAGATCCTCGCGAAGGCGACCTGGTCCTGACGCCGGCCGGTCCTGACGCCGGCTAGGCGGCCGGCGAGCGGGCGCGGTCCAGGGAGAAGCGGGCCTGGAAGCCGGCGGCGACCGCCATCAGCGCGGCGGGGACGACGGTCACGCCGATGAGCAGGGCCAGCAGCGCCGAGTCCGACTGGGCGACGGCGCGGCCGTCGGTGGTGGAGACGAAGCCGCCGATCGCGAGGGCGGCGGAGTACACGTACGGGCCGATGGCGGTGCCCGTCGCCTCGGTCGCCGTCCACACGCCGGTGTAGGCGCCCGCGCGGGCCGTGCCGCGCGACTCGGCGGCGGCGACCACGTCCGGGACGAGGGAGAACGCGAAGAGCTGGAGCCCGGCGAACGCGGTGCCCAGCACGGCGATCACCGCGACGGTCGCGGGCAGGCCCATCGCGTCGCCGGGCCACAGGGCGAGCGGACCGACGACGAACGCGCCCTGGCACATCAGCAGCGCGCGCTGCTTGCCGGTCCGCCGCGACACCCTCTTCCACACGGGCCCGGCGACCACGGCGGGAACGAGGAACGCGCCCATCAGCACCGCCGTCAGGCCCTCGTCGTCCAGCCCGTACTCGGCGTAGAAGGGCACCGCGGCGAGGAACAGGTGCGTCGTGACGCTCGTGAACAGGTACGACAGCACCAGCGTCCGGAAGTCGCGGTCCCGCCACGCGATGCGGACGTCCGCGGACACGGAGTGCGCCCTCCCGTCCGGGACCCGGAAGCCGCAGCGGTCGGTGAGCCGCCGGACGAAGACGACGGCGGCGGCGCCCGTGGCGACCAGGACGGCCGCGAGCAGGACGGCCATCCGCGCGTAGGCGCCGCGCTCGCCCGACGACACCAGCGCCGGTGCCGCGACCCCGGCACCGAGCAGGCCCACGGTGAGCAGCAGCATCCGGTACATGAACACGCGGGTGCGCTCGTGGTAGCCGATCCGCAGGTCGGACGGCGTCGTCAGGTACGGCACCTGGAAGCACGCGTACAGGACGTTCCCCGCGATGTAGAACGCGCCGACCCACAGCGCCGCCGACCAGCCGGAGACGCCGGGCGGCACCGAGAACAGCCCGATCCAGGCGAGCGCCAGCAGCAGGCCCCAGCGCAGCATGCCGCGGCGGTGCCCGGCGCGGCGCGCCTGCCGGTCCGACAGCGTCCCGAAGAGCGGGTGCGCGACCGCGTCGACGATCTTCGGCAGCAGCAGCGTGAGCCCGGCGAGGAAGGGCGAGACGCCGAGCGTGTGCGTCATGAAGTAGAGCAGCAGCAGGCCGGGGACGGTCACCCACACGCCCATCCCGAGCGAACCCGCCGCATAGCCGGTGAGGTCGCGGGCGCGGGGCCGGGCCCCGGTCCCGGGCCGCGCCGGCGCGACGGCGCTCACGGGCGGTCCGCGTGGCGGCGCACCGCGCCGGCGGCCAGTTCGGCGCCCGCGAACGCGCCCGAGCGGACGCGCGCGCCGAACGTCCGGGCGACGATCCGGTCGGTCAGCGCGGGCAGGTGCCGGGCGAGGAAGAACTCGACGGCGCCGCGCCGCGTCGTCGTCACGTCCCGGCGGGGGCGGCGCGACAGCGCGGCGGCCAGCACCGCGTCGACCACGCCGTCCAGCGGCTCGTAGCGGCTCATGCCCTCCAGGGAGAGGCCCGCCGCGGCTGTCGAGTCGTGGATCGGGCTGCGCACCGCGGACGGGTACACGCAGGTCACGCCGACGTGGGTGCCGATCTCCATGCGGAGCGCGTCGGCGTACGCCACGAGCGCCCGCTTCGACGCGCCGTACGCGGCGGCCAGCGGCAGCTGCAGCACGGCCATGCGGGACGACAGCATGACGACCCTGCCCCGCGACTCGACGAGGGCGTCCACGCACGCCGACGTCACCCGCCACGCGCCGAGCAGGTTGATGTCGAGCTGGCGGCGGACCTCCTCGCCGGGCGGCAGCTCGGCCGGGGCGGGCCCGCCGATCCCGGCGTTGTTGATCAGCAGGTCGAGGCCGCCGAGCCGCTCCACCGCCTCGGCGACGGCGGCGGGCACGGCGGCGTCGTCGGTGATGTCGCACGCGATGACGTCGACCGGGTCGTCCGGCCGGGGCGCGATGTCGAGGCCGGCGACGCGGGCGCCGAGGCCGGACAGCCGGGCGCCGATCGCGCGGCCGAACGTGCCGGACGCGCCGGTGACGATCACGCGCATGCCGCGCGGGTCGCGGCCGCGGGACGGGCGGGGTGTGCTCATGCGGTGGTCTCCTCGCGGTGCGCCGGGGCGAACGTCCGGCCGGAGCCGCGCGCGAGCCGCGCCCGGCCCGCCTTCGCCTCGCGGGGCAGCTCGGCCACGTACTCGTCGAAGTCGACGCGCATCACCGGGCGGCGGTCGCCCCACCGCGCGGTCGCGGCGCGCAGGGCGCGGGCGACGGCCCGGCGCTGCTCGGCCGGGGGCGGCAGGGCGTAGGCGCCGGAGAAGTAGGCCGCCGCCAGTTTCGCCTGGGCCTCCACGACCGGCAGCGCCGCGCCCGTCGACTGCATCAGCCCGACGAAGGCCAGGCTCGGGTCGTCCAGGTGGAAGACGCGCTTGTAGAGCGGGAGCCGCTCCGGGTCGCCGCCCACCAGGCCGCGGGGCAGGAACGGGATGCTGACCCGGTAGCCGGTCGCCCAGACGATCAGGTCGACGGGGTCGGCGGCGCCGCCGGCGAACACGACCCGGTCGCCGTCCAGGCGCTCGATGCCGGGGCGCGCCGCGACCTCGCCGTGGGTCAGCCGGTGCAGGATCGTGTCGCTGATCGTCGGATGGTCCTGGAACAGCCCGCCCGCCGGCGCGGGCAGGCCGTAGTCCTGCGGGCGGCCGACGGCGAGCCGCAGCATCGTCTCGGCGACGCGCTGCCTGATCCGCCACGGCAGCGCGGCGAGGGCGCCGCCGGTCGCGTCGGACGGCCGCCCGAACAGGTACTTCGGGACGATGTGGACGCCGCGCCGCGCCGACAGCAGCACCGGGCCGCGCGCGACGTGGGAGGCGTCCACGGCGATGTCCATGGCGGAGTTCCCCATGCCGACGACGAGGACGCGCCTGCCGCGGAAGATCCCGGGGTCGCGGTAGGCGTGCGCGTGCATCTGCTCGCCGGCGAACTCGCCGGGCGGCGCGGGGTCGGGCCACCGGGGGTCCCAGTTGTGGCCGTTGGCGACGACGACGGCGTCGTACCGGCCGGTCTCGCCGGACTCGGTGGCCACCGTCCACGGGCCGCCCGTCCCGTCCCGCTCCACCGACACGACGGTGCTGTTGAAGCGGATGTGCGGCGTGACGCCGAAGCGCTCCGCGTAGTCCGCCAGATATCGGGCGATCATGTCGGCGGACGGGTAGTCGGGCCAGTGCCGGGGCATCGGGAAGTCGGCGAACTCGGTGCGCCCCTTGCTTGTGTTGAGGTGCAGGGACGCGTAGGCGGGCGACAGCCCGCTCCCCCGCACCCACAGCCCGCCGGGGCGGTCGCCCCGCTCGTAGAGGACGGCCTCCACGCCCGCGTCGCGCAGGGCCTTCCCGGCGGCGAGGCCGGCCGGCCCGGCGCCGATCACGGCGACACGGCGGGCAGAGGTCATGGGCGCGCTCCCGGAGACGGCGTCGGTCTTGTGGTGGCCTCCAACCATAGGGATCGCCGGGTGCCGCGGACATGGAGTGCGTCACGCGTTTGGCGGCCCGGGTTGTGGCGCACCACAATCGGGCCCATGGAGCAGAAGGACGCCGACTGGACGCCGGTGATCGACCTCATCGAGCGGATCTCCGGCGAGGAGGACCTGCTGCCCTCCGTGGTCGCCGGGGTGGCGTCCCTGGTGCGTGAGGTCTCCGTGCTGCCGCCCGCCGACATCGCCGGGCACACCCGCGCGCTGCTCGCCGCGGCGACCCGCGCGATCGCGGCGCGGCGCGGGCCGACGGAGGCCGAGCTGGCGTTCGTCGCGGAGCTCGGCGTGACCCGCGCCCGGCAGGGCGTGCCCGTCGAGGCGGTGCTGAGCGCGATCCACGTCGCCGAGCGGGCGATCTGGTCGCGGGCCCGGGAGGCCGCCGCCGCCGCGGGCGTCGGGGAGGGGCTGCTGCTGGACGCGCGGGAGCTGTACGACGACTGGGCCGAGGCCGTCCGGACCCGGCTGATCCGGGCGCACCGGGACGCGCTGCGGGCGGCGGGGGCCGGGCCGGAGCGGGAGGCGCGGGACGCGGCGCTGCTGCGGCGCCTGCTCGACGGCGGTTCGGCCGCCGCGCTCGCCGCCGCCGAGGCGGGCCTGCCGGCCGGCGGCGCGCTGTGGGTGCTGGCCGCCCGCCCGTCCGGCGCGGACCGGGACGGCCCGCCGCCCGTCCGGCCGCCGGCGCTGTCGGCGCTGCTGGACGGGCTGCGGTTCGCGGTGGCGGCCCGGCCGCCGGTGTCGCCCGGCGGCGCCCCGGCGGGGCTCGCGGGGCCGGCCGAGGCGGAGAACCTGGCCGCCGCGCGGCGCCTCGCGGTGTCGGCGCTCGCCGCCGCCGAGGCGACCGGGCGCACCGGCGTCGTGCACGTCGCCGAGGTGGCCGTCGTCGCGGCGGCGGCCGACCGCACCGACCTCACCGCGATCCTGCTCGACCGGTACCGGGCGGCCCGCGCGGAGCTCGGCGCGAACGCCGAGCCGGTCGCCTGCGCCGTGTGCGCCTGGCTGGAGGAGGGCCGCGACGTCGCCGCGGCCGCCGGGCGCCTGTTCGTGCACCCCAACACGGTGCGGAACAGGGTCCAGCGGTTCGCCGAGGTCACCGGCGTCGACGCGTCCGACACGTTCGGCGGCGTCAACGCCTGGTGGCTGTGCCGCGCCTGGCTGGCCCCGGCCTAGCGGCGGTCCCGGGCGTGCGCGCCGGCCGGCTCAGGTGTCGTCGGTCTTGGACGCGGCGGCGTCCAGTTCGTGGGCGAGCTCCTCCAGCTCGCTGCCGCCCGCCATGAGGCCGGTCAGCTCCTCCCGGGTGATCTCGTCCTTGGTGTGGTAGCCGATGCTGCGGCCCCGGTTGAGGATGAGGAAGCGGTCCCCCACCGGGTGGGCGTGGTGCGGGTTGTGGGTGATGAACACGACCGCGAGGCCGCGCTCCCGCGCCTGGACGATGTAGCGCAGCACCACCCCGGCCTGCTTCACGCCGAGCGCGGCGGTGGGCTCGTCCAGCACGAGGGCCTTCGCGCCGAAGTAGACGGCGCGGGCGATCGCCACGCACTGGCGCTCGCCGCCCGACAGCGTCCCGATGGGCTGGTCGACGTCCCGCAGGTCGATGCCCATCGCGGCCATCTCGTCGCGGGTGGTCCGCCGCATGAAGTCGATGTCCATGCGGCCGAAGCCCTTGCGCTTCTCCGAGCCGAGGAAGAAGTTCCGCCACACCGGCATCAGCGGGACGACCGCGAGGTCCTGGTAGACGGTGGCGATGCCGCGGTCGAGCGCCTCGCGGGGCGAGTCGAACGCGACCTCCTCGCCGCCGACCTCGTACGTGCCGGTGTCGTGCCGGTGCAGGCCCGAGACGATCTTGATGAGGGTGGACTTGCCCGCCCCGTTGTCGCCGAGCACGCAGGTGACCTCGCCGGCGGACGCCTCCATGTCCACGTCCCGCAGCGCGATGACGTTGCCGTAGCCCTTGCCGACGCCGGTCAGCCTGATCAGCGGCGCGCCGCCGGCGCTCCCCTTCGCGGCCGTCATGACGAGCGCTCCACTCTGCGCCGCACGACCAGGTTCACCACGGTCGCGATCAGCAGCATCGCGCCGAGGAAGAACCGGAACCAGTCGGGGTTCCACTCCGCGTACACGATGCCCTTGTTCGTCATGCCGAAGATGAACGCGCCGATGGCCGCGCCGATCGCCGACCCGTAGCCGCCGGTCAGCAGGCAGCCGCCGATGACCGCGCAGATGATGTACAGGAACTCGTTGCCGACGCCCTCGCCCGACTGGATGGTCGCGAACGCGAACACCAGGTGCATCCCGGAGAACCAGGCGCAGAACGCCACGCCCATGAACAGGCCGATCTTGACGCGGTCGACGGGGACGCCGACCGCGCGGGCGCTGGCGGCGGAGCCGCCCACCGCGAAGATCCAGTTGCCGACGCGGGTGCGCAGCAGGATCCAGGTCGCGACCGCCGTGAACAGCAGCCACCAGAACACGGTGATGTTCACGTTGACGCCGAGCACGTCGACGTCGGACGCGAAGATCGCGCGGGCGGCGCCGAAGCCGTCCATGTCGCGGACCGAGTCGCTGGCGACGTTGCCGGTGAGCGCCTTCGTCACGCCGAGGTTGAGCCCGGCGAGCATGAAGAACGTCGCGAGCGTGATGATGAAGCTCGGCAGCCTGGTCCTGACGCAGAGGACGCCGTTGACCATGCCGAGCGCCAGCGTCAGGACGAGCGAGACGACGACGCCCGCCCACACGTTCAGCGTGAACTGGTAGGCGGTGAGCGCGGCGATCAGCGCCGACGACGTCACCATCACCCCGGCGGACAGGTCGAACTCGCCGCCGATCATCAGCAGCGACACCCCGACCGCCATGATCCCGAACGTGGAGCTGGCGTACAGCACGGTCGAGAACGACCCGGCGCGCAGGAACGCGTCCGCGACGACCGAGAAGAACACGAACAGGGCGACCGCGCCGAGCAGCGCGCCCAGCTCCGGGCGGCCCAGCAGCCGCCGCAGCGGCGACCGCCGGGCCAGGCGCTCGTCGGAGCCGGGACCGGCCACCGGGGGCGGCTCGGTGACCGCCTGCGTCATCGCGTCCCCCGGTTCGCGAACGCCTCCAGTCCGCTCGCGTTCTCCTTGGTGACGATCGCGGGACCGGTCAGGACCGGGCGGCCGCCGCCGAGGACGTTGCCGTTGTTCTTCAGCAGCCACAGCTCGTCGACGGCCTCGTAGCCCTGCAGGTAGGGCTGCTGGTCGACGGCGAACTCGATGTCGCCCGCCTTGAGCGAGGCGATGAGGTCCTTGTTCAGGTCGAACGTGCCGATCTTGGCCTTGCTGCCGGTCTCCTTGACCGAGTCGACGGCGGTCGCCGCGAACGGGGCGCCGAGCGTCAGGATCCCGTCGATGCTCTTGTCCGACTGGAGCTTGGCGGTGATGGACGACTTGACGTCCGGCATGTTGGTGCCCTGGACGAACAGGTTCTCCAGGTCGCCGCCGAACGTCTTCTTCGCGCCGGCGCAGCGGGCCTCCAGGCCGACGTTGCCCTGCTCGTGGATGACGCACAGCGCCTTCTTCGCGCCGATCTCGCCGAGCTCGGTCCCGGCCGCCTCGCCGGCGACGGACTCGTCCTGCCCGAAGTGCGCGATCGCGCCGAGCTTCGCCGACTCCTCCGCGCCGGAGTTGATCGACACGACCGGGATCTTCGCGGCGGCGGCGCGGGCCAGCACGTCCTTCATCGCGTCCGGCTTGGCCAGCGTGACGATGATGCCGTCGACCTTCTTGTCGATCGCGGCCTGGACGAGCTGGGCCTGCTTGCCGCCGTCCGGGTCCGCCGAGTACAGGAACTCGACGTTGTCCTTGGCGGCGGCGGCCTTGGCGCCCTTCTGCACGATGTCCCAGAACGTGTCGCCGGCGCCCGAGTGGGTCACCATCGCGATCTTCATCCGGGGGCCGGCGCCCTCGGGCGCCTCCTCGGACTTCTTCCCGCCCGAGCTGCTGCAGGCGCTCAGCGCCAGCAGGGCCGCGGCGGCGAGCACCGCGAGGCCCCTGGACGACCCGCGCGCGACAACGCCTCTCATCGGCTGCACTCCGTTTCTCCCCTGATGTTCGTTCTGAGGAGTTGACCATAGATCGCGGCGGTCTGGGATCCCGTGCCGCTCACAATTCGGCAGCGGCCGGACCACGGTGCGTCAGGGGCGCCCGTCCGCCGAGGTCAGCGGGAGGCGGGCGTCGACCTCCTGACCGGCCCAGGTGCCGCGGATCCACGCGTGCGCCGGGTCGTCGCAGATCTTCCAGGCCCGTTCCGGGGACGGGCCCGCCATCACGTTCAGGTAGTAGAGGTCGTGCCCCGGCGGGGCCATCGACGGGCCGTGCCAGCCGTGCGGGATCAGCACGGCGTCGCCGCTGCGGACCTCCGCGAGCACGTCGATGGGGCGGCCGGGCGAGCCGTAGACGCGCTGGTAGCCCATGCCGTCCCGGGCGACCTCGAAGTAGTAGATCTCCTCCAGCACCGATTCGCCGGGCCGGTCCTCGTCGTGCTTGTGCGGCGGGAACGACGACCAGCAGCCGCCCGGCGTCAGCACCTCGCAGGCGATGAGCTTCTCGGCGAACGGGAACCCCTCGGGCGTCCCGAAGTTGTTGACCTGGCGGCTCGCCGGCCCCGCGCCGCGCAGCTCCACGGGCACCTTCTCGGCGGGCCCGTAGCGCGGCTCCAGCCGCGTCGCGCAGCGGGCGCCGGCCAGCGCGAACCGGCCGCGCCCCCGCACGGTGACCCGCGCGTCGCGCGGGACGTAGGCGAAGTCGCTGACCCGGCTGAACACGTCGTCGCGTCCCGCCAGCTCGAACTGCGAGCCGTCGCACTCGACGGCGCAGGATCCGGCCAGCGGCAGCACGATCGTCTCGAACTCGCCGGTGGCGAAGGTGTGCTCGCCGCCGTCCGGCAGGTCGAGGACGCGCAGCGACGAATGCGTCCAGCCGGCCGACTCGGGGGTGACGACGAGCCGGTACGGGCCGTCCGCGGCGGTGCCGGCGGGCAGGTGGTACTTCATCCGGTCTCCTTGAGAAGTGCTTCGACCTCGTCCTGCGCGGGCATCGCGGCGGAGCAGGCGATGCGGGACGCGACGATCGCCCCGGCGGCGCCCGCGAACCCGATCAGGCGCGGCAGGTCCCATCCGGCGAGGAGGCCGTGGCAGATCGCGCCGCCGAACGCGTCGCCCGCGCCGAGCCCGTTGACGACGTCGACCTCGACGGGCGGTACCCGCACCGTCTCGCCGGCGGTCGCGGCGAGGACGCCGTCCGGGCCCATCTTCACGATGGCGAGTTCGGGGCCTCTTTCGAGGATCGCGCGGGCGGCGGCCAGCGGCTCCCTCTCCCCTACCGCGACCTCGCATTCGTCGAGGTTGCCCACGGCGACCTCGGCCTGCGCCAAGGCGAGCCCGGCCCAGTGCGGCGCCTCCCCTGGGTCGTCCCAGAGCATCGGCCTGTAATCGAGGTCGATGACGGTCTGCCCGGGGTGCTCGGTCATCGCCGCCAGGGTCGCGGCGCGGCTGGGCTCCTGGGACAGGCCCGTGACGGTGGCCCACACGATGCGGGCCTCACGGATCGCCTCCAGGTCCAGCTCGTCCGGACGGATCTCCAGGTCGGGGGCCTTGGGATAGCGGTAGAAGTACAGCGGGAACTCGTCCGGCGGGAAGATCTCGCAGAAGGCCAGCGGTGTCGGCAGGCCGGGGACGGCCGTGACGTACCGGTCGTCCACGCCGTACCCCCGGAGCGCCTTGCGGACGAACCGCCCGAAGGGGTCGTCGCCGGTGCGGGTGACGACGGCGGCCCGGCGGCCGTACCTGGCCGCCGCCACGGCGACGTTGGTGGGGCTGCCGCCGAGGTACTTGCCGAACGACTCGACGTCCTCCAGCGGGACGCCGACCTGGTCCGGGTAGACGTCGACGCTCACCCGCCCCATCGTGATGAGGTCGAAGCTCATCGCCGCACTTCCTCGGCGCCGACGACCCGGCCCTCGCGCATGGACAGCTCGCACGCCTCGGCGAGGTAGAACGCCTCCAGGGCGTCCTCCGGCGGGCAGGGGTTGGCGCGGCGGCCCGCCGCCACGTCCACGAACGCCCGGATCTCGGCGTCGTAGGCGTCGGAGAAGCGCTCCATGAAACCGCTGTAGGCGTGCTTCGGCTCGGCGTCCCGCTCGGGCAGCGGGGTCGCGGGCGTCCGGTCGTCCATGCCGGTGACGACGCTGTCCTTGGAGCCGAACAGCTCCAGCCGCGCGTCGTAGCCGGCGGCGTTGTAGCGGGTGGCGGAGACGACGCCGAGCGTCCCGTCGTCCAGGACGAGCAGCGCGGACCCGGTGTCGATGTCGCCGCACTCGCGGAAGAAGTCCTCGCCCCGGTTGGCGCCGGAGGCCATCACGCGGACGATCTCGCGCCCGGTGACGAACCGGATGAGGTCCAGGTCGTGGATGACGCAGTCACGGAAGAGCCCGCCGGACGTCGGGACGTACTCGGCGGGCGGCGGCGACGGGTCGAAGCTGCAGGACCGGATCGTGTGCAGCCAGCCGAGCCGCCCGGACGCGAGGGCTTCGCGCGCCGCCGCGTTCCCCGCGTCGAACCTGCGCTGGAAGCCGACCTGCACCGGGACGCCGGCCGCGGCCGCCGCCGCCACGACTTGGAACGTTCCATCAACATCCGAGGCGAGCGGCTTCTCGCAGAAGACGGGGATCCGCGCGGCGACGGCCCGCTCCACCAGGGCCGCGTGCGCGTCGGTGGCCGCGGCGACGACCAGCCCGTCGAGGCCGCAGGCGAACAGTTCGGCGACCGCGCCGGCCGCCCGCGCCGGGGACGGGAGGCGGGCCGCGAGATCGCGCGCGCGGGCGGCGTCCGCGTCGGCGATGACCAGGGCGTCCACCTCGGGCAGTGCGCAGAGGGCGGCGGCGTGGCGCGCACCGATGCGCCCCGCGCCGGCCAGTCCGATCCTCATCGATCTCCTCCCGGTCGCCGGACAGGTGAGTCACGAGTGTGATGGACCGTTCCAGAGAGCGTCAATGACGAACCGTCCGGCCGCGGGTAATCGAGGCGTCCGAAAATGCCGCGGCCACCCGGGGCCCGGGCTGTCGCACCGCCAATACCAAGCGCTAGTTTTGCCCCATGCGGATCTTCGTCAGCGGCGCCTCGGGGTTCGTCGGGTCCCACACCGTCCGCGCCCTCCTGGCCGCCGGGCACCGGCCGCGCGCCCTCGTCCGCGACCCCGGCAGGGCCGCCGGGGTCCTGGCCTCGGTCGGAGCGGCCGCCGCGGACGTCGAACTCGTCACCGGCGACATGCTGGACGCGGACGCGGTCTCGGCGGCGCTCGCCGGCTGCGACGCCGCGATCCACGCCGCCGCCGCGATCGACGTGACCGGAGGCGACCGCGACCTGGTCGAGGTGAACGTCCGGGGCACGCGCAACGTGGTCGGCGGCGCCGTCGCGCAGGGCCTGTCCCCGGTGGTCCACGTGTCGACGGTCGCGGTGTTCGTGCCGCCGTCCGGCACGGTCATCACGGCGAACGACGCCCTGGCGAGCCCGCGCACCGCCTACGGCAGGTCGAAGCTCGCGGCCGAGCGCTACGTGCGCGGCCTCCAGGCGGACGGCGCGCCGGTCACGATCGTCTATCCGGGCGGCGTGTGCGGGCCGGACCAGCCGGCGCTCGACGCGCTGATGGAGGGCCTCGCCGCCGCGCTCGGCAAGGTGTGGCCGCTGCCGGGCGGCGGGGTCTCGGTCATCGACGTCCGCGACCTCGGCGAGGCGCTGGCACGTTCCGTGGAGGCCCGCCAGGGACCGAGCCGCTGGGTTCTCGGCGGCCACTACCTGACCTGGCCGCAGTACGCCGACCTGTGCGACCGCCTCACCGGCGTGCGGTGCCGCCGCGTCCGCGTCCCGTCCCGCGTGATGCTCGGGCTGGGCTCCGCCTTGGACGCGGCCAAGCGCGTCCGCCGTTTCGACTACCCGCTCACCCGCGACGCCGCCGAGTTCATGGTCACGCTCGTCCCGACCGACGACCGCCCCATCCTGGAGGCGCTCGACCTCACCCTCCGCCCCGTCGAGGAGACCGTCGCCGACGCGCTGCGCTGGCTGGCCGCCAACGGCCACCTGAACCCGCGCCGGGCCGGGCGGCTCGCCCCCGAGGGCGCGTCGGCGCCGACCCTGGTCCAGCGCACCCTCGGGCCCGTGTTCCACCGGGTCTCGGGCGCCGCGTGGTTCGCCAAGGTGGGACCCAGGGTCGTCCCGCCGATCGACCGGACGCTGCACAGGATGACCGGCGGCCGGCTCCTGCTCGGCCAGCTCCTCGTCCCGAGCCTCGTGCTGACCACGACCGGCGCCGTGACCGGCCTCCCCCGCCGGACCCCGCTCGCCTGCCTGCCCGACCCGGTCGGCGGCTGGTACGTCGTCGGCTCCAACTTCGGCCGCGAGAAGCACCCGGCCTGGACCGGCAACCTCATCAAGACCCCCGAGGCCGAGGTCAGCTTCCAGGGCCGCACCACCCCGGTGACCGCCCACCTCCTGGACGACGCGGAGCGCAAGGAGATCTGGCCCCGCCTAACAGCCGTCTGGCCCGTCTACGACAGCTACGTGGAACGAGCCCACCGCGAACTGAGAGTCTTCCACCTGACCCCGCGCTAGGAGCCGCGGAGGGATCTTGAGAGGCGGCGGCCAAGGAAGACGTAGGCGATCACCACGCCGGCGACGTTGAGGATGACGTCGTCTACGTCGAAGGCCCGGCCCATCACCAGGAAGCCCTGCACGGTCTCGATGGCCAGGGAGAGCATCCCGGTGAGGAGGGCCAGGCGTATGGGGCCGCGCAGGGTCGTCCAGACGACCGGGAGGAGCACGCCGAGGGGGGCGAGGAGCAGGAGGTTGCCGCCTATCTGGAGGGCGGCCTCCTTGGTGGGGCGGTCCAGGTAGAAGCGCAGCGAGCGGCCCGGATCGGTGTTGCCGCCCGCCTGGCCGTTGTCGTGCACGGGCGTCAGGGTGAGCCTGAACGCGAAGTAGAAGAAGACGCCGAGCAGGCCCAGCGCCACCAGGACGACGAGCACGCGCAGGGCGACGATGTACCACGGGACCCGTTCGCCCGGCGCCGCGGGCTGCCACATTTCCACCAACACCCGGCGGCAGGTCCCCGCCCGGTCCCGGACTATGCGCGGCACGGGATTACGGGCAGGACCGAATCCGGGCATGCGAACGCCCGCGCCGGACCGGCGCGGGCGTCCGGCTCCGTCAGGCCGCCACCGCGGTGGTGGCCGGCTCCAGGGCCAGGTCCAGCACCTCGCGGACGTCGCTGACGGTGAAGACCGTCATGTTCTCCAGCACCTCCGCCGGGACGTCCTCGAGGTCGGGCTCGTTGCGCTTCGGCACGATCGCGGTCGTGATGCCGAGCCGGGACGCGGCCAGCAGCTTCTGCTTCAGGCCGCCGATCGGCAGGACCCGCCCGGTCAGCGACACCTCGCCGGTCATCGCCACGTCCGCGCGGACCGGCCGCCCCGACAGCAGCGACGCCAGGGCCGTCGTCATCGTGATGCCGGCGCTCGGGCCGTCCTTCGGGATCGCGCCGGCGGGCACGTGGACGTGCACGCCGCGGTCCTTCAGGTCGCCGACCGGCAGCTCCAGCTCCGCGCCGCGCGAGCGCAGGTAGGACAGCGCGATCCGGGCCGACTCCTTCATGACGTCGCCGAGCTGCCCGGTGAGCGTCACGCCGGTGTCGCCGGTCTCCTTGTCGGCCAGCGACGCCTCGATGTAGAGGACGTCGCCGCCCGCGCCGGTGACCGCGAGGCCCGTCGCCACCCCCGGCACGCCGGTGCGGCGCTCGTTCCGGCTCAGCTCGACCTCCGGGGTGAACCTGGGGCGGCCCAGGTAGTCCTTGAGGTCGGCCGCGCCGACGTGGACCGGCAGGGTCGCCTTCTCCAGCGCCACGTTCGCGGCGATCTTCCGCAGCACGCGCGCGATCGAGCGGTCCAGGGACCGGACGCCGGCCTCCCGGGTGTACTCCGCCGCCAGCAGCCGCAGCGCGTCGTCGCCGAACGTCACCTCGGACGCCTCCAGCCCGGCCTTGTCGAGCTGGCGCGGCAGCAGGTGGTCGCGGGCGATGGTGACCTTCTCGTGCTCGGTGTAGCCGTCGAGCTCGACCAGCTCCATCCGGTCCAGCAGCGGGCCGGGGATGGCCTCGACCACGTTCGCCGTGGCGAGGAACAGCACGTCGCTCAGGTCGAGCTCGACCTCCAGGTAGTGGTCCCGGAAGGTGTGGTTCTGCTCGGGGTCGAGGACCTCCAGCAGCGCCGCCGTCGGGTCGCCCCGGTAGTCGGCGCCGACCTTGTCGACCTCGTCCAGCAGGACGACCGGGTTCATCGAGCCGGCCTCGCGGATGGCGCGGACGATGCGCCCGGGCAGCGCGCCGACGTAGGTGCGGCGGTGGCCGCGGATCTCGGCCTCGTCCCTGACGCCGCCCAGCGCGACACGGACGAACTTGCGTCCCATGGCCCGCGCGACCGACTCGCCGAGCGAGGTCTTGCCGACCCCGGGAGGCCCGGTCAGGGCCAGGACGGCGCCGCTGCGGCGCCCGCCGATGACGCCGAGGCCGCGCTCCTCGCGCCGCTTGCGCACGGCGAGGTACTCGACGATGCGCTCCTTGACGTCGTCCAGCCCGGCGTGGTCGGCGTCCAGGATCTCCCGGGCGCCGGCGATGTCGTAGGCGTCCTCCGTGCGCTCGTTCCACGGGATGTCGAGCACCGTGTCGAGCCACGTGCGGATCCAGCCGCCCTCCGGCGAGGCGTCGGACGACCGCTCCAGCTTGTCGACCTCCTTCAGCGCGGCCTCGCGCACCTTCTCGGGGAGGTTCGCGGCCTCGATCCGGGCCCGGTAGTCGTCCTCCTCGTCGGCGGGGTCGCCGTTCAGCTCGGCCAGCTCCTTGCGGATGGCCTCCTGCTGCTGCCGCAGCAGGAACTCCCGCTGCGTCTTCTCCATGCCCTCCTGGACGTCCTTGCGGATCGTCTCCGCCACGTCCAGCTCGGCGAGGTGGTCGCGCGTCCAGCCGATGAGCAGCTCCAGCCGCTCGGCCACGTCGAGGGTCTCCAGGACCTCGATCTTCTGCTCGTCGGTCAGGTACGGCGCGTACCCGGCGTTGTCCGCCAGCGTGGACGGGTCGTCGATCTTCTGCACGACGTCCACGACCTGCCAGGCGCCCCGCTTCTGCAGGATCGCGCTGACCAGGCCCTTGTACTCCTTGGCCAGCTCCTGGGCCCGCCCGGACGCCGGCGGCGCCTCGACCACGGTGCCCTCGACCCACAGGGCCGCGCCGGGCCCGGTGGTCCCGGTCCCGATCCGCACGCGCGACACGCCGCGGACGACCGCCCCCGGCTCGCCGGTCGGCAGCCGCCCCTCCTGCTCGATCACGCCGAGCGTGCCGACCGCGGCGTACCGCCCGTTCAGCCGGGGCACCAGCAGCACCCGCGGCTTGCTCGCCGACCGGATGCCCGGTCCCCGGGACTGGGCCGCCGCCCGCGCGGCCTCGATGGCCGCCCTGACCTCCGCGTTCTCGGACAGGTCGAGGGGAACCACCATGCCGGGCAGAACGACCCCGTCCTCCAGGGGCAGCACCGGCAGCGTCAGGGTTTCGCTCATGCTCAGCTCCAAGTCCGTCGACGACCCAACCTCAAGTTGAGTCATACACACTCAAGAAAACGGAGCACAAATTTGTTTCCGCAGCAACGTTCGCTCTGAGCGATCACCCCGCGCGGGCGGCCGGGAGCCGGGGGCCGGGCGGTCAGGTGAGGCGGTGGCCGCCGTCCACGTGCAGGACGGTGCCGGTCATGAAGGTGTTGGCCATCACCGATGTGAACGCTTGGGCGATGTCCTGGGGGGTGCCGATGCGGCGGGCGGGGAGGCGGGCGGCCAGGTCGGTGAAGGCCGCCTGCTTGTCCATGGCGAGCTGCTCCCAGATGGGGGTGTCGACCCAGCCGGGCGAGATGACGTTCACCCGGACGGGGGCCAGTTCGACCGCCAGGCCGTACGCCAGGGAAGCGAGCGCTCCGTTGGCGGCGGCCACGATCGTGTTCGAGCCGTTCGGACGGTAGGCGTTGATGCCCGAGGTGTAGGTGATCGACCCGGTCACGCGGCCGGCTCCGTGCTTGGCGACCAGCCAGGCGCCCAGGAGCTTGGCGTCCACGAAGGATCGGGCGGTCTGCGTGGGGACGTCGGCGGTGGGGCCGTACACGCCGGTCGCGTCCGCGGCCGTGACGGCCACGTGCTCCACCTTCCCCACGCGGGCGAACAACTCGGCCACGTCCTCCTCGCGGCCGATGTCGGCGCGCATCGTGCCGAGCTTCCCGTCCTCTTGCCCCAGTTCCGCTGCGGCGGCGGCGAGGCGGTCCTCGGACCGGCCCACGATGGTCACTTCCCTGCCTTCGGCGAGCAGCGTCCGGGCGAGGGCCAGGCCCATGCCGGAACCGCCTCCGATGATCATTGCGTCGGTCATGCGCCGAGTCTGCGCCGCCGCTCCGGGGGTCCGGAAGGCCGGGCGATACCTGGGTGCGACACGGCCACCCAGGACGGCGGCCTCCGGTGGCAGACTCGGAGGCATGAACGCGATGGCCGAGTTCCTGCGGGTCCGGCGGGGGCGGATCGGCCCCGCCGACGTCGGGCTGCCCATCGGGCCGCGCCCCCGGCGCAACCCCGGGCTGCGCCGCGAGGAACTGGCCGCGCTCGCCGGGGTGAGCGTCGACTACTACACCCGGATCGAGCAGGGACGCGAGACCTCGCCCAGCGACTCGGTGCTGGACGCGCTGGCCCGCGCGCTGCGCCTCAGCGACGACGAGCACGCCCACCTGCTCGGCCTCGCGGACAGGGTCGCCGGGCGGACGCCCCGCCGCCGGCCCGCGGCGCCCCGGCCCGTCCGCCCCGGCACGCTGCTGATGCTGGACTCGCTGCGGCCCAGCCCCGCCTACGTGCTCGACGAGGTCAACGACGTGCTCGCGGCGAACCCCGAGGGCCTCGCGCTGATGAGCGGGCTCGGCGACTGGCCGCCCGGGCAGCGCAACACGATCCGCTACACCTTCCTGCATCCGGCCGCGCGGACGCTGTTCGCCGACTGGGACCGGGTGGCCCGCAACAGCGTCGCGCACCTGCGCACCGCCGAGCTGACCGCCGCCGGGCCGGCCGCGGCGCTGGTCGCCGAGCTGTCCGCGGCGAGCGCGGAGTTCGCCGAGCTGTGGCGCCGGCACGAGGTGCTCGTCAAACGCGGCGGGGAGACCGCGTTCCGGCACCCGGTGATCGGGTCGCTGACCCTGGCCAACGAGGTGCTGGGCATCGCCGGCGGCGGGCAGCGGATGCTGGTCTACCAGGCCGAGCCCGGCACCGCCGAGCACGACGCCCTGGTGCTGCTGGCGATGGCCGCCGAGGACCTCAGCCCCCGCGGGTGACCGCCGCGCGGGCAATGCGCGGGCAAAGTCCGCTTCGTGATCTTGATTCTTTGCGCGGCGCGCGTTTACGCGCGCATGACGCGCGGGTACCTAACGCAACGAGATCGTGACACACGGTGAACGAGAGGTACTCGGGGCGGCAAAGCCCCAGGTCGAGAGCGAGGAGGCTGCCGATGCGGCGCACAGAGCGCGAGGTCCGGCCGGCCGTCCCCGCCTCCCCCTCCCCTCGCGGCCCGGTCCGTGCGGCCGAGGGCGTTCCCGGCGCACCGCCCCGCCACCCGTCCCCCAGCGGGCGCGGGGACGGCGGCGCGCGGCGACACACCTCGGGTCCTCGGCCGTACCGGACCGGCCCGGCGACCGGCTCACGGGCGCCGCACGGCGCCCTCCCCCCGCCGCCGGGCGGAGTCACGCCCGCCCGGCCGCACCGGAAGGGAGGTGGGAATCAGCCCCCAGAGGAACCGGCGGCACGCCGGTAGTGCACAGGCGGCCGGAACTCCGTCCGACCCCCGTCCCGGCCGCCGACGCAGTAAGGGATCGCTGCGGAACCGGCCCGTGGGGGCGCACCGCCTCCACGGGCCCGGCTCACAGCTTCTTGCGCCAGACCTGCCCGTGGACGACGTCCCCGAAGCGCTCCACGGGCGGCTCCTCGTCCTCCAGGACGAACCCGGCCCGCTCGTAGAGCCGGTGCGCCGCGCGCTGCAGCGCCGTCGTCCACAGCATGATCTCCGCGTAGCCGGCCTCGGCGGCGAAGCGGACGCACGCGTCGACGAGCGCGGCCCCGACCCCCGTGCCGCGGGCGTCCGGCTCGACGTGCAGCAGCCGGAGCTGCGCGACGTCCTCCTCCCGCTTGACGCAGAACACCGCGCCCACGCGGACGCCGCCCGACTCGGCGATCCAGGCGTTCTCCCGCTCCGGGTCGTGGTCGCGCACGTAGTCGGCGACGACCGAGGCGACCAGGGCCTCGTAGGTGCGGTCCCAGCCGCATTCCTCGTCGTAGAGCGCGCCGTTGCGCTCGACGACCCAGCCGAGGTCGCCGGGGCGCAGCGGGCGCAGGACCGGGCCGTCCTCCGGACGCGCGCGGTCGCCGAGGATGCCGTGGACGGTGCGCATCGCGGCGAGCAGGCGGCCGCGGTCGGCGGCGGGCAGCCCGTCCAGCAGCCCGCGGATCTCGGCGGCGGTCCGCTCGTCCAGCATGGCGAACACCTCGCGGCCGCGGGGCGTGAGCCGGGCGATCTGGCGGCGGGCGTCGCCCGCGGCGCGCTCGCGCACGACCAGGCCGTCGGCCTCGAACCGGGCCAGCATCCGGCTGAGGTAGCCGGCGTCGAGATCGAGCGCGCGGCGCAGCGCGAGGACCTCGGCGTCCTCCCGCTGGGCCAGTTCGAAGATCACCCGGGCCTCGGTCAGCGAGTAGGGGGACCGGACGAGCCCCTCGCCGAGGACCCCCATGACGCCTGTGTAGAAGCGGTTGAACGCGCGGACCGTTCCGATGTCCTCGGCGGTCACCTCCATGCTGCGACCCTCCTAACGTTTGACTGAGTCAAACGTATGCGAGGGAGGGCGCCGGGCACCAGCCCCCGGGGCGGATCAGACGCCCGCCTCGGCTCCCTTGCCGGCCTCGGCCCCGCCCTTGGCGGCCGGCAGCGCGCGCGCCTCGCGGACGATCTTGCGCTCGACGAAGAAGGTCATCAGCGGCACGACGCCGCCCAGCACGATCAGCACCATCCGGCCGGCCCGCCAGCCGGTGCGCCGCCACAGGTCGAAGGCCAGCGCCACGTAGACCATGTAGAAGAGGCCGTGGATCGGCGACACGATCGCCACCATCTCCGGCATGTCGGTCGGCCCGTACTTGAGGACCATCCCGATCGTCAGCAGCACCAGCAGCGTGCCGACGATCAGCGCCAGGATCCGGTACCTGGTGACCGCGCCTTCCACAGGAGCACACCTTTCGTTCAGCGGGCCGGCGCGCCGAGCGGGCCCGCGCGAGGGGTCAGCGGCGCCCGCGGCCCTCGGAGTTGAGCCGGGCGAGGTAGCGGTTGTAGGCCGCGAGGGCGGGGTCCTCTTCCTCGTGGCGCTTGATGATCTCCCGCTTGACCTCGGCCTCGGCGGGCTCCTCGACCACCTTGGGGGCGGGCTCGGAGCCGGCCCGCTCGTCCCGGATCATCTTGACCCACATCACGATCACGAAGATCGCGAAGATCGGCCATTCGAAGGTGTAGGCCCAGCTGCGGTCGTTGCCCGCCTGGGCGCGGTCGAACTGCCACCAGCCGAACCCGAGGAACGCGCCGCACAGCACGATGGCCAGGGCGTGCAGCCCTAGCCAGCCCGGGGTGAGGAAGCGTCGCACGGCACCGAGCCTACCCCCGCCTCCGCGCGATGCCGCCCCGACCCCGTGCCGGGGCGGGAGGTCAGCCGGGCGGCGGGCCCACGTAGACGGCGCGGGGGCGCAGCGGGCCCCGCCGGCCGTACTCCTCCAGCGCGTGCGCGAGCCATCCGGCGGTGCGCGCGACGGCGAAGACCGCCTCCCCGGCGCCGGGCACGAGGCCGGCGACCGCGCCGAGCGCCGCCAGCGCGAAGTCGACGTTGGGCTCGGGCAGGCGGCGGCGCGCGGCCTCGGCGAGGACCGCGTCGGCCGCGGCCAGCCGCTCGTGCCCGGGCGCCGCGGCGCGGACCAGGCCCATCAGCAGGGTGAAGCGGGCGTCGCCCGACTTGTAGACGCCGTGCCCGAAGCCGGGGACGCGCTCGCCCGCGCGCAGCCGCTCCCCGACCACCCGGGGCGCCGCCGCCGGGTCGGCGGCCTCGGCGATCAGCCGCTCCGCGCCGTAGGACGCGCCGCCGTGCAGCGGGCCGCTCAGGACGCCGAGCCCGGAGGCGACGACCGCGTACGGGTCGGCGCGCACCGAGGCGGCGACGCGCGCGGCGACCGTGGACGCGGCGAGCTCGTGGTCGGCGAGCAGGATCATGGCGGCCTCGAAGGCGCGCAGCAGGCCGGGTTCCGGCGGGTGCGGGCACAGGCGGGTCCAGAGCCGCTCGGCGATCCCGCCGCCCGCGGCGGGGCGCCCGGCGGCCGGCGGCAGCGCCTCGACGAGGCCGGAGATCAGCGTTCGCCCGGTCGCGGTGACGCCCTCGGGGTCGAGGTGGTGGCGCAGCGGGTCGGCGACGGCGAGCGCCGTGACGATCAGCTGGAGGCGGTCGAGCGGGAGGAGGCCGGCGGGCAGGCCCGACTGGGCGGCGACGGCCGCCGCGACGCCGTCCGCGCGGGGCCGCCAGGGCCCGGCGTCCGCGTCCTCACCGGTCCAGAGCCAGGCGGCGGCGTCCTCGAAGGTGCCGGTCTCCGCCATGCCCAGGGCGTCGCGTCCCCGGTAGAAGTGGCGGTCCGCGCCGAGCGCGGTGACCGCCGACTCGATCGCCTGCTCCCCCGGGCCGGGCGGGCGGCGCGGCTTCCCGCGCCGGGCCAGCTCCTCCACCTGGGCGGCGTCGAAGAGGCTGCGCCGCCCGTCCGGGGCGCGCCTGCGGCGCAGCACGCCCCGGCTCACGTACGCGTACAGCGTGGCGGGCTTCACACCGAGCCGCTCGGCGGCGGTCTTCGCGTCGATCCACCCGCTGACCTGGTCGTTCTCCATGTTCACCGGCTCTTCATATTGATTATCGTCAATATTGATACATGTAGATGACGGTGTCAATCTGAAGGCATGCCTCAGATTCACTTCCTGGACGTCACCAACCGCGACGGCGTCCAGACGGCCCGGACCGGGCTGTCCAAGTTCGGCAAGACGATGGTCAACTTCTACCTGGGACGGCTCGGCGCGGCGCAGTCGGAGATCGGGTTCCCGTTCCTGTTCCACGAGGCGCCCTACGTGCGGGCGCAGATCGCGCTGGCGGAGGCGGGCGCGTTCGGCGGGCTGCGGCTGTCCGGCTGGTGCCGGGGCGTCGCGCAGGACGTGGAGAAGGCCGCCGCCGTGCGCGCCGGCGGCGCCGGCCTGGCCCACTACAACCTGTCGATCTCGACGTCCGACTACATGATCGCGAACAAGTTCCGGGGCAGGCTGGACCGGGACGCGATCATCCGGGAGATGGTCGCGGCGGTCCGCGCGGCCAAGGCGGGCGGGGCGCGGACCGTCGGGGTCAACGCCGAGGACGGCTCCCGCACCGACGACGGCTTCCTCAAGGAGTTCGCGCTGGCCGCGAAGGAGGCCGGCGCCGACCGCGTCCGGTACTGCGACACCATCGGGGGCGACACGCCGGACCGGATCAGGGAGCGCTTCGCCGAGCTGGCTTCGGCCGTGGGGATGCCGGTCGAGACCCACTGCCACAACGACCTCGGCCTGGCGGTCGCCAACTCGGTGAGCGGGGCGCTGGGCGACCTGGACGCGGGCCAGGACGCGTGGATCAACACGTGCGTGAACGGGATCGGCGAGCGGTCGGGCAACGCCGACCTGCTGTCCACCATCCTCGCGTTCCGGCACGGGTTCGGGCTGCAGGACCGCGGCATCGAGATCGGCGACCCGATCGACCTGTCGTGGGCGCGGCGGTTCGCGCTGTGGGCGAGCTACGCGTTCGGCCAGCCGCTCCCCTACAACCAGGTCGGCGTGGGGCGGAACGCGTTCGCGCACGAGTCCGGCATCCACGCGGACGGCGCGCTGAAGGACCACGGCAACTACGAGCTGTACGACGAGGAGACCCTCGGCCCGTTCCCGGACGACTGGCACACCCGCCGCGGACGCGTCGTCCTCACCGGCGAGTACGGCGGCAAGGCCGGTTTCAGGCACGTCATGGACGGCCTCGGCGTCGAGCCGGTGGACGAGGACCTCTCGTTCAAGCTCGTCCAGCTGTGCAACGCCCAGACGGGCCGGCCGCTCACCGACGACGAACTCCGCCTGATCGGCGCCTACCCGCGGGAGTTGTCGCTGCTCTTCCCGGGGCAGCTCGGCTGATCGCGGGATTTGTCCGAGGGGCGCTCTACGTTCTGCGGCATGGCGAGCAGCACAGTGGCGGCCGGAGCCGCGCAGTCGTACACCTACACGCGGCCGTCCGGGCTGGACTCGGGCCTTCTCGGCCTGTCCACGTCCGGCGGGACGACGAGCAGCGGGCCGCAGGCGCACCCGCACTTCTTCAGCGGCGTGCTCACCCAGGCGGCCCCGGCCGCAGCGGCGCTGCTCGCGCTGGCCGACGTCGCCCAGACCCGGTACTTCCAGCCGCGGCCGACGTCCTTCCGCGACCCGGTCGTCACCTGCAACGGCGACCGGATCCGGATGGAGTCGTTCTCCGCGTGCGGCGGCGTCTACGCCAGGCTGGACGTGCTGGAACCGGCGCTGGACGGCGAGGTCCACGAGCGCGGCACGACCAACGTCGACGTCAACGGCCCCTTGCGCGAGGCCCTCGCCCGCGTCGGCGGGTCCGATCCGCTGCACCTGGCGGTCGGCGCCGAGGAACTCGCCGTGACCACGATGGACGGCGCGGTCGTGGAGAAGAAGGTGCCGCTGCCCGACCGGTGGCTCCGCGGGTTCGCCGAGGTCCAGGTCATCACGGCGGGGTTCGACCTCAGGGGCGAACTCAAGGGTCCGGACGCGGTGCGGTTCCTGCGGTCGCTGCCCAAGCGCGCGCGGGAGGCGCTGTGGGTGGTGCCCGCCGGGCGGACGATGCGGATGTCGTCCCGTCCGGTGCCGGGCGCGGTGTGCCTGGCGGGGCCCGACCGTCTGCGGACGATGCTGCCGCTGCTGCGCTTCGCCAAGGCCATGCGCGCGTACGGGCCGGCCGTCTCCAACGGCAGCGGCCCCGTGTCGAGCGTGTGGGAGCTCGAACTTCCTGGGATGCGCTACGTCCTCACCCTGTCTCCCCGGCATTCGCGCGGCTTCTCCGGTGAAGGCGCCGTCCTGGAGGACATCTCCACCGACCAGGCCGCCGGAGACGCCGACCTGCTCGGCGCGCTGCTGTCGTTCGAGCCGCGCGTGGAACCCGGCCTCCTGTCCGAACGCTCCGGACTCGGCCTCGCCCGGACGAGGGCGGCGCTGACCCAGCTCGGCACGTCCGGCCGCGTCGGCTTCGACACCGCCGAGGCCGCGTTCTTCCACCGGGAGCTGCCGTACGACCCGGCGCGCGTCGCCGCGCTCAACCCGCGGCTGCGCTCTGCGCGGGCGCTCGTCGAGGACGGTGCCGTGCGGTTCACCTCCGGCGACAGGGCGACGGTGCTCACCGACGGCGGCGAACGGGAGGTCCGCTTCGACGGCGACCGCGCCACCTGCACGTGCCCGTGGTGGTTCGACCATCGCGGTGAGCGCGGGCCGTGCAAGCACGTCCTCGCCGCCCGCATCGTCCGCCGCGAGGCCGGGCGGGGCGGGCCGGTCGGGCAGGGCGGGCCGGTCGGGCAGGGCGGGCCGGTCGGGCAGGGCATGGACACCGCGCGGGCCGCCGGGGCCGGGCGATGAGCGCGTGGGAGGGCGTCCGCGAGGCGGTCGCCGCCGCCGACCCGGAGCGGGTCGCACGCCTGGTCGCCGCCCTCGACGACGACGGCCGGCGCGCCCTCGCCGAGGAGCTCCCCGCCCGGCTGAAGGAGATGCGCGCGGCGTCGCCCTACGGAATCCTGGACCAGAGGATGAGCGAGCCCCTCGTCGTGGCCGGCGCGGGCGCCATCGGCGGGCCCGCCGCCGCGGCCTCGTGGATATGCCGCAGGGAGCTGCGCCCGTGGTGGAGCGCGGACGGCTACGCGGCCCTCTGCAGGGCGCTCACCGCGGTCACGGCCGGCCGGACGGACGCGTGGCGGGCCGACGTCGCGCACCGCATCGCCGCGCGGATCCGCGTGCCGGACGTCGACGGGATGCTCTGGCACGCGGCGGCGGCCCTCTGCAGGGCGGCGGGTGCGGCTCCCCCGGCCACCGACGGCTTCGTGGTCGGCTGGGCGAGCATCGGCGCCCGCCCCGAGGCGCTCGGCGAAGACCCGTTCCTCGGCGCGCTCCTGCCGAAGCTGTTCGAGGCGGACGGCGTGGGAGCCGCCCTCGCCGCCGACGCGACACGGGCGCGGTGGGACGCGACCCGCGAATGCACCTGGGCCGACTCGCTGTCCGGCCTGGCCCGCGCGGGGCGGATCGAACGCGCGGTCCTCCTGGACGGCTGCGTCAGCCGGTTCCTGCGCGGCGGCACCCCCCACGGCCTGCGCTGGTTCGTCCGGCTCCACGACGCCCTCGCGCCCACCGGCGAGGAGGCGGCCGCCCGGGTCCGCGACTACGTGCGCCTGCTGCCGGCCGCGCCGCCGACCGTGGCCGACCTGGCGCTGCGGCACGTCCGGCAGGCCGACGACCTGGGGCGCCTGGACGCGGCCCTGTTCGAGGAAGCCGCCGGCGCGCTGCTGTTCCGCCCCGAGAGGAAGCTCGTCCGAGCCGCGCTGACCTGGCTCGACCGGACGGCCCGCAAGCGCGACCGGGCCGACGCCACGGTCCGCGCCCTCACCGCCGCCTTCACCTCCGACGCGGTCGACCTGCGGGACCGCGCCGTGAAGATCGCGATCCGGCACGCGGCGCGCACGAGCGAACCCGTCCGCGAGGAGGTCCGGGACGCCGCCGGCGGCCTGCCCGCCGACCGGCGCGCGGCGATCGCGGCGGCGTTCGGCGAGGTCACGGCCGCCGCCGAAGCGGAGCCGCCGGCGGGTCCGCCGCCGTTCGTCCCGCGCGCGGCGCCCGCGCCCATCGGCTCGCTCGGCGAACTGGCGGAGGAGTTCGCCGTCCTGCTGCACACGGAGGAGGACTGGCCCGCGACCGAACGCTTCGTGGCCGCTCTGGTCGGGTTCGCCCACCGCGACCTCGCCGGCACCCGCGAGGCGCTCCGCAAGCACGCCGACGCCCTGGCGCCGTGGATCACGAGACCCGACGAGCACGTCTACATGCGCGGCTACGTCGCGGAGAGCTGGATCCAGTTCCCAGTGCAGACCCTGCTGCTCCCTGGCGGGACGCACAACCTCGCCGGCGTCTTCGCGGCCCTGGCCATGCGCCGCTCCCGCCCGGCCGGGTCGCTGAACGACCCGCAGCTGAAGGGGTTCCTCAGCTGGAGGCTGCACGAGATCGCGTCGGCCGTGGGGACGGCGCCGCTCCTCCTCGCGACCCCGACCGAGGCGAGCGGCCACATCGACCCGGACGTCCTGGTCGGCCGCCTCGAACGCCTTGAGGCGGCGGGCCGTGCGCCGGGACCGGCCGACCTGCTGCAGGCGATGCTCCGCGTTCCGCGCGAGATCGACCCGGCGGCCGCGGTGCGCGCCAAGGGACTGGCCTCCGACGCCGGCCGGGCGGTCGCGTCCTGGCTCGCCGCGGGCGGGCTCGCCGACCCCGTCGTCAGCTGCACCGTCCGCGACGCCCCGGCCGCGACGGCCGCCGAGCGCGCACTCCGGTTCCCTCCCCAGGTCCGGTCCATCGTGGAGATGCCCGGCGACTCCGCGATCGGCCGCCTGTGCGCTTTCCCCGAACCCGGCCGGCGGGGCCCCCGGCCCCACATGGACCACTGGCCGGCCGTCCTGCCGTCCCACCGCGACGTCGTCGCCGCGCACCTCGTCGCGTGCCTGGCCGGCGCGCAGGACGAGGACTGGAACCAGGGCGGCGTCATGCTGGGCCTGGCCGAGGCCGACGGCCCCGCGGGCTCCGCCACCGGGACCCTCCTCGCGTACACGCTGGCCCACCGCGGCCAGGACCAGCGGGCGAAGGCCGTCGAGGCGCTCCTCGTCCTCGCCGCCCGGGACGCGCTCCCGGCGGCCGAGACGGGCGCCGCCCTCGGCAGGCTCGCCGCGCTGGGCCGCATCCCGCTCCCCCGCACCCTCAAGGCCCTCACGGCCGCCGCCGACGCGGGCGCCTGCGCAGGCGTCTGGGCGATCCTCGCCGCCGCCCTCCCGCACGCCCTGCCCGCACCGGGCGAGCGCGCCCCGGCGGGCCTCCCGGCCATGATCACCCTGGCGGCCCGCCTGGCGGAGGTCACCGGCGCCGGGGGCCCCATCCCGGAGGTCGCGGACGTGGCGGCGCGCGGCGGATCCAGCCGCCTGGTCGAGGAGGCCGCCCGCCTCCACCGCGTCCTCACCGCAACCTGAGGACGTGTGCCGGTGTCCACGAAGATGTCGGTCCCGCATGGGACGCTGGACACACCGGGAAGGAGCGCCGCACCATGACCGAGACCCTCGCGTTCGGCACCGTCGACACCGTGCTCGGCCGCCTGCTCGTCGCGGAGACCGAGACCGGAGTCGTCTCGCTCGACTTCCGCGACACCCCGGCGGCGCGCGCCCGCGCGGCGAAGGCCACCGGCCTGCCGGTGGTGGACGCGCCCGGCCGCCTGGCCCCCGCGCTCTCCGCCCTGCGCGACTACTTCGCCGGGGACCTGAAGTCCTTCGACGTCCCGATCGACTGGCGGCTGACCTCCGACGCCCAGCGGCAGGTCCTCACGACGCTGTACGAGTCCGTCCCGTACGGGAAGGTCGTCACCTACGGAGAGCTGGGCGACCGCAGCGGCACCGGCGTCCACGCGCAGGTCGTCGGGCAGATCATGGGCAGCAACCCGATCCCCCTGATCGTCCCGTGCCACCGCGTCGTCGCCTCGAACGGCCTGGGCGGCTACAGCGGCGGCTCCGGCGTCGAGATCAAACGCTGGCTCCTCATGCTGGAGGGCTCCCTGCCCGCCACCCTCGACTGGGACATCACCCGCGCCCCGTGAACCCGCCCGCCGGCGGTCGGGTCAGGCGCGGGCGCTCGGATCGGGGGCGCAGGTGACGCCCGTGAGCGCCTCGGAGACCTCCCAGAGGCGCTCGCCGTGGCGGTTCGCCTGCGGGGGCGCGGGCACCTTCGCGGGGGCGCCGCGGTACTGGAGCAGCCTGGGGCCGTAGCAGGCGCCGCCCTCGACGTCCGCCGTCGCGGCGTACAGGGACGGCAGCGCGCCCGCGGCCGCGGACTGGGCCATCAGCGCGTTGCCGATGCCCATGGCCTTCTCCAGCAGCGCGCTGCCCTGCATCTTCGGGCCGGTCTGCTGGAGGTTCGTCGCGGCGTAGCCCGGGTGGGCGGCGACGCTGGTCAGCTCGGGGACCCGGCGGTCCAGCTCCTTGGCGAAGACGAGGTTCGCGAGCTTGGCCTGGCTGTAGGCGGTCCACTTGCGGTACCGGCGCTCGCCCTGCAGGTCGTCGAAGTTCAGCCGGCCCGTCCAGGCGAAGCCGGACGTCACCGTGACGACGCGGGCGGACGCGGCGCGCAGCGCGGGCAGGAGCAGGCCGGTCAGCGCGAAGTGGCCGAGGTGGTTGGTGCCGAACTGCATCTCGAAGCCGTCGGCGGTGGAGCGGCGCGGGATGGCCATGACGCCCGCGTTGTTGACGAGGATGTGCAGCGGGTCGGCGCCGTACCGGGCCGCGAACCCGCGGACGGACGACAGGTCGGCGAGGTCGAGCGAGCCGAGCGTGAGGTCGCAGCCGGGCGCGGCGGCCCTGATCCGGTCGTGGGCGGCCTGGCCGCGCTCGGCGCTGCGGCAGGCCAGCACGACGGACGCGCCGTGCCGCGCGAGCTGCAGCGCGGTGTGGTAGCCGATCCCGCTGTTGGCCCCGGTGACGACCGCCCGCCGGCCGGAGAGGTCGGGGATGTCGTTCGCCGTCCAGCCGCCCATGGGCACCTCCGCGTCCTGTCGGACATCACAAGCTAGACGGGGCATCGAATAGAGCGCAAACGCGCTCCGCTGTGGCGCGATTCACACCTGGCCCGCACCGCGCCGCAGCGGAGGGCGCGGCCGCGCTCAGGCGGGGAGGTTCTTCTCGATGGCGGCGACGACCTCGGCGGACTCCGGTTCGGCCTGCGGCGCGAACCGGGCCGCGACCGCGCCGTCCGGGGCGATGAGGAACTTCTCGAAGTTCCACCGGATGTCGCCGGTGTAGCCCCCGGCGTCCGGGACGCCGACGAGGCCCTGGTAGAGGGGGTGCCGGCCGTCGCCGTTGACCTCGATCTTCTCGGTCATCGGGAACGTGACGCCGTACGTCGCCGAGCAGAACTCGGCGATCTCCTCGGCGCTGCCGGGCTCCTGGCCCATGAACTGGTTGCAGGGGACGCCGAGGACGGTGAAGCCGCGTCCCGCGTACCGCTCCTGCAGCCGCTCCAGGCCGGAGTACTGCGGGGTCAGGCCGCACTTGGAGGCGACGTTGACGACGAGCACGGCCTTGCCCCGGTACTGCGCGAGGTCCGCGGAGCCGCCCCGCAGACCGTTGATCTCTACGTCGAAGACAGACATGAGGCCGATACTAGAACGTCACTCCACCGATCGGCCCCCGCCGGTCACTTGCCCAAGGCGTTCACGAAGGCGGCGAGCTGGTTGCCCGCCTGGCCCAGCTGGTCGAAGGCGTTGTTCACCACTCCGGCCGCGTCCGTCGGTGAGCTCAGCAAATAGAAGATGACGAAGGCGATCGCCACATAGCGGAGGTTCTTCTTCATCCGTACGCCGTCCCTGGTTCGTAGCGCGCGACACAACTGACCCGATCCAATTGTGCCCAGGCGCGTCTGCCCGCAAAGCGCGATTTTACTGTGACGCGCGCGCCACCGCTTGATGCCCCGGACGCCAAGAAGCCCCGCACCGCAGGGGGTACGGGGCCCGCGAGCCGTCCGTCAGCTCGGGATCGCGCTCATGAACTGCGACAACGACTCCGCCGCGCTGCCGAGCCCGCTCAGGGCGTTGTTGACCAGATGCGCCGCCCCCTCGGGCCTGCTGATGACGTACCACGCCACGAAGGCGATGGCGGCGATCTTCATATGCTTCTTGTTCACTTCAACCACCCTCTGCGGTCGACTGCCTACGCAGAGTGTTTCCCAGGGGCGGCCGGACAGAGATCAACGACAGGCAAAGAGAGGGTCAGGTCCCGTTGGAGTGCTCGGCGATGTACCCGATGTACAGGGGCCTGAGCGCCTCCCCGACCTCGCCCTCCCCCGCGTGGGTGAACTCCTCCAGCAGCGACAGGCCGTGGAGGAGGTCGAACTCGGCGCGGCCGACCTCGCCGGTGACCGCCGCCGCGGCCGGGATCGCGCGCAGCAGCTCCCACAGGAAGCCGATGTCCCGCCGCTCCCTGGCGAGGTCCATCGCGCGGCGGTGCAGCTCCTTGGACGACAGCTCGTCCAGCTTCGCGGCGTTCGGCGTCTCTTCCGGCATGATCCGACTGTAACCGCGCGGACGCCGCCCGCGTCACCCGGCGGCGGTCACCCCGCGGCGGTCACCCGGCGGCGGTCACTTGGTGACGACGTCCTGCGGAATCGGCCGGTCCTGCTTGAGCGCGTCGAACAGCTTGGCCGCCTTGGCCTTGTCCCACGTGATGTACGACCCGGCCGTCGCCGAGCTCCCGCCGCCGCCGATCGGGACGGTCGTCGTGACGCCCCCGCCGCCGCTGACGCCCTTCATCGCCCACATCATGCGGACGAGGTCGTACAGGTGGTCGTTCTCGTCCACCAGGAAGTTGCTCGTGGCGTTCATCGCCAGCGGCACGCTGCGGAACGGGTTGAACATCGTCCCCGGGCTGGTCGCCTTCTTCATCAGCGCGGCGAAGAACTGGCGCTGGTGCTCCACGCGCTCGAGGTCGGCGCGGGCGAACGCGCGGGTGCGGACGTAGCCGAGCGCCTGCCCGCCGTCCAGCGTCTGGCAGCCGGCCTTGAGGTTGAGGCCCGCCTTGGGGTCCTTGATGTCGTCCTTGACGCAGATGTCGACGCCTCCGACGGCGTCCACCACGCCCACGAAGCCGCCGAAGCCGATCTCGGCGTAGTGGTCGATGTGGACCCCGGTGGCCTTCTCCACGGTCTGCACGAGCAGCTTGGGGCCGCCGAACGCGAACGCCGCGTTCAGCTTGTTCGACCCGCGGCCCGGGATCGGCAGGTACGAGTCGCGCGGCAGGCTGATGAGGGACGTCCCGCCGGAGCCGTAGTGCAGCAGCATCATCGAGTCGGTGCGGCGGCCCCTCGCGAACCCGGTCGCGAGCCGCTTCCGGTCGGCCTTCGACAGGCCCTCCCGGCTGTCGGACCCGACGATCAGCCAGTTCGTCCCCGGGGTGTCGGCGACGCGCCCCGGATAGTCGACGAGGACCGACTCCCGCTTGAGCCGCGAGTCCAGGTAGAAGTAGCCGCCCACGACGATCAGCAGCAGCACGACCGCGACGGCGCCGAGCACCCGCGGCCACCGCCGCCGGCGGCGCCGGACCGGCGCCCCGCCGCGCGGCCCGCCCCGGTCGTACCGCGCCCCGGCGAGCTGGTCCCCCGCGTACGGGTCGTCGTACGGGTCGTACCCGTCTCCGTACGGGTCCCGCCCGTAGGCGGCGTGCTTATGCGCCCGGCCCTCGTTCATGGGTAGACCTTAGACAACGCGGAGGGTGCCGCGCGTCCATCCCTCGCATGATTGTCGGCTCGGACAAATCACCGCGCTATGTGACTTATGAAGCGGACACCGTCCCCCTTACGGCGCACACTGCCCCTGGGCAGGTGCACGCAGGGAGGGTGGCGCATGGGCGGACGACCGCGTTCTTCCAGGTGGACCCGCCGCCGGAAGGGCGGCGGGCGGCGCGGCGAAGGCTCCGCCTCGTCCGGCCTCCCGGAGCTCACCGCGCCCCGGTGGCACGAGAAGGACAAGGAGCTCGCCGAAACCGGCCTCGGCACGGTCGCGCGGCGGCTGCCGGCGGTGATCGCGCAGGCTGCCGGGCTGGCCTGGCGGGCGAGCCGGGTCGACACGGTCGCGACGGTGTCCCTCAACCTCGTCGCGGGCGTCTTCACGGCGTTCTGGCTGCTGGCGACGACCGGGGTGCTCACCGCGCTGTTCAGCGCCGGCCCGACGCCCGGCCGGGTCCGGGACGCGCTGCCGTCGTTGGCGCTGGTCGCGGGCGCCGTGGCGCTGCGGGCCGCGCTGCAGGCGGCCGCCGGCTGGTCCCAGTCGCGGCTCAACCCGCAGGTGCGGCGGCTCGCCGAGCTGCGGCTGTACGAGACGACGACCGCCGTGCACCTGACCGCGCTGGACGACTCCGACTTCCTCGACGACCTCCAGCGCGCGCAGACCCGCGGCATGACGTCGGCCCCGCGGGTCGTCCAGCAGGCGGTGGACGTCCTCACCGGGCTCGTGGGCATGGTCGCGGCGGCGGGCACGCTCGGCGTGCTGCATCCGCTGCTGCTGCCGCTGCTCCTGCTCACCGCCGTCCCGGAGGGGTGGGCGTCCGTCCGCAGCGCCCGGATGCAGTACCTGACGATGCTGTCCCTGGTCGAGGTCATGCGCCGGAAGTGGATCCTGTCGGACCTGATGGTCGAGCGGAAGCACGCCGCCGAGGTGCGCTCGTTCACCATGCGGAAGTTCCTGCTCGACCAGTACGACGTGTCGGCCGCCCGCCAGCGGAGCGTCGAGCTGGACCTGGCGCGCCGGCAGACGGTCGCGCGGGTCGCCGGCGACATGCTGAAGGGCGTCGCCACCGCGGCCGTCTACATCGCCCTCGGGGTCATGCTGTGGAAGGGCGCGGTGCCGCTCGCGGTGGCGGGCACCGCGGTGCTGGCGATCCGCTCCGGCCAGTCGTCCCTGGCGAACCTGGTCTACGCGGTCAACCAGTGCTACGAGGAGGGCCTGTACTTCGGCGACTACCTGAACTTCTGCGAGGCCGCGCAGCAGCGGATCCCGAGCCGCGCCCTCGCGCCGGCGCGGGCGGGCGGGAGCCTGCCGGACGACTTCTCCCGCATCCGGGTGCGCGACGTCGTGTTCACCTACCCCGGCGCGGACGCGCCGTCCCTCAACGGCGTGTCGCTGGACCTGCGCAAGGGCGAGGTGGTCGCGCTCGTCGGCGAGAACGGCTCCGGCAAGACGACCCTTGCGAAGATCATCGCCGGACTGTACGACCCGGACTCCGGCGACGTGCGGTGGGACGACGTGCCGCTGAGCACCGTCCCGCCGCAGGACGTGTGGGAGCGCATCGCCGTCATCGCGCAGGAGTACACGCACTGGCCGATGACCGCGCGGCAGAACATCACGATGGGGCGCGGCCGCGACCACGCCGGCGGCGCCGAGGACCCGGAGATGCTGGCCGCCGCCCGCGCGTCCGGCGCCGACGAGGTCGTCGCGGAGCTCTCCCTCGGCTACGGGACGCTGCTGGACCGCCGGTTCAAGGGCGGCGCAGACCTGTCCGGCGGCCAGTGGCAGCGGTTCGCGGTGGCGCGCGGGTTCTTCCGCGACGCCCCGCTGCTGATCTGCGACGAGCCGACCGCCGCCCTGGACGCGCGGACCGAGCACCAGCTGTTCGAGCGCATCCGCACCCACGCCGACGGCAGCTCCGCCCGGCGCACCGTCCTCCAGCCCCCACCCACCGCCAACCAATCGACGAGCTCCGCTCGGCGTACTGTTTTGCTGATCACGCATCGGCTCGCCAGTGTGCGATACGCCGACCGGATCTACGTCCTGGAGCGCGGCCGGGTGATCGAGGAGGGCGACCACGAGGCCCTGATGGCGCGCGGCGGCCTCTACGCCGACCTGTACTCCCTGCAGGCGGCCGCGTACGGCGCGGACGGCCCGCGGGCGCAGGCCGGCTAGCCGGGCGGGCTAGATGTAGAGGCCGTAGCCCGCGTCCTCGTCGCGGGGCGGGGCGTCGGGGAGGTCCTCGGGGCGCAGCAGGACCACCTCGCCCGCGCCGACGTCGCGGCCCGCGTCGTCCCGGGCGGTGATGCGCTGGGCCTGCCGGGAGATCGCCGCCTCCAGCAGGTTGCGGACCAGCCGGGCGTTGCCGAACGAGGCGCCGCGCGGGTGCGCGGCGATGCGGTCGCGCAGCGCGTCCAGCAGGCCGGGGGCGAGCGCGAACCCGGCCTCCGCCGCCATGAACTCGAAGATCGTGACGAGCTCGTCGTCGGTGTAGTCGGGGAACCGCAGCCGCTTCGGGAAACGGGACTTCAGCCCCGGGTTGGCCTCCAGGAACCGCTCCATCTCGGCGTCGTAGCCGGCGACGATCACCACCAGGTCGCCGCGGTGCTCCTCCATCAGCCGCAGCAGCTCGGCGATCGCCTCGTGGCCGAAGTCGCGCCGGTCGCCGCCGGAGGACGACAGCGCGTACGCCTCGTCCACGAACAGCACGCCGCCGAGGGCGCGCTCGACCGCGCCGCGCACCCGCGGCGCGGTCTGCCCGACGAACTCGGCGACGAGGTCGGCGCGGGTGACCTCCACCAGGTGCCCGGACGACAGCAGGCCCAGCCGGGCGAACACGGCGGCGATCAGCCGCGCGATCGTCGTCTTGGCGGTGCCGGGGTTGCCCATGAACACCATGTGCCGGGCGGGGGGCGACGGGGACACCTTGGCGTCGCGCCGCAGCTGCTCGGCGCGGACCTCGGCGACCAGCGCGGCCACCTCCCGCTTGATGTCGGCCAGCCCGATGAGCCGCTCCACCTCGGCGAGCGGGTCGCCGGGGACGTCCTCGCGGCCCCGGGTGAGGGTGTCGGGGACGTCCTCCAGCAGGATCTCGTCGAGGGACTCGCCCTCGTCCACGATCCCGTCGGCGAGGACGCGGCGGCCCTGCATCGCGACGGCGCGGTCGAGCAGGTTCGTCATGATGCGGACGTTGCCGAGCCCGCGTTCGCGCGGCGCGGCCTCGACCAGCGCGCGGACCTTGTCGAGCACGCCGGGCGCCAGCGCGAACCCCGAGTCGGCGGCCTTGGCCGCGAAGACCTGCACCAGCTCGTCGTCGGTCAGGTCGGGGAACCGGATCGTGCGGGGGAAGAACTCGGCCAGGTCGGGGTGGGCCTTCAGCAGCCCGTTCATCTCCGCGTGCGGGCCGGTCAGCACGACGACGAGGTCCTCGGTGTGCGCCTGGACGCTGGTCAGCAGGACGTCCAGCACCTCCCGGCCGCGCGCGGCGTCCGGCGCCGCCGAGACCAGGGCGTGCGCGTCCCGCACCAGCAGGACGCCGCCGTGCGCCTCCTCCACCGCGCGCCGCACCCGCAGCACGCTCTCCGTGGCGTACTCGCCGAGCAGGTCGGCGCGCTCCACCTCGACCAGGTGGCCGGACGACAGCACGCCGAGGTCGGCGTAGATGCGGCCGAGGATCCGCGCGATCTTGCCCTTGCCGGTGCCGGTGCTGCCGGTGAACACCAGGTGCCGGGGGCGCGTCCGCGCGGTCATGCCGGCCTCCCGGCGCAGCCGCGCCGCCCTGGCCTCGGCGATGAGCGCGTCGACCTCCCGCTTGACGGGCTCGATGCCGATGCAGGCGGCCAGCTCGGCGAGCGGGTCGCTGTCGGCGGGGCGGCCGGCGATGAGGCGCTGCGGCAGGTCCGCGTCGACGACCTCGGGGGCGCCGTCCGCGCGGGCGCGGGCGGCGGCGACGGCCTCGCCCGCCATGTGCTCGGCGAGCCGGGCGCCGCGCAGGTTCAGCAGCGGCGGGGTGCGGCGCAGCATCCCGCCGGCCGCCGCCGCGACCGCCGGGGCGACGCGCGCGCCGCGCCGCGCGACGGCGAGGGTGAACAGCTCGGCGAAGTCGTCCTCGGTGAAGTCGCGGGTGCGGGCGACGTCGAACGCCCGGACCAGCGCCGGGTTGGCGTCGAACAGCCGCCGGTCGCCGCCGGGCCGGCACAGCGCGATGACGTTGAGGGACGGCGCGCGGGCCATGAGCCGGCGCAGCTCCTCCGCGGCGGCCGCCCCGCAGCGCTCGTTGGCGGCGAGCTTCTCCAGGTCGTCCACGACGAGGAGCATCCGCCCCTCCAGGCAGTCGCGGACGCGGGCCTGCAGCCACAGGACGGCGTCGCTGACGCCCAGCGACGCGAACACCTGGTCGGAGATCCACTGCGCCTCGCGGACGGCGCCGCCCTCGGCGAGCATCGCCTCGGCGATCTCGGCGGCGGTGCCCTTCCCGGTGCCCTCCGGGCCGGCGATGAGCAGCCGGACGGCCCGCTCCCCCGCGAGCCGCGCGGCCACCGCGTCCCGCAGCGCGCGGGCCAGCTCGGGCTGCCCGACGAGCCCCGGCTCCGGGATCGCGGCCCGCCCGGGGCGCTCCTTCCCGGCCTCCGCGCCGCCCTCTTCACCGGCCTCCCCGCCCGGCCGCCCGGGCTCGAACTTCAGCGTGTTGAAGACCCGCTTGGCGGTGAACAGCCGCCGCAGGTCGGTCTGGAACGGGCGCACCGGCACGCGGCACTTCGGGCTGACCGGCGCCTCGGGCAGCCCCTGCACCGCGCCGGTGATGCGGACGGCCATGTCCACCCAGGCGCGGGCCGCGTCGGCCTCCCCCGCGACCAGTCCCCGCGCGAGCCACGCGCGCACGGCGTGCTGCCACGCCTCGGCGGAGAAGCCCTCGCGCGCCGCGCGGAACCGCTCCTCCACGTTCTCGTACCGCGCGGTGCCGAGCACGACCGCCAGCTCGGCCGGGACGACCCGCGCGTCGGCCGCCAGCAGCAGCCGGGCGAGCGCGACGTCGGGGTGGTCCCCGTCGGCCACGGCGCCGGACAGCCGCTCGTGCGCCGCGTCCAGGCCCTCGCACGCCCATCCCAAGTACCCGACCGGCCCCGCCAGCTCCGGCAGGACGGCCAGCTCCTCCTCGGTCAGCCCGGAGGCCCACGCGGCCTCCAGCCGCCTGTTGGGGACGGCCATGTCCAGCTCGCGCAGCGCCGGGTCGGCGGCCCGCCGGTCGAACAGCCCGATGAGCGCCCGGCGGCGCCGCTCCACCGGCTCCAGCCCCTCGAAGACGTCCAGCCCGGCCCGCGCCAGCTCGAACATCACCGCGCGCCGCTCGGGGTCGTCCCCGGCCGGCTCGGGCAGCCACAGTCCGGGCGGGCGCCACCGGCCGCCCTGCGTGAACCACGCCGACGGGTCCCGCACGGCCGACTCGGGCGTCGCCAGGAAGTCCGACAGGAGCTCGTAGTCGACATCGCCGCGCGACCCGCCGCGGACCGCCGACGCGCCCAGCAGGAACGTCAGCAGCGACCACTGCTCGGCGCCCGCCGCGCTGGTGCGGTCCCCGTAGAAGTCGCTCAGCCGCCGGGTCAGCACGACCGCGCGCTCGTCGGTGTTGTAGGCGACCGCCCGCTCGCGGATCTCCTCGTACAGGCCGTCCGGCACCCGCCACGGCCCGTGCGCGTAGACGTCCAGCACGGGCTCCTCGGTGAGGAGCAGTTCGAGATGGTCGGGCAGCCGGGGGGCACTCACTGAGTCCGTCTCCTACGCAGCGGCGGGGCGTACACGTCCGACAGCACCCTATGACCCGGCGGGATCGGGCACACCCCGTCGCGGCGGGTTGGCATGCGGCCCCCCGTCGGCGATAGTTGTCGGACGGAAAGCGTTTCCCGGACGGCCCTCCGGGCGGCGCTGGGCTCACAGGAGGGGATCCCCCCGTGCCACCTTTGCAAGTGACCGCGCGGTCGGACGGCGGGCGGACCGTCGTCCGGCTGTGCGGAGAACTCGATATCGCCTGCACCGAGGACCTGCGCAGGGGCCTCGACGCGGCGCGCCGCGAGCACGGCGAGGACCTCGTGCTCGACCTCGCCGACCTGGAGTTCATGGACTCCGGCGGCCTGTCCGTCATCGTCGCCTGCTACAAGGCCGCGACCGCCGCCGGCGGCAGCCTCACCCTCGCCGGCCCCCGGCCCATCGTCCGCCGGGCACTGGAGATCACCGGCCTCCACCGCAGGATCCCCGTGAAGGCGACCCTGCAGGAGGCCCTCGCGCCCTGAGGCCGCCACGCCCTGAGGCCCCCGCGTCCCGGGTCCGCACGTCCCGGGGCGCGTCACACGGCCCGGCCCATCACCCGCCCCTCACAGGGGCAGGGGGGTGGGGCGCTTGGGGCTGCGCCCGTCGCCGGAGGACCGGCCGGTCGCCCGGCGGCCGATCCACGGCACCAGGTAGGTGCGGGCCCAGCGGACGTCCTCGCGGCGCATGGTGAGCCAGTCGGCGCGGTCGAGGGGCGGCCAGGGCTCGCGCCAGTCGCCCTCGACGGGGACCCCGATGACGTTCGCGACGAGGAGCGCCATGCGGCGGTGGCCCTCGGGCGACAGGTGGAGGCGGTCCTCGTGCCAGGCGCGCGGGTCGTCGAAGGCGCGCTGCGGCCACAGGTCGACGACGTCGCAGCCGCGGCGGTCGGCGATCGCGCGCAGGTGCATGTTGTAGGTCGCCGCCTTGCCGCGGATCCGCGCGCCGGAGCGCAGGCCGCGGGTGTCGAAGCCCGTGAAGATCACCACGCGGGCGCCGGTGCCGCGCAGCCGGCGGACCGCGTCGTCGAAGACCACGGCGAGCGCGTCCGGGTCGGCGCCCGGGCGGATCATGTCGTTGCCGCCCGCGCACAGCGTGACCAGGTCGGGCGCGAGCTCGACCGCGCGCGGCACCTGCTCCTCCACGATCTGCCGGACGAGCTTGCCGCGCACGGCGAGGTTGGCGTAGCGCAGCCCGGGGTTCCGCGCGGCGATGTGCTCGGCGAGCCGGTCGGCCCAGCCGCGGAACATGTCGTCCTCGCCCGGGTAGGGGTCGTTGAGGCCCTCGGTGAAGCTGTCGCCGATTGCCACGTACGTCTGGATCTGCTCCATTTCGCTCATCGCGACCCCCAGCACGGATTCATGGTCGATCACGAAGATTAATCATGCATCGTGCACACGACCTACGCGACCGTAACCCCGCGGCGGCTAGGTCCAGCTCGGCGAGGTGCTGCCCGGCTGCTGCGCGGGCGCGGCGGCGTGCGCACCGGCGGAGTGCACCGACATCGCGTGCTTGACCAGCGTGATCAGCACCTGCTTCGTGGATTCCCGGCTGCGCGCGTCGCACTGGACGATCGGCACGTGCGCGCTGATCGACAGGGCCTCGCGGATGTCCTCGACGGCGTACTGGAACTCGCCGTGGAACCCGTTGACGCCCACCACGAACGGCAGGCCGAGCTCCTCGAAGTAGTCCACCGCGGCGAAGCAGTCCTCCAGCCGGCGCGTGTCGACCAGCACGACGGCGCCGATCGCGCCGCGCACCAGGTCGTCCCACATGAACCAGAACCGGTGCTGCCCGGGCGTGCCGAACAGGTACAGGATCAGCTCGCTGTCGAGCGACACGCGCCCGAAGTCCATCGCGACCGTGGTGGTCGTCTTGTCCGGCACGGCCGACAGGTCGTCCACGTCGGCGCTGGCCGCGGTCATCACCGCCTCGGTGGTGAGCGGCATGATCTCCGAGACCGAGCCGACGAACGTGGTCTTCCCGACGCCGAAGCCGCCACCGACGACGATCTTGACCGAGGTCAGCTCGGCCTCTCCGCCGTGCGGCCCTGGGGCCGGGACCTGGTCAGAGCTTCCGAAGGCCACTGAGCACCCTTTCTAGCAAGCGGAGGTCCGGCTGTCCGCCGGCGGTGGTGGGGGACTGCGACTGGTGCAGGCGCAGCAGCCCCTCGACGGCCATGTCGGCGACGAGCACGCGCGCCACGCCGAGCGGGAGGCGCAGCAGCGCCGACACCTCGGCGACCGAGCGGGCGGACCGGCACAGGTCCATGATCGCCCGGTACTCCGGGGTCAGCACGGCCACGTCCCGCGGCGGGTAGGGCGCCGCGGTGACCAGCGCCTCGATGGCAAGGTCGTAGCGGGGCTTCGTGCGCCCCCCGGTCACCGCGTAGGGCCGCACCAGCGAGCTGGACTCGCTCTCCTCGCGTTCGGGCGGCCGCCCCTGCGCCGGGACCCGGCCCTGGTCACCGGACCAGCGTCCGGGCCCGCCCGGACCGCCTCCGTAGTGACTGCCTCGATCCATGTCGCCGACCTCCGTCAGAGTCAGTCACGGTCAATAGCGGGCCGGGCCGGCACCCATCTCGGTCACCGGCGGCCCGGAGTACGGAGGCTGCTGCTCCTGGGCGCGCAGCGCGGGGGTCAGCACCCGGCCCACCCGCTCCACCAGCAGCGTCATCTCGTACGCCACCAGCCCGAGATCGCAGTCGGGCGCCGCGAGCACCGCGAACACCGACCCGTTCGTGATGGACATCACGAACAGCAGCCCGCGGTCCATCTCCACGACGGTCTGGTTCACGCCGCCCGCGTCGAAGATCTTCGCCGCGCCCTGGGTCAGGCTCATCAGCCCCGAGGCGATCGCCGAGAGCTGGTCCGCCCGCTCGGGCGGAAAGCCGGACGAGTACGCCATCGGAAGTCCGTCCGAGGAGACCACGACGGCGTGCGCGACCTTCGCGACACGGTCCGCGAAGTTCGTCACCAACCAGTTGAGATCCTGCCCGCTCACCGGGTGCCTCCTGTCTCGCCGTCACCCTGTGACGGCGCCTCACCTGACGTGCCTCCGCCGCGAGCCTCGTTGCGCCCGCGGTGGACGCCGCGCTGCAGGCTCGCGAAACGGTTGCGTACAAAGTCGGCCGACTGGCCGTGTCCCTGCTGAACCTGCGGCTGCTGGCCGGGCGGCTGCTGCCCCTGGGGCTGTCGTCCCTGCACAGACTGCCCTTGACCGGCACCGCTCGGCAATGGTCTGCCCGGAGGCGGCCCCGCCGGAGGCTGCGTCCCGGCGCCCGCGGAGGCGCCCGCCGCGGCCCGGCCGACCGCGCCGGGAACGCGGTTCTTGCCGGGCACCCGCTTGGGCAGCCCCACGCTCGTGCGGGACGTCGCCACCGGCTGCCGGGCGGCCTCGGCGGCGCGGAACCCCGCGTCGGCGGGCGACTCCCAACCCTTCACCGGATCCTCCCCGGATGTGCTTCCGGACCTGCGCTGGAACCATTCGGACTGCATCGCGTCGAAGATGGGCGACCGCTCGGGCACCCGCGGCGCCTTCGGCTCGGGCTGCGGCGCCGCGGCCCGCATGGCGGGCTCGGGGGCGGGCGGTTCCGGGGCGTACTCCTCGGCGGGCGCCGCGCCGTCGGCGTAGGGGTCCGCCGGCGCCTGGCCGGAGTCGCCGACCGGGATCGGCCCGGTCTCCCACGGGATCTGCCGCGCGGCGCCGGGCTCGGGCACCACCGGCTGCGCCTCCGGGACGACGGACTGCGGCCCGGTGCGGCCGCCCCGCCGGTAGACGCCGTTGCCCCCGGCGGAGCCGTGCTCGGCGGGCTCCTGCGGGCGCTCCTCGCGCGGCTGGAACAGCCCGTTCGGCGCGCCGTCGTCGGACGGGCGGCCCGGCAGGTGCGCGCCCGGCTCGCGGACGGGCAGCTCGCCCGGCCGGCGCGGCGGCTGCCGGTCGCCGGACTGGTACGGGTCGTCGGAGGCGCGGCGGCGGTCCCGCAGCGGGCGGCGGTCCATGGGCGACACCGCCGGCTGCGGTCCGGTGCCGGAGTAGCCGCCGACCGGGATCGGCCCCGTCTCGTTGACGACCGGCTGGGCATCGGTGCCGCCGCGGACCTGCCGCAGCGGCCCGGTGCCGCCGACCATGGGGTGCGCGCCGGTGCCGCCCGCGGAGGCGCCCATCGGCTGCCCGGCGGGGCCGTAGTCGTCCTGGCGGAACCCCTGCTCCCCGGTCGTCGTGAGCGCGGCGAGCTGGCCGTGCGAGCCGGACTCGCGCGGGCCGAGGCCGCGGGCGGCGAGGCCGCCGGAGTCGCCGGGCGTGACGACCGCGTCCGGGAGCACCACGAACGCGGTGAGGCCGCCGCCCTGGGCGGCCCGCAGCTCGACCCGGATGCCGTGCCGGACGGCGAGGCGGCCGACCACGAACAGGCCCATGCGGCGGGCGGCGGAGAAGTCGATGACGGGCGGGTTCGCGAGCCGCCAGTTGGCCTGCTCCAGCTCCTCCGGCGACATGCCCACGCCGTTGTCGGTGATCTGCAGCATGCAGCCGCCGCCGCTGAGCATCTGCCCGGAGACGGTGACCTTGGTGTGCTCGGAGGAGAACGCGGTGGCGTTCTCGACCAGCTCGGCCAGCAGGTGGACGAGGTCGTTGACGACGGGGCCGGCGACCGCCATGTCGCCTTGAACCCGCAGCGCCACCCGTTCGTATTGCTCAACCTCGGACAGCGACGCGCGGACGACGTCGATGAGCGGGACCGGCTTGTTCCAGCGCCGCACCTGCTCCTGACCGCCGAGGACGAGGAGGTTCTCCGAATTGCGCCGCATACGGGTGGCCAGGTGGTCCAGCCGAAACAGGTTGGCGAGCTGCTCCTCGTCGCGCTCGCTCTGCTCCAGCTCCTCGATCAGCCGCAGCTGGCGCTCGATGAGCGACTGGCTGCGCCGGGAGAGGTTGACGAACATCGCATTGATGTTGCCGCGCAGGACCGCCTCGTCGGCCGCCAGCCGGACCGCCTCGCGGTGGACCTCGTCGAAGGCCCGCGCGACCTGGCCGATCTCGTCCGTGGAGTCGATGTCGATCGGCTCGACCTCGATGCCGCCGGCCGCGGCCTCCGGGTCGCGCAGCCGGTCGACCAGGCCGGGCAGCCGGGTGCTGGCGACGTCGAGCGCGCCGGCCTGCAGCCGGCGCAGCGGCCGCACCAGCGAGCGGGCCACGACGATGACGGTCGCCAGCACGATCGCGAGGACGAGGAACAGCAGGATCCCGTCCCGGATCGCGTCGGTCCGCGCGTCGGACTCGGCGTCGTGCGCGGACACCGCGAGGTCGGTGGCGATGCTCTGCTCCACCGCGCGGAGCTTGTCGACCCGCGCACCGGCGTCGGCGGTCCAGCTGCGCGCGACCTTCGCGCCGAGCCTGACCCGCAGCAGCGGGGACGCGTCGGCGACGGCGAGGGTGCGCAGCCGGGTGAACTCCGCGCGGTCCAGCTCGGGGCCGGTGACGGTGTCCTCGAAGAGCTGCAGCTGGGCCGGGGTGGCGGAGTTGCGGAACGAGTTGATGCTGGTGTTCTGGTCCGAGCGGGCGTCCTCGACGGAGGCGCGGTCGATCGGCTCGAACCGCCCGTCCCACAACGCGGCGGAGATGAGCGCCCGCTCGCGGGACGCGGCGTCCTTGGCCCTCGCGAGGTCGGCGAGGGACAGCGCGGTCTGCGCGAGCTCGGGCGTCGGCGCGTCCTGGGACACCAGCAGGTGGAAGTCGGTGAAGTCGTCGATGAACTCGCTGTACTTGTCGATGATCGGGCCGGGCGCCAGGCGCGCGGCCAGCTGGCGCAGCGACCGGAGCTCGGTGACGCGGTTCACGACGTTCTTGAGCTGAAGCTCGACCGCGGGCGAGTCGGTATGGACGGCCGCGGCGGCGTCGCGCACCTTCCGCGCGGCGGCGTCGACCGATTCCTGGCGAGATTGGAGCGCTTCGGCGCTGACGGCCCGCGAACCGCCGGCCGCCCTTTCCGCCATCGCGTCGCGTTCATTCTCGACTTCGTGCGCGAGCGCAGTCAGTTGATTACCCAGAGTAGCCAACTGGCCTGTCCGCGCATAGGCGTCGGCGTTGTCCATCGACACCGATACGCGGTAGCCCGCGAGCAGCGCGGCCACGATCGTGGGCACCGCGATGAGGGCGAACAGACGCGTGCGCACGCGCCAGTTGCGCAGCTTGAACCGGCCTCCCAGAGAGCCTCTCTTCGGGGCGTCTTCCCTGGCAGGCGGGGCTGGCTGGGGGGACTGCGGGGCCGGCTCGGCCCCTTCGGCTTTCCGCACTGCCCTCCGCTACCTCTCCATGGATCGACCGCTCGCGGCGCACAGTGACCTGAACGAGATTCGGGTCGCGTCACCTCCCCGCACGACTGCGGGCAAGCGCCGAACATTGCAACACAGAGCCACCATCATGGCCAACCCGAATGATCACACAGGTCTGGACTTGTGATGCAGAGGATACGAATGTCACTGCCTGTTGACCTGTGTTCACGTTTATGCATGTAAAGCTCGCATCTCCCCCATGGTGGCGTCCCAGTGCGCTACGCTCCCCGCTCGTCGAAAGATCAGCTTTCGACCAGCTTCCCCCGCAAAATGGAGCGTTGTTCATGTCTGCTTCCCACCGCCGCGCGACCGTCTGTGGCGCCCTCGCCATCGCGGTAGCGCTCACGGCGGTCGCCTGTGGCGACTCCGATGACAGCAAGTCCTCGAATGGGCTGGAGAAGTCCCAGATCACCTTGGGGACCATGACCGTGGCCGACACCGCGCCGGTCCAGCTCGCGATCAGCAAGGGCTACTTCAAGGCCGAGGGCCTCAGCGTGAAGACGCAGGTCATCCCGGGTGGCGCCGCCGGCATCCCGCTGCTGAAGAGCGGCCGGCTGGACTTCAGCTTCGGCAACTACGTCTCGCTGCTGACCGCCGGGATCAAGGACCCCGGCTTCAAGCCGAAGATCGTCGCCGAGGGCTTCCAGAGCGGTCCGAAGACGCACACGCTGATGGTGCGCAAGGATTCCCCGTACCACACGATCAAGGACCTGGCCGGCAAGAAGATCGGCGTCAACACCAAGCGCAACATCAGCACGCTGCTGGTCCGCGCCGCCGGCAAGCCGGAGGGCGTCGAGTTCGACGAGGACAAGAACTTCGTCGAAGTGCCGCCGCCCGCCATGGAGCAGGCGCTGAAGTCCAAGAGCGTCGAGGCCGTCCAGGCGATCGAGCCGTTCGGCACCCAGATGCAGGAGAGCATGGGCGCCCGCATGGTCGCCGACCTGTCCAGCGGCCCCACCGCCGACTTCCCGATCGCGGGCTACGCCGCCACGGAGAAGTTCGTCAAGGAGAACCCGAAGACGGTCGCCGCCTTCCAGCGCGCGCTGACCAAGGCGCAGGGCGAGTGCGCCGACCGCAAGGTCGTCCAGGACATCCTGCCGACCTACGCCAAGGGCATCGACGCCAAGGTCGCGTCCACGATGAGCTACGGCACGTACCCGACCTCGCTGAACGCCACCCGCCTGCAGCGGGTCGCGGACGTCATGCAGCAGTTCGGCTACGTTGACAAGCGGATCGACGTCAAGCAGTTCATCGCCGCACCGTCGTCTTCATGAACCTTCGCCGTATCGCTTTCGGCGCCGCCGGGGCTGCCGGGGTGGTCGCCGTCTTCGAGGCCGTGAGCCGTGCCGGCCTCGTCGACGCGACCGCCCTGCCCCCGGCGTCGGTCGTTCTCCGGGAGGCCGGCAAGCTGGCCGTCGACCAGGAGTTCCTCACCGACGTCGGGGCGACCCTGAAGGCGTGGTTCGGCGGGCTCGCGCTGGCGGTGCTCGTGGCGGTGCCGCTGGGCGTCCTGCTCGGCTCGGTGCCCTTCCTCGGCACCGCCGCGCGGGCCCTGGTCGAGCTGCTGCGCCCCATCCCCTCGGTCGCGCTGATCCCGCTCGCCATCATCCTGTTCGCCAGCCCCACGCAGATGAAGATGTCCTTGATCTTCTATGCCTGCACGTGGCCGATCCTCATCAACACCCTGTACGCGCTCCGCGACGTCGACCCGGTGGCCAAGGAGAGCCTGCGCGCCTTCGGGTTCGGGGGGCCGGCGGTGCTGTGGCGGGTCTCCCTGCCGAGCGCCGCGCCGTTCATCGCCACCGGCATCCGGATCGCCGCCTCCGTCGCCCTCATCGTCGTGATCAGCACCGAGCTGATCGCCGGCGGGTTCAACGGCGTCGGCATCTACCTCGCCGACACCCAGTCCGGCGGCGGCCAGACCGACCTCATGCTCGCCGGCGCGGTGTGGGCCGGGGTCCTCGGGCTGCTGGCCAACCTCGCCCTGCTCGGGCTGGAGCGCGTGGCCTTCCGGTGGCAGAGCGCACGGGTGGAGGGGATCACATGAAGGTCCTGAAGGGGCTCCGCGGGTTCGCCGAGCGCGCGTGGCTCGTCGCGCTCGGGTTCGTCCTGTGGGAGCTCGTCACCCGCGCGGTGAAGGAGACCTACTTCCCGCCGCCGACCACGATCATCAAGACGCTGCACGGGCTGTGGTTCTCCGGTCCGGCGTCGCAGCTGTTCCTCACCGACGACGCGGTGGACGACTTCTCCACCAGCCTGGCGCACCTGTTCGTCGGCTGGGCCGCCGCCGGCGTGGCCGGTGTCGTGATCGGGGCGTCCATCGGCCGGTCGCGGACGATGAACGACCTGTTCGACCCGGTGCTGCAGTTCCTGCGCGCCGTGCCGCCGCCGACCCTGGTGCCGTTCTTCATCATGGTGTTCCAGCTCGGCGCGACCATGCAGATCGTCACGATCGCGTTCGGCGTGGTGTGGCCGGTGCTGCTCAACACCGCCGACGGCGTCCGCACCGTGGACCCGCTCCAGCTGGAGACGGCCCGGGTGTTCGGCGTCGGCCCGCTGCGCCGGCTGCTGACGATCATCCTGCCCGCCGCGGCCCCGAAGATCTTCGCCGGGCTGCGGGTGGCGCTGTCGTTCGCGCTGATCCTGATGGTCATCTCCGAGCTGTTCGGCAGCACGTCGGGCATCGGCTCCGAGCTCCTCATCGCGCAGCGCACCTTCGAGCTGCCGCGGATGTGGGCCGGGATCGTGATGCTGGGCATCCTCGGGTTCCTGTTCAACGCCGTGTTCATGCTGCTGGAGCGGCGGCTGCTGGCGTGGCACACGGGCGCCCAGCGGCTCGCGAGTTGACGATGACCGCCGCGCAGACGAACCTCAAGACGTACACACGAGAAAAGGCGGCCGTGATGCTTCAGATAACCGGCCTCACCCACTCCTACGCCGACGGGCACCTGGCGCTCGACGGGCTCGACCTGCAGGTCCCGGACGGGCAGCTGGTCAGCATCGTCGGCCCGTCCGGCTGCGGCAAGTCCACGCTGCTGCGCTGCATCGCGGGGCTGATCCGCCCCACGGGCGGGACGCTCACGCTGGACGGCAAGCCGATCGACGGGGTGCCCGACGACCTCGCCGTCGTCTTCCAGGACTACAGCCGCTCGCTGTTCCCCTGGCTGACCGTCCGCGACAACGTCGCGCTGCCGCTGCGCCGGCGCGGCAAGTCCAAGTCGGAGCGGCGCGCCGCCGCGCAGGAGGCGCTGGAGTCGGTGGGCCTCCCGGACGCGGGACGCAAGTACCCGTGGCAGCTGTCCGGCGGCATGCAGCAGCGCGTCTCGATCGCGCGGGCGCTGGCGTACCGCCCGTCGCTGATGCTGATGGACGAGCCGTTCGGGTCCGTGGACGCGCAGACCCGGGAGGACCTGGAGGACCTGGTCCTGCAGGTGCACCGGCACGAGAAGATGACGATCCTGCTCGTCACGCACGACATCGACGAGAGCGTCTACGTCGGCGACCGGGTCGTGGTGCTGAACCGCTCCCCCGCCCGGGTGCACGCCGACCTGCCGGTCGGCCTGCCGTCCGCCCGCGACCAGATCGAGACGCGGGGGCTGCCGGAGTTCGTCCGGCTGCGCGCGGAGGTGGGCCGGCTGGTCCGCGGCGGCGCCAAGGTCGCGGGCGCGGCGCCGGCCGCCGCGGGGCCCGCGCTGGGGTCGAAGCCTTCGCAGTGAGGACGGCCGCCTAGAGGCGGCGCACGACCGTCACCGGGGCGGACCGGGCACGCTGGGTGCCGGGTCCGCCCCTACGAACGAAGGGGCGTTTACATGAGCGTGCGCGGCATGCGCGTACTCATCGTGGGAGCGGGCATCGGCGGGCTCACCACGGCGCTGAGCCTGCACGAGGCCGGCGTCGAGTCGCTCGTCGTCGACTCGGCGGAGCGGCTGCGGCCGCTCGGCGTCGGCATCAACCTGCTCCCGCACGCCGTCCGCGAGCTGACCGAGCTGGGGCTCGGCGGCGAGCTGGCGGACCTCGGCATCCCCACCGCCGAGATGGTGCACTTCGACCGGTACGGCGGCCGGATCTGGGGCGAGCCGCGCGGCCGGGCGCTCGGCTACCGCTGGCCGCAGTACTCGATCCACCGCGGCGAGCTGCAGATGGCGCTGCTGGACGCGGTGCTGTCGCGGCTCGGCAAGGAGTCCGTCCGCACCGGCACCGTCTTCGAGGGCTTCGAGCAGGACGGGACGCGGGTGCGGGCGCGGCTGCTCGACCGCGCGTCCGGGACCGCGGAGACCGTCGAGGCGGACGTGCTGGTCGGCGCGGACGGCCTGCACTCGGCGGTCCGCGCGCAGCTGTACCCCGGCGAGCCGGCGCCGCTGTGGAACGGCATCCGCATGTGGCGCGGCCTCACCGAGGGCGAGCCGTTCCTGACCGGGCGGACGCTCGCCGTGGCGGGCAGCAACACCGCGGCCAAGATCGTCGTCTACCCGATCTCGATGCGCGCCGAGCGCCGCGGGAAGGCCCTGCTCAACTGGGTCGCCGAGGTCAAGCTCCCGGCCGGCCTGCAGACCGCCTCCGCGGACTGGAACCGCACCGGCCGGCTCGACGACGTGCTCCCCCACTTCGCGGACTGGACGTTCGACTGGCTGGACGTCCCGGCGCTGCTGTCCGGCTCCGCGGAGATCCTGGAGTACCCGATGGTCGACCGGGACCCGCTCGACCGGTGGACGTTCGGCCGCGTCACCCTGCTCGGCGACGCCGCGCACCCGATGTACCCGATCGGGTCGAACGGCGGCTCCCAGGCCGTCCTGGACGCGCGGGTCCTGGCGCACGAGCTGGCCCGGGCCGCCGACCCCGCCGAGGGGCTGCTCGCGTACGAGGCGGAGCGCCGGGAGAAGGCCAACGCGATCGTCCTGGCGTGCCGCGACATGCCGGCGGACCGCATTCTGCACATGGTGAGCGAGCGGGCGCCGCGGGGGTTCGAGCGCATCGAGGACGTCCTGTCCCCGGACGAGCTGACCGCCATCACGGGCGCCTACCGCAAGACGTCGTTCTCCGACGTCGAGGCGCTCAACTCTCGTCCCTCGTACACGACCGCGAGCTGACGCGCGGCCTCCGGGCCGGGCCTTCCACGGGCGCGGTGGGGGTTCCGCCCCACCGCGCCCGTGATCTTTTCGTCACGTGAGACCGGCGGCGTCGACGCGTCCAAGGCTGAACGCGCTGCTGCTCGCGGTGGCGCGGCGGGCCCTCAGCCGGCACCGCGCGGCCCGCCGCGCGCCGTGACGGCGGCGAGCCGGGCGTCCATCGCGCGGGCGGCGCGGTCGTAGAAGGCCGGGTCGTCGTGCAGGAGGGCGTTGGCCGCGCCGGTGCGGCACACGGCGTCCAGCTCGAAGACGAGCTGCGGGAGGTCGGCGGACGGGTCGATCTCGCCGCTCTCCTGCGCCTCGCGGAGGCAGCGCTCCATGAAGGCCCGCCAGTCGCCCTGCGACCCGGCGATGGCGTCGCGGACGCGGCCGGGGCGGGCGTCGAACTCGGCCATCGTGGAGTGGAAGAAGCAGCCGCCGGGGAAGACGGGGGCGCGCTGGTAGCGCTGCCAGGCGTCCAGCAGCGCGCGGACGCGGCCCAGCCCCGCGGGGACGGCGAGGGCGGGCTCGACGACGTGCTCGCGGAACACGGCGGCCGCCTTGCGGACGGTCGCGAGCTGCAGCTCCTCCTTCGAGCCGAAGTGCGTGAACACGCCGCTCTTGCTGATCCGCAGCTCGGTGGCCAGCCGGCCGATCGACAGGCCCTCCAGGCCCTCCGCCGAGGCGATGTCGGCGGCCCGGCACAGGATGACGTTGCGGGTCTGCTCGCCCTTGAGGAGCCGTCCGTCGGTGCTCACGCCCACTAATGTGCACGACCGTTCGTGCAAAGTCAAAGCGCCCGCCCTCTTGACGGCGGGCCGGTTCGGAGAAGAAAGTACGATCGTTCGTTTATTTTTCTCCGAGAGGCTTCGCCGATGACCACCGAGACCACCGCCGCGCCGCCGCTCCGGGCGGCCGCGCGGCGGGACGTGCCCTGGCTGGCGGCCGGGGCGACGTTCCTGGCCATGCTGGACGCCACCGTGGCGAACCTGGCCGTCCCCGACCTGCACGCCGACTTCCCGGGCAGCCCGCTGTCCCGGCTGACCTGGGTGATCACCCTGTACGCGGTGCCGTTCGCGGCGCTGCTCGCGCCCGCCGGGCGGCTCGCCGACCTGGTCGAGCGGCGGGCGCTGTACCTGTGCGGCGCCGGGCTGTTCACGCTGGCGTCGCTGGCCTGCGCGCTGGCGCCGAACGTGCCCGTCCTGCTCGCGACGCGCGGCGTGCAGGGCGCCGCGGCCGCCGTGCTGATCCCCGCGTCGCTGGCCCTGCTGCTGCACGACACGCCCGCCGAGCGGCGGGCGAGCGCCATCGGGCTGTGGAGCGCCGCGGGCGCGTTCGCCGCCGCCATCGGCCCCGGCGTCGGCGGGGTGCTGGTGGACCAGTTCGGCTGGCGGTCCCTGTTCGTCATCAACCTCCCGGTCGGCCTGGCGATGCTGCTCGGGGGGCTGCGGCTGCCGCGCGCGGCGGGCGGGGCGGGACGGCTGCCCGACCTCGCGGGGACGGTCCTGCTCGGCGCCGGCGTGGGCGGCGTCGTCCTCGGCGTGACCCAGACGCAGGACTGGGCCTGGACCGACGCCCGCACGCTCGCCCTGCTGCTCGGCGGCGTCCTCCTGGTCGCCGCCGCCCTCCGCCGGTCGGCGCGGCACCCGGTGCCCGCGCTGGAGATCTCGCTGTGGCGCAACCGCGGGTTCGCCGCCGCGAACGCCGCGTCGTTCCTGTACGGGACGGCCCTGTACTCGTGGCTGCTGCTCGGCGTCCTCTACCTGACCGGCGAATGGGACTACTCGATCCTCAAGGCCGGCTTCGCCTCGACGCCCGGCGCGTTCACCGCCACCGCGGCGGCGATCGCGATGGGCCGGCTGACCGGCCGTATCGGCGTCCGGCCCGCGCTGGCCGGCGGAGCGCTGATCATGGTCGCCGCGGGAGTCTGGACGATCGCGGCGCTGCCGGCCGACCCGCACTTCAGCACGTTCTGGCTCCCGGTCGGCCTCCTCGTCGGGACGGGCATGGGCATGGTCACCACCGGCACCGCCTCCGCCGCCGCCCTCTCCGCCGGGCCGCTGCGGTTCGCCGGCGCCACCGGCCTGAACACCACGGCGCGCCAGATCGGCGGCGCGTTCGGCATCGCCGTCCTCGCCGCGCTGCTGCCCGCCGGGGCCGCGCACGACGACTACACCGCCGTCTACCTGTTCTGCACGCTGGCCGCCGCCGGCACGGGCATCGCGGGCCTGCTGCCGGCCGTCCGGCGCATCACCGCGTGAAGGAGCCGACCATGACCGAAACGACCCTGTCCGAACGGACCGACCCGGCCGTCCTGCCCGCCGCCGAGGCCGCCGCGCTCCTGGCGGGCGCGCCCTGGCGCCGGATGGTGACGATCGGGGACAGCGTCGCGGCGGGCGTCCGCGACCCGGTGCCCGGGTACCGGGACCTGTCGTGGACCGACCGCGTCGAGGAGGCGCTGCGCCGCGCGGTGCCGGGGTTCACCGCGCTGAACCTCGGCCGCCGCAACCTCGTCGCCGCCGAGGTGGCGGCGGGGCAGCTGCGGCCCGCGCTGGAGTTCGGGCCCGACCTGGCGTTCGTCGTGGCGGGCGGCAACGACATGCTGCGCCGCGAGTTCGACGCCGAGGGGGTGCGGCGCGAGCTGGCCTCGATGATCTCCGCGTTCCGCGCCGCCGGCGCCGACGTCGTCACGATCGGGCTGTTCGACATCACCGTCGCCGGCCTGGGCCCGGCACGCCACCGGGACGTGCTGTCGGCGCGGACGCGGCGGCTGGCCGCCCTCACCGCCGACGTCGCCGCCGAGTTCGGGGCCTGCCACGTCCACAACCCGCCGGACCACCCGCTGGCCGCCGACCCCGGCATCTACAGCGCCGATCAGCTGCACCTGAACGCGCGGGGCCACGCGTTCGCCGCCGCCAACACGATCCGCGCGCTCGCGGCTCACTTGGCGTCGGAGTAGCGGCCGACCACGGCGATCTCCATCGGGAACACGACGGGGGTGTCGCCGAACAGCAGCCGGCGCGCCTCATCGGCCGAGGCGCGGACGGCGGCGGCGACGTCGTCGGCCAGGCCGGCGGGCGTGTGCACGATGACCTCGTCGTGCTGGAAGAACACCAGGTGGGGCCGCCCGCCGCCGTCCGCCGGGGAGAGGGCGGCGAGGCGGCGGCGCAGGGAGCCGAGCAGGGCGAGCGCCCAGTCGGCGGCGGTCGCCTGGACGACGAAGTTGCGGGTGAACCGGCCCCGGCTGCGCAGCGCCCGCGCGGCCGCCGGGTCGGGCGCGTCGCCCTCGCCGGCCGCGGTCAGCTCGCGCCACCCGGCGGACGGCGGCGGGCAGGTGCGGCCGAGCCGGGACCGGACGAGCCCGCCCCGCTCCCCCTCCCGCGCGGCGGCCTCCACGTACTCGAACGCGGCGGGGAACCGGTTCCTCAGCACGGCGAGCAGCTGCACGGCCTCGGCCGTCCCGCCCCCGTACATGGCGGAGAGCAGGGCGATCTTGGCCTTGTCGCGGGCGCTGCGGCCGCCGTCGCCGCCGTCGCGGAAGGCGTCGGACAGGGCCGCGTAGAGGTCGCCGTGCGCGGCGGCCTCGGCGAACGCGCGGTCGCCGGCGAGGGCGGCGAGCACGCGGGGTTCGAGCTGGGCCGCGTCCGCGACGACCAGCGACCAGCCGGGGTCGGCGACGACCGCCCGGCGCAGCACGCGCGGGATCTGCAGGGCGCCGCCGCCGCTGGTGGCCCAGCGCCCGGACACCACTCCCCCGACCACGTACTCGGGGCGGAACCGGCCGCCGCTCACCCACGTGTCGAGCCACGACCAGCCGTGCGCGGTGTGCAGGCGCGACAGCTCCTTGTACTCCAGCAGGAGCGGGACGGCCGGATGGTCGAGCCCCTTGAGGACGTGCGCGCGGGTGGACGGGACCGGCAGCCCCGCCGCCGCGAACGCCTTGACGACCTGCGCGGGCGAGTCGGGGTTGACGTGCACGCGGGGCGCCGGTCGCGGCCCGTGCTCCGCCGGGCCGCCGGCGGGGGCGGGAGAGGGGTTGAACGCGGCGCTGATGCGGTCGGCGAGGTCCTGGAGCCTGCGCGGGCGCAGGCCGCCGGTGGGGCGGGGGCCGAGCAGCTCGGTGAGCAGCGCGTCGTGCTCCTCGGCCGACCAGGGCAGCCCGTCGTGGCCGAGCTCGGCGGCGACCAGCGCGCCCGCCGACTCGGCCGCGGCGAGCAGCGCGAAGCCGTCCAGCCCGGCCATGGCGCGCCGCTGCGCGGCGTGCACCGCGACGACCTGCTCGATGTCGTCGTCGGCGGCGGCGTCCCGGCCCGCGTCGTCGTCGAACAGCGACGCCTGCGCCGGCCGCTCCTCGTGCGGCGGGCGGTCGGGCGGCACCGGTTCGCCGCGCAGCCGCGCCCACGCCGCCCGCACCGAGCGCGGCTCCCCGTGCCGCCCGGCGTGGCCGAGCAGCAGGCTCTCCACGAGTTCGAGGTCGTGGCAGCGGCCGACCCGCACGCCGGCGGCGAGCAGCCGCGGGTAGAGCCGCGCGGTGGACGGCCACACCCAGCGCGGCGCGGCGGCGCGCTCCTGCTCGGCGATCGCGGCGACCAGGTCGGGGACGGCGCGCGCGGGGGCGGCGGGCGTGCCGTCGTCGGCGAGCGTCCGCAGCGTTCCCCCGCCGCCGGGGCCGGCGGCCACCGCGATCCTCACCCGTCCATTGTGGCCGCGCCGTCCGACAGAACCCGGCGGAGCCCCGGCACGCGAAACCCCTCCGCGGCGGGTGATCCGCGGAGGGGTCCGGCGTGGTCTTCAGCGGGGGCCAGGGCCGCAGCCCCAGTAAAGACTCAGACGTTCGGTCGGACGGTCAGGCGACCAGCGAGACCTGCTGGCCGGCCGGGGTGTCGCCGTAGCGGTCGACGACCTTGTTCAGCTGGATCTGGTAGTACAGCACCCCGAAGCCGAGGATGCCGAGCAGGAAGCCCAGGCCGCCGCTGGAGGTCGGCTGGAGGCCGGCGGCGCGCTGGGCCTGGGCGATGCGCCCGCCGAGCTTGACGAACATGACCAGGGGCCAGATGCCGAGCGTGATCCAGCCGAACAGCATGGACAGCAGCGCGTTGGTCGCGGCGTTGTCGATGCGGCGGTCGTACTCGTGCAGTTCGGCGTGGACCTTGTAGAACCACACCAGGCCGTAAATGCCGAAGGTGATGATGGGGAGACCGAGCCATGCGCCGAGCGGGTTGCGGCGCTTCATGTTGTAGCCCGCGCCGACGGCGACGGGGGCGTGCTGCTGCGCTGGGGCGGGCGCGTAGCCGCCCTGGTGGGCCTGCTGCTGGCCCTGGCCCTGACCCTGCTGGGGGTAACTCATCCGAATGCTCTTCCTGTGGGACGCGGTCGATTGACGGCCGACCGCATGACCGTTCACCCGTGTGATTGACCCAAGACTGTAACGGCATCCGAGCACGTCGGGACCGCGAAACGCCGGTTGTGGCCAGTTCTGCGCGACATTGGCCGCGGTGACCGGTTAGCGCAGCGGGATCGTGACCTCGTCCTCGCACGGCGGCGCGGTCTCCTGGTCGCCGCAGCCCGTGGCGGCGTAGCAGCGGATCCGGAGCCGCGACCCGGTCACGTCCAGCCGCAGGAAGCTCTTGAAGAACGGCGGCCGGTCCCAGTCGGCCAGCTCCGAGCGGAAGCGCTGCGGGAGCCGGTGCACCGCCAGCCGCATGAACCCGGGGCGGGCGCGGTCGTCGCGCGGGACGCCGAGGACGGACGCGACGAACCGCGCGCGCAGGGGCGGCCGGTCCCCCTCGGGCGCCTTGTAGCCGCGCCCCGGCCTGATGCCGAGCCGGTAGCGGACGGCGGCGGTGGCCTCCTCGGGGGTCAGCTCGAACAGCTTCGGCAGCCGCAGCCACCGCCCGTACAGCTTGCTGTACCGGGACAGCGAGTCGCCGCGCAGCGGGTAGCAGCGGAACTCGTTCTCGTCCACCGTGCTCGTCCGGGGGATGGTGTGGGTCGCGTGCATGAACGCGCCGCCGCCGCCCGACACGATGTACTGGATCGTCCGGCCGTCGCCGGTCCGCACCGGGTAGCGCTGGTAGTTGTGGATGTCGCCGCCGATCGCGGCCACGTAGTTGTGCGCCGGGTCCCGGACGATCTCGTCGACCGTCCCGCCGCCCTCGATGCGCCCCGGCCGGTGGTCGTCGTCCACGTACAGGGGCTTGCCGGTCACCAGGAGCTTGGGCTTGGGCCCGGCGGACACCTCGCGCAGCCACCGGCCCTGCTCGCGGTCGAGGCCGCCGGTGATGCCGGTGTCGATGCCGATGATGCGCAGCGGCGGCGTGTCGATCGCCCAGTACGGCCCCGGCTGGACGGCCTGCTGGCCGGGCGCGCCCCGCAGGGTGCGGCGCGCCTCCGCGAGGACCTCCGGGTCGATCGTGCCGGGGCGCCGCCACAGCAGCCTGGGGATGAACGCGAGCGGGCCGCGCCACGGCGGCGGCGAGCAGTCCGCGTCGAGGTCGCAGAAGACGCGCAGGAAGCCGCGCAGCCCGTCGTACCAGTCGTGGTTGCCGGGGACCGCGTAGATGGGCGCCGGATAGTCCTTGTAGGGGCGGAAGAACTTCTCCGGGTACTGGCTCCCGTCCCCCGTCGGGTAGATCACGTCGCTGGCGATGATCATGAAGTCGGTGTCCGCGGCGGCGTGCAGCAGCGGCGGCACCACCGCGTACTGCGACCGGTCGCCCTCCCCGGTGTCGCCGAGCAGCGCGAACGAGAACTCCGGGGACGAGCGGTGCACGGTGAACGCGGCCGGGGTGCCGCGCTCGCGCAGCGCGGCGACGCAGCGCCGGCGGATCGCGTCGGTCGGGTCGCCGAACAGCCGCGCGATCACGTCGTTGCGGGACCGCCACAGCACCGCCGGGCGGCGCCAGGAGAAGTCGGGGACGCGGGCCGGGAGCAGGTCGTTGAACGTGCCGGGTCTTCCGCACACCCACCCCGCGCCCTCCTCCGAGGTGCGTGAGTTATCGGGCGCGGGGGAAACCTCGGACACAGAACGCCTCCGGCAGCGGTGAGGGAATCCTCACAGACTGTCCGGAGGCGATCCCGGCGTCAAGCGCGGCATCGGGTGCGGCGCGCGATGCGGCGCGACCCCGCCGTCAGGCGGATGCGCGCGTGCGCGTGGTGGACGCCGGCGCCACCCCCAAGGACGCCGGCGCCACCACGTCGGGGGCCGCCGCGGTCATCATGAGTCCCCCCAGAACGGCGAGCGTGCAGTCGCCTCTCATGATGCCTCCTTGGACGGCCCCAAGGTCCCGAAAGCGGGACGTAACCGACGCTATACGGAGGGCCGTAATGCTCGCGTAAATCGGCCCAAACGAGGGGCCAAAACCTCAGGGGGCCAGGACCCGCAGGGCGCCCGGCAGGATCCGCGCGGTGACCGGAAGCACCCCGGGCAGCTCGCCGTCCGCCCCGTACGGCAGCGTCCGGCCGGGCGGCCCGGCCAGCTCGATCCGCACCTCCCGGCCGCGCATGACCTCCACCTCCGGGCGCCGGACGTGCGTCCCGTCCGCCAGCTCGCGCATCACGGCGAAGAACAGCGTCCGCGGCGCCCTGCGGATGACGACGACGTCGAGCAGGCCGTCGTCCACGCGCGCGTCGGGGGCGATGTGCTTGCCGAACCCGTAGTAGCCGGAGTTCGCCGCGACGACCGTGTAGCCCTCCCGCCGGTGCTCCTCGCCGTCCACGGTGATCCGGTAGTCGGCGTGCCGCCACGAGACGACCGCCCGCAGCGCGCCGACGTAGTAGGCGGCCGAGCCGCGCAGCAGCCGCGTCCTGTTGGCGTTGGCGTTGGCGATCGCGTCGATGCCCGCGTAGACGCTGCCGAGGACGGCCGTCCCGTTGGCCTCGACGGCGTCCACCGCGCGGGGCTCCCCCTCCAGCAGCAGCGGGGCGAGCTCCGCCGCGCCGGACGGGACGCCGAGCTGCCGGGCGAAGTCGTTGCCGCGCCCGGCCGGGACGATGCCGAAGAGCGCGCCGGTGCCCGCCAGCGCGCCGCCCACGCAGCCGACCAGGCCGTCGCCGCCGACGCCGAGCACGACCCGCCCGGCCCGGGCCGCGTCGCGGGCCACGCCGGCGGCGTGCTCCATGCTCCGGCTGTACTCGACGTCGAGCTCGGCGCCCGCCTCGCGCAGCAGCCGGCCGAGCGGCATCAGGCAGGACGCCGGCGCCGGGCCGCCCGCCGCCGGGTTGACGATCGCGGTGAACGCGCGCGGGGTGCTCATGGCGGCTACTCCTCCGGGGCCGGCGGGACGAGGACGCCCGGGTTGAGGATCCCCGCGGGATCGACCCGGTCCTTCACGGCGCGCAGCACGGCGGCGCCCAGCGGCCCGATCTCCGCGGCGTACCAGTCGCGGTGGTCGGTGCCCACCCCGTGGTGGTGGCTGATCGTCCCGCCCGCCTCGACGATCGCGTCGCAGGCCGCGCGCTTCGCCTTCGCCCAGTGCGCGACCGGGTCCTCGCCCTGCGCGGACACCACCGTGAAGTACAGGGACGCGCCGGACGGGTAGACGTGCGAGATGTGGCACATGACCAGCGGCGGCGTCCCCGCACCGGAGAGCGCCCCGATCAGCGCGAGCCGCACGGCCTCGTAGAGCCGCGGGACGTTGGACCAGAACGTCGCGGTCTCCAGCGTCTCGGCGAACGCGCCCACGTCCAGCAGGGAGTCGCGCAGGTAGGGCGCGCTGAAGCGGCCGCGCTCCCATTTCTCGCCCGGCGCGGCGCCGAGCGGCTCGCCGCCGGCCGCGGACAGCGCCTCCGCCGCCTTCGCGCGCCGTGCGGCCACGTCGTCCGGCGCGCCCTCGAAGCCGGCCACGGCGAGGCACCCCGCCGAGGAGCCCGACGCCCCGACGGCCGACGGGTCGGCCAGGCCGACCATGGTCTCGGCCTCGTCCGACAGCCGGAGCACGGTGGGCAGCGGGCCGTCCTGGGCGAGCCGGCGGAGCGCGGCGGCGCCCTCGCCGAACGAGGCGAACCGCCAGCCCTCGTACTCCCGCGCCTCCGGGACGGGCCGGATCCGCACGGTCACCGACGTGATCACGCCGAACGCGCCCTCCGAGCCGAGGACGAGCTGCCGCAGGTCGGGGCCGGCCGCCGACTTCGGCGCGCGGCCGAGGTCGAGCGCGCCCTCGGGGGTCGCCGCGGTCAGCCCGACCACCATGTCGTCGAACCGGCCGTACCCGGCGGACGCCTGCCCGCTGGACCGCGCCGCCGCGAACCCGCCGATCGTCGCCCACTCGAACGACTGCGGGAAGTGCCCGAGCGTGAAGCCGCGCTCGGCGAGCAGCGCCTCGGCGGCCGGGGCGCGCAGGCCCGGCTCCAGGACGGCGGTGCGGGAGACCTCGTCGACCGCGACGAGGCGGTCCATGCGCCGCAGGTCGAGGGCGACGAACACGTCCGCGCCCCGCGGCGCCAGCCCGCCGACGACCGACGTGCCGCCGCCGAACGGCACCACCGCGATCCGCCGCGCCGCGCAGATCCGCAGCACCGCGAGGACCTCGTCGTGCGAGCCGGGCAGGACGACGGCGTCGGGCGCGTCGGAGGTCTCGCCGGCGCGGATGCGCAGCAGGTCGGGCGTCGACTTGCCGCGCGTGTGCCGGATCCGCGACTCGGCGTCGGCGCGGACGTTCCCGTCCCCGACGACCCCGGCGAGCGCGGTCAGGTCCTCCCCGGGCAGCCGGGGCTCGGCGACCTTCATCGCCGCCAGCGCGACCGGCGGCGCCGCGGCCGGCCGCACGCCGAGCATGTCGCGCAGCAGCGCGACCGTCGGCTCGGGCAGCGGCGCGGCCTCGGCCGGATCCCCCCAGCCGCTCCACAGCATGTCCCGCGTCTCCACGCCGGCCTCCCTCTCCGCCCCGGTCCCGTCGCTTGGGCTTACACTGTGACACATGACGTCGAATCGTCACAACAGGGCGGCGGCGCGGACCGCCGACGACACCGTGCTGGACGCCGCGCGCGACTGCGTGCTGGCCGTCGGGGTGCGCCGGACGACGCTGACCGACATCGCCCGCCGCGCGGGCGTCTCCCGGATGACGCTCTACCGCCGCTGGCCGGACGTCCGCACGATCGTGGCCGACCTGATGACCCGCGAATGGACGGACATCGGCGAGGCGCTGCAGCCCCCGGACGACGGCCGCCCCGTCCGGCCCCGGATGGTGGACGGCCTGGTCACCGGCGTCCGCACGTTCCGCGAGCACCCGCTGCTCCGCAAGATCATCGAGGTGGACCCGGAGCTGCTGCTGCCCTACGTCCTGGACCGCTGCGGCGCCAGCCAGCGGGCGTTCCTGGCGTGGTTCGAGGAGGCGATCAGGGCCGGGCAGCGGGACGGCACGGTCCGCGCCGGCCACCCGCCGCGGCAGGCGCGGGCGCTGCTGCTGGTCGTCCAGTCCTACGCCCTGTCCGCGCCGACGATGCTCGACGAGGCCGACCCCGACCTCGGCTCTGACGCCTTCGACGCCGAGCTCCGGCACGTCCTGGACCGGATGCTCGCGCCCTGACCGCCCCGCCACCGCCTTCGCCGGACGACGGGGGCGCGCCTACGGAGGAACTCTCATGACCGGACCGGAACCGCGGACGTCGCTCAACGCGGCGCGCCGCGAGCGCGAACTCGCCGCCCTGCCGGACGAGGTGGTGGACGTGCTGGTCGTCGGCCTCGGCGCGACCGGCGCGGGCGCCGCGCTGGAGGCCGCCTCGCGCGGGCTGTCGGTCGCCGCGATCGACGCGCACGACCTGGCGTTCGGCACGTCCCGGTGGAGCTCCAAGCTGATCCACGGCGGGCTGCGCTACCTCGCGTCCGGGCAGGTGGACGTGGCGCACGAGAGCGCCGTGGAGCGCGGCGTGCTGATGCGCCGGACCGCGCCGCACCTGGTGCGGGCGCTACCGTTCGTACTGCCGCTGACCCCGCTGGTGCCGCGCGCGCAGGAGTTCGCCTCGCGCGGCGGGATGCGCGCCGGGGACCTGCTGCGGCTCGCCGCGCGCACCCCGCGCTCGGTGCTGCCCGGCCCGCGCCGGCTGTCGGCGGTCGAGACGCTGCGGCTCGCGCCCGCGCTGCGCCCGCACGGCCTGCGCGGCGGGCTGCTGTCCTGGGACGGGCAGTTGTGCGACGACGCGCGCCTGGTCACCGCGATCGCCCGGACCGCCGCCGGGCACGGCGCCCGCATCCTCACCCGGTGCCGCGCCGTCGAGCTGGCCGGCGACGGCGCCCTCGTCCGGGACGAGCTGACCGGACGGGAGATCACCGTCCGGGCGCGGGCGGTGCTGAACGCGGCCGGCGTCTGGGCGGGCGGGCTCGTGGACGGCGTGCGGCTGCGCCCGTCGCGCGGCACCCACCTGGTGCTGCGGGCCGAGACGCTGCGCGGGCTGCAGGCCGGGCTGCACGTGCCGATCCCGGGCGGCGGCGCCCGGTTCATGCTGGTGCTCCCGCAGGGCGACGGCCGCGTCTACGTCGGGCTCACCGACGAGCCGGCGGACGGCCCGATCCCGGACGTGCCGGAGCCGACGGAGGGCGAGATCGGGTTCCTGCTCGACGTGCTCGGCTCGGCGCTGGACACGCCGGTGCGCCGCGCGGACGTGATCGGCGCGTACGCCGGCCTGCGCCCCCTGCTCGACCGGGGCCGCGGCCGCGAGACGGCCGACATCTCCCGCCGCCACGCGGTGCTCACCTCGCCGGACGGCGTCGTCACGGTCGTCGGCGGCAAGCTCACCACCTACCGGCGGATGGCGCAGGACGCCGTCGACGCGGCCGTGCGCGCCCGCGGCCTCGCCGCCGGGCCGAGCCGCACCGCCCGGCTCCCGCTGGTGGGGGCGGCGCCGCGGGCCCGGCTGGACGCGCTGGACGCGCCGTCCCGCCTCGTCCACCGGTACGGCACCGAGGCGCCGCTGCTGACCGCGCTGGGCAGGGAGGACCCGGCCCTGCTGGAGCGGGTGGTCCCGGGCCTGCCGGTGACGGGGGCGGAGCTGGCCTGGGCCGTGCGGCACGAGGGCGCCCTCGACGCGGGCGACCTGCTGGACCGCCGCACCCGGATCGGGCTGGTGGCCGCCGACCGGGAGGCCGCGCTGCCGGCCGCGGAGGCCCTGCTGCCCCGCGCGGCCCTGCACTGAGACCCGGGGCAACTGAGACCTCCGTCACCCCTTCCGCATCGCCCCTTCTGGTTTGATCGCGAACCGTTAGGTTACCCTTACCTAATCGATTGAAGATCGACCGGGGGGACCATTTGACGCGCGGCAAGGGCTGCGGGCACTGCCCGGGCAGCCACACGGGCGAGCGGCCGTGCCTGGCGAGCGCGACGGCGAAGGCGCGCGCCTGGCTGCTCGTCGAGCACCCCGGCCCCTGGCCGGAGAACGTCACCGACCTGCCCGCCGCGGACGCGGTGGGCGGCGCGGTGCGCGCCGCGAAGAAGGCCGGCGTCCGGCCGCAGCTGATCCGGCGGCCGGGGCGCCGCCGCGGCACCCCGCCGATCCAGGTCTACGCGGCGTTCTCGCGGGGCGCCGAGGTCTGGGCGGAGGGGCGCGAGCTGGCCGACCCGGCGGAGCTGGCCTCGCTCGACCTCGCCGCGCTGGCCGCGGGCCGGTCGCCGGGCCTCGGCGACCGGGTGGCCGGGCCGCTGCTGCTGGCCTGCACGCACGGGCGGCACAACGCCTGCTGCGCGCGCACCGGAGCGCCGCTGGCCCGCGCCCTCGCTGGGCGTTTCGACCGCCTCGTATGGGAAACCACCCATGTCGGCGGTGACCGATTTGCGGCGAATTTGGTGTGTCTTCCCCACGGGCTCTACTACGGCGACCTCGGCGAGACCGAGGCCGTGCGGGCCGCGGACGCCTACCTGCGCGGCGAGGTGGTCCTCGACCGGTTCCGCGGGCGGGCCGGGACGCCCGAGCCGGCGCAGGCCGCCGAGCACTTCGTCCGGGCGCACACCGGCGCCCTCGGAGTGGACGAGGTGACGGTGGAATCGCTCACCGGGACATCTCGGTACGAAGCAGTCGTTGTCGCGCGGCAGAGCCGTTACCGGGTCACCTTCGAGGCCGTCCAGCAGTCGGATCCCTGCGGCCCGGACTGCGGGGAGAACCTGCGAACCCATGTTGTTAGGGAACTCACCCTTCTCAACGAGGCGGCCCTCGTGTAATCTCTCTGAGGCCCCATTCGAGGGTCTCCCTGTCGCACGTCCCCAGGTTTCCGGAGTAACCGGGCGGGGAACAGAGCGGCAACTCCAGACGTTGGAACATTCGGCGCTTCTGACTCATGTCACCCGAAGTACGTCGAGCGTCCATGTCCCGATTTTTGTTCGAAACCAATCAAGGTGGGTGTTCCATGGCTCAGGTACGTCGGCAGGCAAACCTCCCTCGTCCCAGCTGGGGCTGGCAGGACGCCGCGGCGTGCCGGGGGGAAGACCTCGTCCTCTTCTTCGGTCCCGACGGCGAGCGCCAGCCCGAGCGCGAGATCCGCGAGCGCAAGGCCAAGCAGATCTGCATGGGCTGCCCGGTCCGCACGGAGTGCCTGGACTACGCGGTGTCCCGGCCCGAGAAGTACGGCACGTGGGGCGGCCTCAACGAGGACGAGCGCGCTTCCGAGCGCCGTCGCCGGATGCGCCGCGCCAACGCCGCCTAGGCGAGCACGGAGGCGCCGAAACGCTCCCATCGCGATCCCCGGCACGCCACCCTGAAAAACGACACGGCCCCGCCCCGCGGGGCCGTTTGCGTGCCCGGGGCCGCCGCATCACGGCCGGGTCAGGGCGCGGAGTCACATCGGCGCCGCGGACGGGTTACATCGCACCACGACATTCCGCCGGGCACGCTCTTTAGCGCAAACGACTCGGCGATGTGCCCCATTCACCGAAATTCGCTCCCGCCATTTTCATGTGGGCCGCTTCACAGCGGGCCGCCGGGCCGGCCCCCGGCGCCCGGTCCGCCGCCGGCGCCGGCGCGCCGGGCGCGGTCCAGCCAGGCCGTCACGTCCTCGTCGGTGAGCTGGTCGAAGTCGCGGTACCACTGGCCCACCGCGCGGAACTCCCACGGCGCCGCCGGGACGACCAGGACGTCCACCTCCGGTTCCAGCGCGCGGACGGTCTCCGCGGCGCCCACCGGCACCGCGAGCACCAGCCGGGCCGGGCCGCGCTCGCGCACCGCCCGCACCGCCGCGCGGGCGGTGCCGCCGGTCGCCAGCCCGTCGTCCACCACGACCACCCGGCGCCCCGCGACCTCCGGCAGCGGGCGGCCGCGCCGGTACACCGCCACGCGCCGGTCCAGCTCGGCGCGCTCGGCCCGCACCGTGGCGGCCAGGTCCTCCTCGCGCAGGCCGAGCCGGAGCAGCAGCTCCTCGTCGAACACCGGCGAGCCGCCCTCGGCGATGGCCCCGACGCCGAGCTCGGGCTGCGGCGGATACCCGATCTTGCGGGTCACCAGGACGTCGAGCACCGAGCCGAGCCGCCGCGCGATCTCGTAGCCGACGGGGACGCCGCCGCGCGGCAGCGCGAGGACCACCGCGCCCTCCAGCCCCAGGGGGACGAGGCGCTCGGCGAGCACGCGGCCCGCCTCGCTGCGGTCGGTGTAGGGAAGCCGGACGGTCTCCGCCCGCTGGAAGTCCTCCGGCGCGGATCTGTTCCGGGACATGGGGAACACCCCCTTCCGGGGTCTCCCCTACCCAATCACGCCCCGGCGAGCCACCTCAGCGGGTTGTCGCGCAGGATCGCGTCCAGGGTCGCGTCGTCGGCCCCGGCGGCGCGCAGCGCGGGCAGGAACGTCTCGAAGAGGTAGCCGAAGCCGGCGCCGCCGTACCGGCCGAGCTGCGCCATCCGGGAGACGCCGGTGCTCAGCAGCACCCGGTCGGCGTGCCCGGCCTCCAGCAGGTCCAGCACGCAGCGGACGCGGCGCCCGATGGCGGCGTGGTCCTCGCCGGCGCGGCCGAGGGTGCCGAACGACACGTAGCCGCCCGTCTCGGCGATCTTGCGGTGCTGGCCGGGGTCGTCCACCCGGTCCTGCTGGCCGACCGCGACCCGTTCCGGGGGCAGCCCCGCGGCGGTGAGGATCTCCAGCTGGGCGAGCCCCGCCCGGCCGTACGTCGCCACCGACAGCCCCGAGTAGCGGGCCGCCCGCGCGGCGGCGCGCAGGCACAGCTCCTCGGTCTCCGTCGGCGCCTCGCCCCAGGTGCCGATCTCGCCGATGACGCCGGGGAGGCAGTTGGTGCCGTCCATGCCGAAGCCGACCTCGGCGAGCAGCCGCTCCGCGAGCCGCTCGACGCCCGACGGCCCGTCCGGGCCGGCCCCGGCGGCGAGGGTCTCGCGGACGAACGCCGGGTGGAACGGCTCGGTGAACACGCCCGTCCCGGCGACCACGGCCACCCGGGAGCCGGCGCTGATCCGGGCGAGCGCGGCGGCGTTGCGGCCCATGCCCGAGCACGTCAGGTCGACGACCAGGCCGAGGCCGTGCTCCTTGCGCAGCGCGGACAGCTCGCGCTGGACGGGCTTCTCCTCGTCCAGCCAGCGGCCCGGGTCGGAGTCGACCAGCCGCGGGCGCGCGGGCCAGCGGAGGTCCATCTGCAGGTGCTCGTGGGAGAGCACGGGCCCGGTGACGTCCGACGTCGCGATCGTGCCGGTGACGGTGCGCAGCCTGCGCGGCTCCTCACTGGGGGTCATGCCACGCGAGGTTACGACATGTTTGACCTATTCAGAGCCGGATTCGGGTTTGTTTTTACCCGTGGCCCCGAGGTCGCGCGGCACCTGCTCGCCCTGCTTCTCCCGCACGGCGCGCGCACGGGCGGTGTCGCCGCTCGGCCACAGCCGGTCGATCTCGGCGTTCAGCGCGGCCCCGATCAGCACCGCGAGCGCCGCCACGTACAGCCAGGCGAGCACCGCGATCGAGGCGGAGAGCGACCCGTACACCGACACGCCGCTCAGCGACCCGGCCAGGTAGAACCGCAGGCCGGCGCTGCCGCCGATCCAGATCAGCAGCGCCAGCACGGCGCCGGGCACCTCGCGCCACCAGGACGTCCGCACCGGGACGCTCACGTGGTACAGCAGCGCCAGGAAGACGATCGACAGGGTCACCACCACCGGCCAGTACAGCAACTGGACGGCCTCGGCGCTCTCCGGCAGCGCCTGCCGCACCAGCGCGGGCCCGGCCACCAGCATCGGGATGACGACGATCATGACCAGCAGGCCGATGAGGTAGAGCACGAAGGCGCGCGTCCGGGTGCGGATCACCCCGCGGACGCCGGACAGCCCGTAGGAGATGGTGATCGTGTCGACGTAGACGTTCGTCGCCCGGGAGCCCGCCCACAGCGAGATCAGGTAGCTGACGGACACGATGTCGGGGCTGCCGCCGCGGATCACGTCGTCGATCAGCGGGACGACGACCGAGTCGACCGCCGGGCCGGTCAGCACCGTCCGCGCCTGCTCGATCACCCAGGAGCGGATCTCGCCGACGGTGTCCGCGCCGAACAGGCCGCGCAGGTGGCCCATCGTGCCGATGAGCCCGATCACGAGGGGCGGCAGCGACAGCAGCGCGAAGAACGCGGCCTCGGCAGCCAGGCCGGTGACCCGGTAGCGGAACGCGCCGACCGCGGTGCCCTTGGTCAGCAGCCAGCAGACGCGGCCGGCGGTGCGCGCAGCCGCCCCGCCCCGCGCGAGCACCCGGCGGCGCAGGGTCGGGCGGGGGCCCCGCGGGTCCCGCTCGGAGTCGGAGTCCCCGGCCGAGGGGACGCCCTCGGCGTCGGAGACGGTCGTCACACCGCCCCACCGTAGAGCGTTACGCGCCCGGAACATGCCGCATCGCCCATTTCAGTGGTCCACTCCGCGCGTCGCGTGGCGATCGCCTCCCCCGTTCGATCGTCTCCCCACCGGCCCGCATCCCCGTCCATCTCCTTGCCCATACCCGGTTGGACGGGCCGGAACGTCGCCCGGACCATGATCATCAGTTGCGTTTGCCTCCATGGGCGACAATGGAGGCATGATCTGCCCGTCGTGCCGAGAGCGCCGCCACGAGGAGTGCCGCGGCGGCTCCTGGTGCGACTGCCAGCACCTCCCGCCGCTCGCCACGCCGGAGGGGCGGCGCCGTTCCGGGCGCCCGTCCGAGCCGGGGGCCGGGCCGGCGGCCGGCGAGAACGCCGAGCCCGGGGTGAACTGGAGGCGGCAGGGATGACGCATCTCACGCGTCCGCATGCCGGACGTGACTGGACAGCCCCCGAGGCGTCATGTAACAGTTCAATCATGACTGCTGCGGACCCGTTGCTGGCCAAGCGCCGCCACGTGGACTTTCTGCGCGTCCGCAGCGCGATCTGTCGGTGACGCCCCGACCACGCCCCCTGCTCAGCGGGCGCGTGGTGCATCGGTGTCGCCTTTGATTTGAACCTGCTCAGCGTTGAGCCGGCCGTCTTCGACTGCCGGTGCGCTACGCGTCCCTCACGACCAACAGATGAGGACGCGCGCCGTGCCACCCGCGATCAAGCGCAAGAAGGGCGAGGGCCAGTGGGCCCTCGGCTACCGGGAACCCCTGAACGCCACCGAGGAGAACAAGAAGAACGACGACGGGCTGAACGTCCGCCGCCGCATCATCGACATCTACTCCAAGCGCGGGTTCGACTCGATCGACCCGTCCGACCTGCGCGGCAGGTTCCGCTGGATGGGCCTGTACACCCAGCGGCGGCCCGGCATCGACGGCGGCAGGACCGGCGCGCTGGAGGACGAGGAGATCGAGGACCGCTACTTCATGATGCGGATCCGCATCGACGGCGGGCAGCTCAGCGGCCCGCAGCTGCGGACCATCGCCGACATCTCCCGCAACTACGCGCGCGGCACCGCCGACATCACCAACCGGCACAACATCCAGCTGCACTGGGTCGGCATCGAGGACGTCCCCGCGATCTGGGACGCGCTCGCCGCCGTCGGGCTGCACACCACCGAGGCGTGCGGCGACGTGCCCCGCACGATCATCGGGTGTCCGCTGGCCGGGATCGCCGCCGACGAGGTGATCGACGCGACGCCGCAGCTGCGCGAGATCCACGACCGCTACATCGGCTCCCCCGAGTTCTCCAACCTGCCGCGCAAGTACAAGACCGCGCTGTCGGGGTGCGCCTCGCACTGCACCGTCCACGAGATCAACGACATCGCGTTCGTCGGCGTGGTGAACGAGCAGGGCGAGACCGGCTACCAGCTGTTCGTCGGCGGCGGGCTGTCCACCAACCCGATGTTCTCGCGGAGCCTCGGCGTGTTCGTGAAGCCCGAGCAGGCCCACGAGGTGTGGCACGGCGTCACCTCGATCTTCCGCGACTACGGGTACCGGCGGCTGCGCAGCCGCGCCCGGCTGAAGTTCCTGATGAAGGACTGGGGCGCGGAGAAGTTCCGCGAGGTGCTGGAGAAGGAGTACCTCGGGTACGCGCTGCCCGACGGCCCGGAGCCGGCCGCCCCGGACGTCCACCGCGACCACCTGGGCGTCCACCCGCAGAAGGGCGGCGGCTTCTACGTGGGGTTCGCGCCCCGCGTGGGCCGGCTGAACGGGGAGCTGCTCGGCGTCATCGGCGAGCTGGCCGACCGCTACGGCTCGGGCCGGGTCCGCACGACGCTCGAACAGAAGATGATCATCCTGGACGTGCCGGAGGAGAACACCGAGGCGCTCGTCGAGGCGCTCGCCGAGCACGACCTGCACGCCCGGCCGTCCACGTTCCGGCGGCACATGATGGCCTGCACCGGCATCGAGTACTGCAAGCTCGCGATCGTCGACACCAAGCAGCGCGCGATGGACCTGATGGACGAGCTGGAGAAGCGCCTCCCGGACTTCGACCAGCCGCTCACCGTCAACGTCAACGGCTGCCCGAACTCCTGCGCCCGCGTCCAGGTCGCCGACATCGGCCTCAAGGGCCAGCTGGTCGTGGACGAGAACGGCGACCAGGTGGAGGGCTTCCAGGTCCACCTCGGCGGGCGGCTCGGCCAGTCGTTCGGCAAGAAGGTCCGCGGGCTGAAGACGACGTCGGCCGGGCTGACCGACTACATCGAACGGGTCGTCCGCAGGTTCGACGAGCAGCGCGCCGAGGGCGAGACCTTCGCCGACTGGGTGCAGCGCGCCGACGACGCCGACCTCAAGTAGCGGGGGCGGCCGCTCATGAGCGAGCGCATGGCGCCGTTCTACTGCCCGTACTGCGGCGAGGAGAACCTGGAGCCCCGCGAGGAGCACGGCTCCTGGTTCTGCCCCGACTGCCTTCGTTCCTTCACGTTGAAGTTCCTCGGTGTCGGAGCTCCCCGCACCGCGAGCAAGGAGATCCCTCGGTGACCCTGCTGGAGACCGACAGACCTGCCCTCGATCTCGAAGACGTCGTCGAGTCGGCCGCCGCCGCGCTGGAGGGCGCGCCCACGCTGGAGATCATCCGGTGGGCCGTGGCCACGTTCGGCGACCGCATCTGCCTCACCTCGTCCATGTCGGACGCGGCGCTCATCCACCTGGTGTCGAAGGTGAAGCCCGGCATCGACGTCCTGTTCGTCGATACCGGCTACCACTTCGCCGAGACGATCGGCACCCGGGACGCCGTCGAGGCCGTCTACCCGGTGAACGTCATCAACGTCACCCCGTCCCGGACGGTCGAGGAGCAGGAGGCCGCACTCGGCCCCCGGCTGTTCGGCCGCAACCCCGACCTGTGCTGCCACCTGCGCAAGGTGGAGCCGCTCGGCCGCGCCCTAGAGGGCTACATGGCCTGGTTCAGCGGCATCCGCCGGGACGAGACCGCCAGCCGCCGCGACCGGAAGGTCGTCGAGTGGGACCGCAAGCGCGGCATGGTCAAGGTCAACCCGATCCTGGACTGGTCCCAGGAGGACATGGACAACTACATCGAGGACAACGGGGTGCTGGTCAACCCGCTGCACTACGACGGATACCCCTCGATCGGCTGCGCGCCGTGCACCCGCCCGGTCGCGCCCGGCGAGGACCCCCGCAGCGGCCGGTGGGCCGGGATGGGCAAGACCGAGTGCGGCATCCACCTGTGAGCGCTCCCCCCGCCGTGGCCGTGGCGCACGGGAGCCGGGACCCGCGCGCCGCCGCGACCGTCGCCGGGCTGCTCGGCGCCGTCCGGGCGCGCCGCCCGGACGTGCCCGTGCACGCCGCGTTCCTCGACCACGCGCCGCCGGCGCCCGACCGGGTGCTGGACGGCCTGGCGCGGGACGGCGCGGACGAGGCGGTCGTGCTGCCGCTGCTGCTCACCGCGGCGTACCACAGCAAGACCGACGTCCCGGGCGTCCTGAACCGGGTGCGCGCCCGGCATCCTCGGCTGCGCCTCCGCACGGCGGACACGCTGGGCCCGCACCCGCTCCTCATGGCCGCGCTGGAGCGCCGGTTGTCGGACGCGGGCGTCGAGCCCGGCGACCCGGGCACGGCGGTCGTGCTGGTCTCGGCGGGGTCCAGCGACGCGTCCGCCAACGCCGTGATCGCGCGGCTCGCCCGCGAGTGGCGCGCCCGCGGCTGGCGGGACGCCGTCCCGGCGTACGCGTCGGCCGCCGGCCCGAAGCCGGGCGAGGCGGTGGCGGCGCTGCTGGAGTCGGGCGCGCCGCGCGTCGCGGTGGCGTCCTACTTCCTGGCGCCCGGATACTTCGCCGACAAGGTCCGCGGCGAGGCCCTGGCCGCCGGGGCATCCGCCGTCTCCCCCGCCCTCGGCGCCGCCCCGGAGCTGGCCGACCTGATCGTCCAGCGCTACGAGGAGGCCCTGGAGGCGCCCCGCACGGCCAGAGCGGTCTAGCCGGGGCGTCCGCGGGTATGCGGACCGCCATGGAACGCGACGATCCCGGGCACGAGCCCGAAGAGACGCACGACCGCGAGTTCGCCCCGGTGAACGAGGGCTCCGACGCCCGGGGCCGCACGCGCGGCCCCGGCGGCACGGGGACCGGCGGGACGGGGACGCCCGGCGTGCGGTCCGGGCATCCCGACGCGCTGCCGCCCGACGAGGCGGGCGTCGAGGAGGCGGAGCGGGGCGACGACTCCCGCTGACGCGGCGCTCAGCGCCGGCCGTCGCGGCCCTTCCACCATTCGGCGATGGCGCGGCGGACGGGCGCGTGGTGCTCGTCGTCGACGATCTTGATGTCGCCCATCACGGCGGTCGCGTTGACCCGGACGACGGGGACGCGGGCGCCGGGGAGCGGGTCCCGGACGTTGACCTTCCGGTCGCCGAGGAAGTTGTGGCCGGACAGCTCGACGCTCACCCCGTCCGGGACGATGATCTTGACGTCGCCCATCACGGCGGTCGCGGTGATGAGCACCTCGCCGGTGGTCACCTGCGCGCCGCGCAGGTCGAGCTCGACGTCGCCCATCACCGACACGGCCTCCAGCGGCCCGTCGATGCGCCCGGCGATGCGCTCCTTGCAGTCGCCCATGACCGCGCTGAACCGGCGCTTCACCTGGATGGGCGCGGGGCAGGCGCCGGGGGCGCCCATCCCGGGCAGGTCGGCGGTGATGTGCTCGAGGTCGCCGCGGCTCACGGCCGCGTAGGCGGCCTCCGTGCGCTCGGTCAGCTCCTCGAAGGTGAGCCGTCCCTCGACGGAGGCGATCCGCAGCCGCTCCACGACGGCCTCCCGCTCGGCGTCCGACGCGCGGACCGTGTCGGGCGCGCTCGTGACGTCGAGGGGCTCGGGCACCGGCCGGGCGGGCTGGGCGTCCTGCCGCCGCGCCGCCGGGCGGCCGGGGCGGGACCGCTCGGGCTGCGGACTGGACTGACTCATATTCCGAAGGTATGCCCCCGCCGCTGCACGACAATCCGCCGGGGGGACGAGATCGTCCCACCACTTCAGGAGGATGGACGTCCCGCCCCGGTCCGGGCAAGATCGTCCGTTGCCCGAACGAGGTTCTGTATCCTTCACCGCGAGGGCGCGGACATCGGGAGCGAACGTGGAGGGCGGCGCCGTGACGCACGAGGTGGTCAATCAGGTTCCCCCGCTCACCGGGCACGACGTGGCGGACGAGGCCGTCCTGCTGGACGGGCTGGCGCGCGAGGGCGCCGGCTGGGCCGAGGCCGAGGTGCGCGAGCTGGGCCGCCTGGCGGGCACCGAGGAGGCCCAGGAGTGGGGCCGCCTCGCCAACGAGAACCCGCCCGTCCTGCGCACCCACGACCGCTACGGGCACCGCATCGACGAGGTCGAGTTCCATCCCGCCTGGCACGAGCTGATGACGGTCGCGGTGACGCACGGCCTGCACGCCTCGCCGTGGGCCGACTCCCGCGAGGGCGCCCACGTCGCACGCGCCGCGAAGTTCTACGCCTGGCGCGTCGACGCGGGCCACGGCTGCCCCGTCTCCATGACGTACGCGGCCGTCCCCGCGCTGCGCCAGTCCCCCGGGCTCGCCGCCCAGTACGAGCCGCTCCTCACCAAGCCCGAGTACGACTTCGGCCTGCGCGCCCCGCTCACCAAGAACGCGCTGCTCGCGGGCATGTCGATGACGGAGAAGCAGGGCGGCTCGGACGTCCGCGCCAACACCACCCAGGCCGCGGCGCAGCCCGACGGGACGTACCGGCTCGTCGGCCACAAGTGGTTCACCAGCGCCCCGATGTGCGACGTGTTCCTCACCCTCGCCCAGGCCCCCGGCGGCCTGACCTGCTTCCTCGTCCCCCGCGTCCTGCCCGACGGCACCCTCAACCCGGTCCGCCTGATGCGCCTGAAGGACAAGCTCGGCAACAAGTCGAACGCGTCCTCCGAGGTGGAGTACGAGAACGCGGTCGCCTGGCGGGTCGGGGACGAGGGCCGCGGGGTCCGCACCATCATCGAAATGGTCAACATGACCCGGCTCGACTGCGTGATCGGCGCGGCGTCCGGGATGCGGCACGGCGTCACGTCCGCCGCGCACCACGCCGCCCACCGCAAGGCGTTCGGGAAGTACCTGATCGACCAGCCGCTGATGCGCAACGTCCTCGCCGACCTCGCGATCGAGTCGGAGGCGGCCACGATCACGATGCTCCGCCTGGCCGGCGCCACCGACCGCTCGGTGCGCGGCGACGAGTCGGAGACGGCGTTCAAGCGCCTCGCCCTCGCGGTCAGCAAGTACTGGATCTGCAAGCGCTGGCCCGCGCACGCCGCCGAGTCCCTCGAATGCCTCGGCGGCAACGGCTACGTCGAAGAGTCCGGCATGCCCCGCCTGTTCCGCGAGTCCCCGCTGAACTCCATCTGGGAAGGCTCGGGCAACGTCGCGGCGCTCGACGTGCTGCGCGCGATGGCGAAGGAGCCGCAGACCATCGAGGCGTACTTCGCCGAGGTCGGCCGGGCCGCCGGAGCCGACCCCCGCCTCGACGCCGCCGTCCGGGAGATCAAGACCTCCCTGGCCGACCTGGACACCATCGAACTCCGCGCCCGCCGCATCGTCGAACGCATGGCGCTCGCCCTGCAGGCGTCCCTCCTGCTCCGGCACGGCCACCCGGCGGTCGCCGCCGCCTTCTGCACCACCCGCCTGGCCGGCGACTGGGGCACCGCCTACGGCACCCTCCCTCCGGGGCTGGACCTCGCCCCGATCATCGACCGAGCAACCCCGAAACTCGGCTGACCCCGGTCCCCAACGGCCTTCCCGGCGTCCCCGCTCTCGCCGACCGGGATCCCCACGAGCTGCTACGGAACGCCACCTGACGCCGGGAGAAGCCGACCCGGAACGCTTCGGGGACATCGTGACCGCTCCTTGGCGGCCTCGGGATCGGTGAGCCGTCCCATCGGAACCCTCGCCGGCGGCCGATCATCACGGCCCCGTGACGTCCCTGGAAAGGCGAGCGCGCCGGCGGCGGAGTTCGTCGGTGCCCCAGACGATGACCGGGAAGGCGGCGATGACGGCCAGGACGTCCCAGGGCAGGGCGGCGGTGCCGAAGAGGCGCTGGAGGGGCGGCACGTAGATCAGGGCGGCGGCGAAGAGCACTTCGAAGGCGATGCCGGCGAGCAGGAGCGGGTTCGTGGTGAGCCCCACCTGGCGGAGGGAGGCGTGCTCGGTGCGGGCGGCCATGGCGGTGCCGATCTGGCAGGTGACGAGGCCCGCGAAGGTGGCGGTGGTGGCGGTCAGGTAGGCGTGGTGCAGGGCGGCGCCGTCACCGGTGGGATCGCCCGGATGCCAGCCCGCTCGCCACAGCACGTAGAAGAACACCCCCATGACCAGCGCGGCGGAGACCAGCCCGAGGTAACCCCAGGCGCGAATCAGCATGTCGCGGGTGATGACTCCCCGGGAGGAGGGGCGGGGCGGGCGGTTCATGATGCCGGGTTCCGCGGGTTCGCGGCCGAGGGCCAGCGCGGGGAGGGTCTCGATGCCGAGGTCGATCGCGAGGATCTGCAGCACGGTGAGGGGCAGCGGTACCAGGCCGCCGCTGAGCGCGAACACGAGGAACGGGACGATCTCCGGGACGGTGTGGGCGAAGATGTAGAGGATGAACTTGCGGACGTTGTCGTAGACGCGTCGGCCGGATTCGACCGCGGTGACGATCGTGGCGAAGTTGTCGTCGGTCAGCACCATCGTGGACGCCTCGCGGGCCACGTCGGTGCCCGAGCGTCCCATCGCGACGCCGATGTGGGCCTGGTGCAGTGCAGGGGCGTCGTTGGCGCCGTCCCCGGTCATGGCCACGATCTGGCCATGAGCGCGCAAGGCGTCGGCGACCTTGAGCTTGGTCTCGGGTGACGATCGGGCGAACACGATTTCCGCGTCGCCGGTCAGCATCTCGTCCAGCTCGTGGTCGTGGACCTTCTCCGACTCGGGGACGACGTGCAGGCGCGGGACGCCGATGCCGACCTCCCCGGCCACCGCCGCGGCGGTGGCGCCGTTGTCACCGGTGACGATGTGCACGCGCAGGCCCGCGTCGTGGCAGCGGCACACGGCGCCGGCGACTTCCGGACGAGGCGGGTCGTACAGCCCGACGAGCCCGACGAGCCGGAGGCCGGTCTCCGCGTCCTCCCTGCGTCTCGGCGTCGCGGCATCGGGCGGCAGGTCCCGGGTCCCGACCGCGAGAACCCGGAGCCCCTTCCGCGCGAGTTCGCCGACGACGGCCATCACCGCGGGACGATCGATACCGGAACAGCGAGCCAGCACCGCCTCGGGCGCGCCTTTCACGTACACGGCGAGGTGATCATCGCTCTGGGCGATGACGGACATCAGCCGCAGGCGCGCATCGAACGAGAAGACGGCACGGCGCCGGTGGTCGCGAGCCGCGAGGCGTGCCGCCAGGTCCGGGCCGCTGCCCAGGACGAGGGCGATCTCGGTCGGGTCGCCTTGCAGGTCGCCGCCCTGGTCGTAGGAGACCGTGGTGCATTCGGTCATCGCCCGCACGAGTTCGGGGGGCGGCGTGCCCCCGGACGCCGTCACGCCGTGCTGCGGCGTCCAGTACGCCTGCAGCCGCATCCGGTTCTGCGTAAGGGTGCCGGTCTTGTCGGTGCAGATGACGTTCGTGGAGCCGAGGGTCTCGACCGCGCTGAGCCGTTTGACGACGGCGCCCTGCCGGGCGAGGACCCGCACCCCGGCCGCCAGGGCGAGTGTGATGGTCGGCAGGAGGCCCTCGGGGACGTTGGCGACCAGCAGCCCGATGGCGAACATCAGCGCGTCGGTCAGCGGCAGGCCGACCAGCGCGCCGATGAGAAGGAACACCGCGCCCATCCCGACGGCGACCGCGGCGATCAGCCAGGCGACCTTCTTGACCTGGGTCTCCAGCGGGCTGTCGCCGCGAGGGGCGCGCTGGCTGAGCGCGGCGATCCGTCCGAGTTCGGTGTGCCCGCCGGTCGCGAACACGATCGCCCGCGCCTCTCCCCCGGTGCACGTCGTCCCGGAGAACACCAGGTTCGGTTCGCGCAGCAGCCCGACGCCTTCCTCGGCGGGAGCCGCCATGCGCTCCACCGGCGCCGACTCACCGGTCAGCATGGACAGGTCCACTTCCAGCGCCCCGTCGGTCAGCCGGGCATCGGCGGGAACCTTGTCGCCCTCTTCCAGGAGGATCAGGTCTCCCGGAACGAGTTCGGCCGCATCCACCGCCTGCCGCCGCCCGTCCCGAACGACATGAGCCTGTTCGGGGAGGTATGCCGCAAGCGCCTCGACCGCCCGCTCCGCCTGGTGCTCTTGCAGCAGGGCGAAGACGGCGTTCACCAGGATCACGGCCAGGATCGCCCAGCCCAGCACCGACATCCCGGCCACGAAGGCCAGAGCGCCCGCGCCCCACAGAAGCAGCGCCAACGGATGCAGGAGCTGGGTGGAGAGCAGCCGGAGCAGAGACCGCTTCTCGCGTCTGCGGACCTGGTTGGGCCCGTACACCGCCAGCCGGCGAGCTGCCTCGCGCCCCGACAGACCCCGCTCACCTGTGCCCAGTTCCTTCCGGAGCAGCGGCAACGGCTCCCGCGGATCGGCGCTGATCCCGGCCGCGCCGGTCGCGTCGCCCGCGTGGTGGCGTCTGGCGGGCATGGTTCAGCGAAGGCGGCGCAGGCAGGAGCCCCGAAGCCGGCGAGACGCCTGCGGGGCCGTGCGATCAGCCGGCGCGGCGGCGCTCCCGTCCATGAAGACCACTGACACTGAACACCTCCAGAACGGCACCGCACACCGCCTCGCCGCACATGCCCGCCGCGGCTCGGACAAGCATGCCCCCCGACGTCGTCGCCGAACCACTCGGGCAGCCACCTGCCGCCGGGCCTGGACCGGCCTCGGTAGTGAGAGCGCCCGGTCGGTCAGGTGGTGGGGTCGGTGTCCAGAGCCTTGATGCCCGTCGCGGCCGCCTTGTCCAGATGTGCGTCGCAGAGCATGGTCGCGCTCGCGGCGTCACGGGACGCCACGGCCTCGACGAGGGCTCGGATCTCCTGTACGACCTGCCGCGGGCGGCCCGGCTGGGACAGCGAGGTGGCGCGCAGGAGCCGCACCCGGGCCTGCACGCGGCCGAGGATGTCCTGGATGGTGGGGCTCGCGGCCCCCGCGAGCAGGACGTTGTAGAAGCGGTCCTTCGCGTGGAGCAGCGCGAGCATGTCCCCGCCCTCGGCGACCACCTTCTCCATCTCGTCGACGGTCTCGCGGAGCGCCTCCACCGCGTGCGCGGGGGCGCGCTCGATGAAGCGCCGGACGGCCAGCGCCTCAAGGGACGCCCGGACCGCGTAGAGGTCCTTCGCCTCCTCCGTGGAAGGGGCGTAGACCACCGCGCCCTTCTTCGGGACCACGACGACCAGCCCCTCGGCGGTGAGCTCCCGGAGGACCTCCCGGATGGTCGTCCGCGAGACGCCGATCCGCTCGATCAGCTCACGCTCGACGAGGCGCTCGCCCGGTTTCAGCTCGAAGTTGAGGATGGCGTCCCGCAGCCCGTCCAGGACCTGTTCGCGGAGCGGGGCGGCCACACGGCCCACCCGGATGCCGCTCAGCGCGCCCGTCAGCGAGTTCTCGCCGCTCGCCATGTCAGGATCCCGGGGTGGACGGATCATGCTGGGCTTCGAGCCAGCGCACGATCTCGGTGTGGTCGGCGTCCTCCGGCAGCAGCTCGGCGGCGCGTGCCCACAGCCCGGTGGCCGCCTCCCCGAGACGCGACGGCCGCCCGGCCGCCTCCGCGAGACCGACGGCGATGCGCATGTCCTTGAGCATGAGGCGCAGCGCGAAACCGGAGTCGAAGCCGCCGTTGAGGATGAAACGCGGCCACTTGGTCTCCGTGGAACCGCTGCGACCGCTCGAACCGTTGATCGCATCGAGCATCACCTCGGGGTCCAGCCCGAACTCCCGGCCGGCCAGGATCGCCTCGGAGCTGACCAGGAGATGGGTCGCCGACAGCAGGTTGTTGAGCGCCTTGAGGGCGTGGCCGGCGCCGACGGGGCCGACGTGCAGCACCCTGCCGAAGGCCTCCAGCAGGCCCCGGACGCCCGCCACCGCTTCCGGTGAGCCGCCGGCCATGATCGTCAGGGTGCCCTGCCGGGCGCCGGTCACTCCGCCGGAGACCGGTGCGTCGACCAGGGGGACGCCCCGGTCTGCGGCCGCCGAGGCCAGCTCCCGCGTGCGCACGGGGTCCGAGGACCCCATGTCGATCAGGACGGCGCCCTCCGCCATGCGGGCGAGCAGGCCGTCCCCGACGGCCACGGAGTGGACGATCGCCGAGTCCGGCAGCATCATCACCACGGCTTCCGCGCCGTCCGCCGCCTCCGCCGCCGTCCCGGTGACGGACGCCGCGGCGGTCTCGGCGAACCTGGCGCGGGCCGCGGGGTCGGCGTCGAACCCGCGCACGGCGTAGCCCGCGCGGGCGAGGCGGCCGGCCATCGGCGAGCCCATGTTGCCCAGCCCGACGAAGCCCACGGCGGCGCCGGGCCCGAGGATCCGCACGTCAGCCATGCGAGCGGACCTCCGCCAGCGCCTTCTCGGCGACGCGGAAGGACTCCAGGGCGGCGGGAGCGCCGCAGTAGACGAGCGTCTGCAGCAGCGCCTCCTGGATCTCCTCTTCCGTGCAGCCGTTCGCGACCGCGCCGCGCACATGGACGGCGAGCTCGTGCATCCGGCCGAGCGCGGTGAGCATGGCAAGGTTCAGGAGGCTGCGCGTCCTGCGGTCAAGGCCGTCGCGCGTCCAGATCTCCCCCCAGCAGTACTCGGTGACCAGTTCCTGGACGGGTCGCGCGAAATCGGTCACCTGAGCCATCGACCGGTCGACGTGCTCGCTGCCCAGAACCTCGCGGCGCGTCCGGAGCCCGCGCTCGAAACGACCGTCGGCCTGCTGCTCCGTCATGCCCATGTCCCCATCTCCTGTGGTGTTCGCTGCAGACTCCCTCGCCGCCCGGCCGGTGCCCGCCGGCGGACCCGCCCGGTCATGACGCGGCGCCGTACTCGTCGTCGCCGACCGGTTCGAGCCAGCTCGTCGTCCCGAGGGAGACGGCCAGGTGCAGGAGGCAGCTCACGGGACTCCCGCCGTGCCAGTGGACCTCACCGGGCGGGACCCAGACGGTGTCGCCGGCGCGCAGCGGCTGCGGCGCCTCGCCGCGGGTGCACACCAGGCCGCTTCCGGCGGTGACGTGCAGGACCTGGCCGCGCTCGTGGCTGTGCCAGTGCGTGCGCGAGCGCGGGGCGAAGAAGACGTTGTTGATCGTGGTGCCGTCGGTCGCCGGGAGCACGGGATCCGCCCAGACGGTCCCGGTGAAGGTGGCCGAGCGCGGGCCGGAGACCCCGTCCGGGGCGCGGCCGCGGATGATCTTCATGGTGAGCCCTTTCGTCGCCGTGCCGCGGGTGCGCGGCGTTCAGTCCGTCTCGGCCGGGGCCGGTGCGTCGTACAACCGGACCCCGCCGGCGATGTCGCCGATCGCGTCCACGACGCGGTTGCTGATCGCGTCGGCGTACCCGGTGCCGCCGGCCAGGCCGAAGCTCGCCAGCGGCCCGGGGGCGTTGAGGCTGGGGACGCCCAGCTCGCGCAGGTGGTCGACGTACAGGACGACGTCCTTCATCATCAGCGCGCTGGTGAGGCCGCCTTCGAGGTAGTCGCCCTCGACGATGCGGGGGAAGCGGTTGAGCGTCGCGAAGTTGACGCCGCTGCCGGCGTTGAACACCTCCAGCAGCGTCCGCAGGTCCAGTCCCGCCTTGCGGCCGGCGACCATCACCTCGGCGGTCGCCGAGAGCGCCACCGCGTTGAGGAAGTTGTTGAGGAGCTTGGCGGTGTGGCCCGCGCCGCTGCCGCCCATGGGGAACACCTTGGCGGCGAACAGGCGGAACAGCCGGTCGAGCGACGCCAGGGCCTCCGCCGAGCCGCCGACCATGAGCGTCAGCGTGCCCTTCTCCGCGGCCGCGGCGCCGCCGGTGACGCCCGCGTCCAGGTATTCGACGGAGCGCTCGGCGAACGCCGCGTGCAGCCTGACGGTCGAGGACGGGGCGGCGGTGCTGAGGTCCACCACGATCTGGCCCGGTCGGCTGGACGCCAGGATCCCGTCGCCGCCGAGGACGGCCGCTTCGACGGCCCTGCTGTCGGGAAGCGACAGCAGGACGACGTCGCTGCCTTCGGCGACCTCGGCGGCGCTCGCCGCGGCGGCCGCGCCCGCCGCCGCGGCCCGCGAGGCGTCCAGGTCGAACCCGAGCACGGGATGCCCGGCGTCGACGATGCGCCGCGTGATGCGGCCCCCCATGTTCCCGAGCCCGATGAACCCGATGCGCTGTCCGGTCACGTTCCCCGCCTCCTCTCCCCCCGCGGTGGGCGCGCGGCCCCCGCGGGGAACATGCCGTGTCCTCGTCATGCGCCGTCCTCCGGGACCCAGGCGCCGGCGCCCCCGGACGGCCGGACGGTGTTCACCACGGACGCCCCTCCGTCCGCGGAGACGATCTCGCCGGTGACGTAGCCCGCGTCGGCGCTGAGCAGGAAGGCGACCACCCCGGCGATCTCCTCGGGCGTACCGACGCGGCGCATGGGGGTCGTGGTGCCGCGCTGCTCCATGTCCCCGCCGCCGCCCCTGGCGGCCCCGCCCGCCGCGAACAGCCCGGTCGGGACGAGCCCGGGGGCGACCGCGTTCACCCGCACGCCCCGCGGCCCGCCGTACACGGCCGCGCCGTGCACGAGCCCGGCGACGCCGTGCTTGGACGCCTGGTACGGCAGCAGGTCGGAGCTGCCGCGCAGCCCGGCGATGGACCCGGTGACGACCACCGCACCGCCGCCGCCCTGCTCCTCGTACCGGCGGAAGGCGGCGCGCAGGCCGAGGAACGGGCCGCGCAGGTTGACCGCGATCACCCGGTCGAAGTCCTCGGCCGGCAGGTCGGGGAGGCGGGCGAAGGTCCCGAAGATCCCGGCGTTCAGGTGGTGCAGGTCGATCCGCCCGTAGCGGTCGACCGCGGCGCGGACGTAGCGGTCGACGTCCGCCTCCCGCGACACGTCGCCCTGGACCGCGATCGCCTCGCCGGGCAGAGCCGCGGCGGTGGCCTCCGCCGCCGCGCCGTCGATGTCCACGACGACGACCCGCGCTCCCTCCCCGGCCAGGCGCCGGGCGCTCGCGGCGCCGATGCCGCCGCCCGCGCCGGTGACGACCGCGACCTTGCCGTCGAGTCCGTTCAGAGCCATGGCCTGCTTTCTTTCGTGTCGGCCGGTGCCGCTCGCGCGGCCCGGCTGGTCGTCCGGCGGGAGCCGTTCTCCGGCGGAGGGCGGAGGAGGTCAGCCGATGCGGACCGCCATGCCCGGGTCGAGCCCGCCGAGCGGGGGGAACCTGCGCATCACTTCCGGGTCGTGACCGGGCACGAGGACCCTGCCGGGTTCCGCGGCGATCTCCTTGAGCATGTCGAAGCCGCGGTACATCGCCTCCAGGTCGGCGACGAAGGCGAAGGGCCGGTCCCGCTCGATCTCCTCGTAGTAGTGGACGGAGTCGGAGGCGAGCACCGCCTGCCCGCCGGCCGTCTCCACGACGACGATCGCCTGCCCCGGTGTGTGGCCCCCGACGGGGATCACCTCGATGCCGGGGGCGGCCGTGTACGGCTTGTCGACCAGGGTCATCCGGCCCTGCGCCCGCACCTCGGCGAGGTGCGCCGTCTCCCGCGCCTCCGCCGACCATGCGAACTGCGCGCGCCGGGCGTAGGGACCGGTCCAGAAGTCGAACTCCCGCCGGGCCATGATCACCTCCGCGGCCGGGAACCGCGCGAGGTTGCCGATGTGGTCGTAGTGCGCGTGGGTGACGATCACCTGCGGCACCGCCGCGGCGTCCACCCCGGCGCGGGCCAGCGCCTCGACGGGGTCGGCCAGGGTGGTCCGGCCCCTGCGGGCCCCGCCCTCCGGGCCGAAGCCGGTGTCGATCACGACCGTGCGGCCTGGGGCGCGGGCGATCCAGCAGTAGTAGTCCATCCCGAGTGGCTCGTCCGGCTCGCCGTATATGGCGTAGTTGAGGTAGATCTCTGCCTTCGCCCCGGCTCGCGTGCCGTACCGGATCGCGACCACTTCGTAGGCGGCGCCGCTCATCGCCGGCTCACGGGCCGGTTCTCCGGGTCGGCCATCTCCTCCACCAGGATGGGGGCGGCGGTCGTGGCCGCATGGATGCCGATGACGCTGGCGATCTCCATGACCTCGAGGATCTCCTGCGCGGTCGCTCCGTGGCCCAGGGCGTTCTCGATGTGCAGCTTGAGACCCTTGACGTACAAGTGGGTCGCGGCGGTGTCGAAGGCGATGTAGATGAGCTCCTTGACCTTCGGTTCAAGGGTGCCGGTCCGCCACGGCACGGAGGAGAACTCGGTGTAGGCCGCGAACAGTTCGGGGTCGAGTTCGAGCATCTCGTCCCAGAAGGAGTGCCAGTAGCCGCGCGTCTCGGTGAACTCGGCCTTGAGCTTCTCCTGGTGCTCGGTGAGGGGCGCCGGTCCGTCGCGCAGGCCCTTCTCCTCCAGGACCTCCACCAAGGTCGGCACGCCGATGTTCATCGCGTGGATGCCCAGCGTGGAGGTCAGTTCGAGCACCTCCATGATCTCCCTGGGGGCCGCGCCGAGCCGCAGCGCGGCCCGGACGTGCTGCCGGACGCCCGGGAGGTACATATGCGTGGCCGCGGCGTCCACGGCGATGTAGACGAGCTCCTTGACCTTGCCGTCCAGGTGGTTCTTCTGCCACGGGACGGCGGAGAAGCCGGTGTAGGCCCTCACGAACTCGGGGTCGAGCTCCAGCATGGCCTGCCAGGCGTCGCCCCAGGTTCCGCGCACCCGGATGAACTCGTCCTTGATCTCTTCCTGACGGGCGCTGAGCGCCATGGCGTGACTCCTTCGGGATCGCGGCGCCGGTGCGGCGCCGGCGGGCCGGCGGCGGTTGTTCCGCCGGAGCCGTCCGTGATGTCAGACAATACGATCGTCTGACGAAGAAATTCAAGGGCCATCTCTGCCCGCTCGCAGGACCCCGGGGCAGGGTCAGGGCCGGAGCGACGGCGGCGCCACCACACCCCCGCTGAGGCCGAAGTTCCTGGCCAGCGTCATTGGACGGCCCCTTCGCCGATCTCGCGAAGAGGCTATTGCCGCTGCGTGGGGCCGAGGGCTACACTGCACGCATTAATTGTCAGACGAGCCGACAGTCCAACGAAACGCTCGGAGGCCCCGGTGCGGTCGTTGCGCGGTCAGGCAGGGCCGAGGAACCGGTTCTGCGGCCACGGACTCCGGCGCCTCCCCCACGGGCCGGACGGGCCGCATCCGGCGGCCGACGGATCCATGTCGCACCAGCACGGCAACCCCACGAAATCCCCGTCAGAAGCGATGACAGGAGACGACCATGTCGTATGAACCGCGGGCCCGCACGATCCGCCGCCGCCCCGGCGGCCGCCCGAGGTCCCGCGCCCTGCTCGGCGCCGGCGCCGTCGGCGCGACGCTCGCGCTCCTGGTGAGCGCCTGCGGCTCGGGAACCGGCGACAGCGCCTCGGCCGGGTCGGACGACCCGATCGAGCTCGGCATCTCCGTACCGCTGAGCGGCGCCGTCGGGTCGAGCTGCACCCCGATGAACAAGGCCATGCTCGCCTGGTTCAAGCACGTGAACGACTCCGGCGGCGTCAACGGGCGACAGATCAAGATCGACAACCGGGACGACGGCTACGATGCCGCGCGGGCGGTCACGAACACCAAGGCGTTCATCGCCAAGAAGGTCGTCGCGGTGACCGGCCAGTGCGGGAGCCTCCAGCCGCCGGCGCAGGTGCCGCTGCTCGGCGCGGCGAAGATCCCCTTCCTGTTCGTGTTCGGCGCGTCCACGAAACTGCTGGACCCGCTGAACCCCATGTACTTCAACCTCATGCCGACCTACGGCGACCAGCTGGTCGCCGCGGTGCCGTGGATTTTCCAGCACCACGGCACCGGCAGCGTGGCGATCATGAGCACGACCACGCCCGACTCCGAGCACACCGCGAGCTCGGTGTCGGAGGCGGTGAAGAAGGCCGGCGGCACCGTCGCGGGAACGTTCACCGCCCCGCCGGGGACCGCCGACTTCTCCCCCTACGTGCTCAAGATGAAGGGGCTGCACCCCGACTACATCGTGCTCAACCAGATCCCGCAGGACGCGGCGCGCTTCACCAAGGCGATGACGGCGCAGAAGCTCGCGCCGACCAAGAAGCTGCTCGGAAGCTCCGCCGTCTCGCAGGCCACCTTCCTGTCCACCGTCGACCCGGCCGTCATGCCGAAGCTGGTGGTCACCTCCGACACGCTGGCGCCGTCCGCGGCGGAGAACACCGAGTGCACGAAGGTCGTCAAGGCCGCCGGCCTCGAGGTGGAGGGCGTCACGCTGCGCGGCTGCGGGACGGCCCAGGTCGTCACCGAGGTGCTGAAGCGGGTCGGGGACAAGGTGACGGGTCCCGCCATCGTCTCGGAGCTGGAGTCCTGGAAGAACGTGAAGGCGTCGGAGATCTACCCCGAGCTGACCTTCTCCAAGACCAACCACGTCGGCGTCAGCTCGCTGTACATCCTCGGGGTCAAGGACGGCGAGTTCGAGCAGATCGGGCAGCTCGGCGAATGATCATGTCCCCCACCGCAAGGAGTCGGTGAGTCACCGTGCTCGCACTATCAGTGATCATCAGCGGGATCGCGTTCGGCCTGGTGATCGGACTGCTGTCGTTCGTCCTCGTCTTCCTGAACAAGACGACCGGTGTCGCGAACTTCGCCGCCGGCAACATCGGAATGTTCGAGACGTTCATCGTCTACCGGATCTACCTCTACCAGGGAGACGCGTACGTGGCGGCAGGGCTCGGGCTCGCGCTGAGCGTGCTCTTCGGCGCCCTGCTCTACCTGGTGGTGCTGCGGCCGTTCAGCAGCGCGGGCACGGCCAACATCCTGGTCCGGACCGTGGCGCTGTACCTGCTGCTCGCGGCGATGGCGAACGTGTTCTTCGGAAAGCAGCAGCCGTACACGTTCCCCACGCTGCTGCCCAAGGGCGGGGCGTCCCTCGGCGGGATCGTCATCGCCTGGTCCGACCTGATCAGCGTGGGCCTGGTCGTCGCCATCGGCGCCCTGTTCGTGGCGATGTTCCGCTTCACCGACCTGGGGCTGCAGTTCCTCGCCGTCGCGCAGCAGGCGCCGATCGCGCGGCTGCTCGGCGTCCGCGTGGGGCGGTTGTCGGCCATCGCCTACATGATCGCGGGCCCGCTGGCGCTGCTCATCGGCCTGCTCATGGCGCCGAAGCAGCTGCTGTTCTCCCAGATGATGGACCCGATCCTGCTGTACGCGTTCGCGGCGGCCGTCGTCGGCGGCTTCACCAGCCTGCTCGGCACCTTCGCCGGCGGGATCGTCATCGGGGTGGTCACCAACCTGGTCTCCACCTACCTCGGCGGCGACCTGGCGCTCGCCAGCGCGCTGGCGATCATGCTGGTCACGCTGGCCGTCCGGCCGAACGGGCTGTTCGGGACCGCTCAGGTGGCGAGGCTCTGATGCTGGCACGCGCACGCGAGAACGTGGGATGGCCCCTGCTGGGCATCCTGGTCCTGCTGGGCCTCGCGCCCCTGGTCGTCACCGAGGTGAGCATGCGGTCCGTGCTCGTGGTCGCCATGATCTACGCGATCGGCGCCGTCGGGCTGGACGTGCTGACCGGCTACTCCGGCCAGTTCTCCTTCGGGCAGTTCGTCTACTTCGCCATCGGCGCGTACGTCATGAGCTCGCTCCGCGAGTTCGGCGGGGTGCCCTGGCCCGCCGCGCTGGTGATCGGCGTCACCGCCGCCGGGGCGGTGGCCGCGCTGGTGGCGTCCGCCCTGGTCCGGCTGCGGTTCTTCGGCTCCGCCGTCGGCACCTTCTTCCTCGGCGCCGTCGCGGTCGACCTGCTGAGCGGGAAGCGGCTGGAGCAGTGGACCGGCGGCTCCAACGGGCTGGTGGCGCCGCCGGTGTCGCTCGGCGGCATCGACCTGAGCTCGGGGATGGGCCTGTACTTCGGCGCGCTGCTCGCGCTGACCGCGTCCGCACTGGTCTGCCTCCGCTACACCAGGACGAGGGCCGGAATCGCCTCCCGGGTGATCAAGCAGAACGAGGTCGTCGCCGCGGTGATGGGGATCCGGGTCGTCCGGGAGAAGGTGCGGGCGCACGTCCTCGCCGGATCGGTCGCGGGCCTCGGCGGCTGCATGCTCGCGATCAACCTGGGCTACCTGTCGCCCGAGACCTTCCACGTCACCCACTCGATCATGCTGTTCGGCATCGTCGTGGTCGGCGGGCTCGGCAGCATCGGCGGCCCGATCGTCGGCTCGGTGTTCTTCTTCGTCGCGACGTACGCGCTGTCCCTCATGTACGACGGGGTGTCGGAGCTGTTCTTCGCGCTGATCCTGCTGGCGATCGTGATCTTCTTCAACGGCGGGCTGTACGACCTCGGCGAGCGGGTGGCGCGGCTCGTCCGGACCCTTGCGGGCCCGTCCCTGCCGTCCCGGGCCGGGCGGGCGGGAGGCGGACCCGGTTCACCGGCCGGGGCGGCGGCCGGGCGGGACGCCCGGGGCGCGGGCGAGCCGCAGGCGTCCGGCGGGCCGGACGGGGCGAAGGTCATCCGCGGTGCGAGCGACGACGTGCTCCTGCGGCTGGAGGACCTCACCGTGCAGTTCGGCGGCGTCAAGGCGCTGGACGGCGTCTCCCTCGACGTGCGCCGCGGCGAGGTGCACGCGATCATCGGGCCCAACGGCGCGGGCAAGACCACCCTGCTCAACAGCATCAGCGGGGTCCAGGCGCCCTCGTCCGGAACGATCGTCCTCAACGGGCGCCCGCTCGGGAACCTGTCGGTCTCGTCCCGGCGCAAGCTCGGCATCTCCCGGACGTTCCAGCACCCCTCGCTGGTCGGGGACCTCGACGTGCTGGGCAACGTCGCGATCGGCGCCTACGAGAGCCACGACGGCACCGTCTGGACGGAGCTGGCGGGCACCCGGCGGAAGCGGCGCCTGCAGCGGCGGGCGCGGGCGCGGGCCGTGGCGGCGCTCGAAAGGCTGGAGTTCCCACGCGCGCGGTGGCACGTCCTCGCCGACGACATCACGATGGGCGAGCAGAAGCACGTCGACATCGCCCGCGCCATGGGCGGCGAGCCGACCCTGCTGCTCCTCGACGAACCGACGGCCGGCCTAGGGACGGAGGAGATCGCGTCGGTCGCGAAGGCGATCAGAACGGTCCGCGACTCGGGGGTGTCCATCCTGGTGATCGCCCACCATGTCGGGTTCGTCCGGCAGGTGGCCGACCGGTGCACCGTCCTGGACTTCGGGAAGGTGCTGGTCTGCGAGACACCCGGGCAGGTGCTCCAGGACCCGCGGGTCAAGGAGGTCTTCATGGGAACGGGGAGCAGGCGGTGACGTCGTCGGGACTGGTCGTCGAGGACCTGTACGTCAGGATCTCGGGAGCGCGCATCATCGAGGGGCTGTCGCTGTCGGTGCCGGTCGGGGAGATCGTGGGGCTGGCCGGGCGCAACGGCGCCGGCAAGACCACCACGCTCCGCGCCATCTCCGGGATGGCCGGCCGCAGCGGCGGGTCGGTCCGGCTGGACGGGCGGCCGCTGTCCACCAGGCCGGAGAACGTCGCCCGCGCCGGCGTCGCCCACGTCCCGGAGGGGCGGGGCGTTTTCGCCGACCTGACCGTGGACGAGAACATCCGGCTGGGCATGCTCGCCGGCCGCGGGCGAGACGAGGGGCTGCGGCGCAGGCTGGAGGAGGCGTTCCCCGCCGTGGCCCGGCTGCGGGACCAGAAGGCCGGGCGGCTGAGCGGCGGCGAGCAGCAGATGCTGGCGCTCGTCCGCGGCCTGGTCAGCCGGCCGAAGATCCTGCTGGTCGACGAGATGAGCCTCGGGCTGTCGCCGCGGGCGCTGCGCACCGCGATCGAGACGCTGGTCGCGTTCGGGCGGGCGGAACGGGTCGGCATGCTGATCGTCGACCAGAACAGCCGGATGCTGGAGGAGCACTGCGACCGGATGTTCCTGCTCAAGGACGGGCGCGTCGAGCCGTGGAGAGCCGCGCCCGAGGCCGCCTCGGCGTACTTCGACTGACATGGAGAAGGAAGCTTCCCCGCGGGGAGCCCGGGGGGTCCCCGGCGGCGAGGGGCCGGTGACGCGGTCGGTGGCCCGCTCGCTGCGGGTCGTCCGCCGCCTGGAGCCGAGGGTCCGGGCGTGGGCGCATCTCGACGAGCGGGGCGCCCTGGAGCGGGCCGCCCTGGCCGACCGGCGGCCGGCCGGGCCGCTGACCGGCGTGGTGGTCGGAGTGAAGGACCTCGTGGACACCGCCGGCATGCCGACGTCGTACGGGTCGGCGATCTACGCGGACCACCGCCCGTCCGCCGACGCCGACATCGTGACCCTGCTCGGGGACGCCGGGGGCTTCGTCCTCGGCAAGACGGTGACGACCGAGTTCGCGCTCATGACCCCCGGCCCGACCAGGAATCCGTGGCGGCTGACGCACACGCCGGGGGGCTCGTCCAGCGGCTCCGCGGCCGCCGTCGCGTGCGGCATGGCGGACGTGGCGGTCGGGACCCAGACCTACGGGTCGCTCATCCGGCCGGCCGGCTTCTGCGGGGTGTGGGCGTTCAAGCCGTCCCGGGGCAGGGTTCCGGCCGGCGGGGTGAAGCCGCTCGCGCCGAGCTTCGACCAGGTCGGCTGGTACGCCGGGTCGCCGGCGCTCCTCGTGGTGGTGAACCGCCTGGTCACCGGCGCGCCGCCGGTCCGGTCCGCCTCGTCGCCGCCGCGTCTCGGCTTCCTGGACGTGTCGTCCTGGCCGGGGCTGGAACCGGAGGTCCCCGCGAGCCTGGCGAGGCTGCGGGAAGTGGTGTCGCTGCGCGGCGCCACCGTGGTCGACCTCGACCTCTCGGACCTGCTCCTGCGCACGGGAGAGGCGCATCACACGGCGGCGTCCGCCGAGATCGCGGAGAGCCTGCGGCCGGAACTGGAGCACCACCGCGAACTGCTCTCCGCGCCGCTACGGGACTTCCTGGCCGAAGGCGCGGCGGTCGGCGCGGCGGACCGGGATGCGGCGCACGCGGCGCTGCGGGAGCTCGGCGCGAAGCTCGCCGCGGAGCTGGAGGCGGTGGACGCGCTGCTGCTGCCGTCCGCGACGGGTGAGGCGCCGAGCGGGCTCGCGTCGACGGGCGATCCGGTGTTCTGCTCGCCGTGGACGGCCGTCGGCTTCCCCGCGATGAACCTCCCCGGCGCGGTCGGCGCGACCCGGTTGCCGATCGGCTGGCAGCTGGTCGCCGGACCGGACCGGGACGACGCGCTGCTGAGGTGCGCCCTCTGGCTCGCCAAGAGGGCGTGAACGCCGAGCCGCCGCGAGATCACCCGCGCCCCCGGGCGGCGATGCGCCCCCCGGGGGGTCAATCCCGGTCGTCGATGCGCCAGCGGATGAACGTCACGTCCTCGTTCACCGCGTCGAACACGCCTCGGACGCGGGCGCCGACGCGGAGGGCCTCCGCGTCCCCCTCCATCAGCCCGTACATCTTCCGGCCGGCGTCCAGCTCGACGAGGCCGACCGCGTAGGGGACGTCCGCGGCGAAGGCGGGGTCGAGCGCCCGGTGGTAGACGGCGAAGCTCCACAGCCGCCCCCGGGCGGGGAACTCGCGCCATTCGCGCCCGGTGTGCTGGCACTCGGGGCAGACGGGTTCGGGCGGCCACTGCAGGTAGGAGCAGTTCGTGCAGCGCGGCAGGACGAGCCGCGACTCACGGGTCGCCGCCCAGAACGGCGCCGTGAGCGGATCGTCGACGTCGGGAAGCGGCTTGGCGTGGACGGGATGCGTCTCGGCGGTGTCGGTCATGCGGAGTCCCGGGTGGAGAGGAGTGTCGCCGCGCCCTTCCAGAAGTCATGTGTCTGTGCGTGAAGGGCCAGCGTGGCACCGTCCACCTGACGGTCTCCGCACTCTCCCCGGAGCTGGCGGACGGCCTCGTACAGATGCATCCAGTTGTGCGTGTAGCTCTCCGAGAGCTGCCCGCCGTGCGTGTTGACCGGCAGCGACCCGCCCGGCCTGGTGCGCCCCTCGGCGAGGAACGGGCCGGCCTCCCCGACACCGCAGAAGCCGTACCACTCCAGCATCTGCAGCACCCAGACCGATGTGCCGTCCTGGAGGTACGCCACGTCGATGTCGGCGGGGCCGACACCGGCCGCGGCGTACAGCCGCTCGGCGATGTCGCCGAGCCAGGGGCGCATGAGCTTGTCCTCGTTCTGCTCGTTCCGGATGGCCGACTGCTGGGCCGTCGAGAGCAGGTGCACGGGGGCGGCGCGGCAGTCCCGGGCCCGCTCCGCGGACGTGACGACGACCGCGGCGCCGCCGTCGGAGATCAGCGTCAGGTCGGGGCGGCGGAGCGGCTCCACGATGTACGGGTGGCGGAGGTAGTCGTCGATCGTCATCGGGTCGCGGAAGACGGCCCGCGGATTCAGCCGCGCCCACTCGCGCTGCGCGACCGCCACCCACCCGAGCTGCTCCTCCGTGGTCCCGTACAGGTGCATGTGCCGCCGGAAGGCCAGCGCGGCCGGACCGGCCACGTGCACCAGCCCGGCGAGGCGGAGCCAGTCGGCGGCACCGCCGATCGGGCGGGAGAAGCCGATTCTCGCGCTGCGCGCGTTGGTCCCGAAGGTGAGCAGTACGGTCGTGGCGAGCCCCGCCTGGATGGCCATCGAGGCCAGATGGAGGGAGAAGCCGCCCATCCCGTAGTCGAGGGTGGTGCTGAACGCGGGATTGATCCCGAGCAGAGGCCCCATGCTCTCGTCCGTGCCGTGCGCGGTGAGCGGCGCCTTGCAGGTGATCAGCCCGTCGACCGCGAGCTTGTCGAGCCCCGCGTCGGCCAGCGCGAGCACCGCCGCGCGCACGGCGATCTCCTCGGGCGACTCCCCGGGGATCTCGCCCTGCTCCGTGGCGCCCACCCCTACGATCGCGGTGCGTGCGCGCGTTCCCACCTGCCGTCTCCCATCGCTCTCCGGGTGAACCGGTCCCCAGCCGTCCGGCATGGATTGTCTGACCATCAGACATTATGCGCTATGTCCGGGAAGTGCAATCCCGCCGCCGGGTGATCGGCCACAGGCCCGCGAGCCGCGGGACTTCCGGCACCCGTCGTCCGCACGGCGCTCTCTCTTCCGATATCGTCCAAGAAACAGGAGTTGGTCTGGCCGTCCGACAGATGGGCCTCACGGCCCGCGCGGCGGCGTTCCGCATCGCGCAGGAGGAGTCCGGTCATGGCGGAGCAGAACAAGCCGGGGGGCGGGAGTTCGCCGTCCGCGACCGGAATGGGGCTGCGCGCGCCGATCGGCCGGGTGGCGGCGCCGCTGCGCGACCAGGTGCTCGAGGTCGTCCGCGAGGCCATCCTCGACTTCCGGCTCCGGCCCGGGCAGCGGCTCATCGAGCGGGAGCTGATGGAGCAGCTCAGCGTGTCCCGCGCGACCGTGCGCGAGGTGCTCGCGCAGCTGGCGTCCGAGGGCCTCGTCACCAACATCCCGCAGCGCGGCGCCATCGTCAGCGTCCTGACGACCGACGAGGCAGCCGACATCTACGAGATGCGCGTCGCCCTGGAGGCCCTGGCCGTCCGGCGGTTCGTGGAGCGGGCCACCGAGGAGCACATGGCGCGGCTGCGGGCCGCCTTCGACCAGCTCGAGGCGCTCAAGGACGGCGGCAGCGGCGAGGAGCTCGCGCAGCTCATCGCCAAGGACGAGTTCTACAAGGCCCTGTTCGAGGGCGCCGCGAGCCCCCCGCTGACCCAGATGCTGGGCAGCCTGCAGGGGCGGCTGCGGCGGCTCCGCTGGACGTCCCTGTCCGCTCCCGGGCGGCTCGAGCGGACCATCGCCGAGATGCGCATCCTGGTCGAGGCGATCGAGGAGCGGGACGTCAGCCGGGCCATGGCCGCCTCGGACATCCACGTCCGCAACGCCGCGGCGATCGCGCTGGCGCGGATGGCGGAGGCCGACGGCACGGCGGACGGCGCAGGCGAGGCGCAGGGCGGCGCGTGACGGCTCCCGCGGCACCGCACCCGAGCCGGACGGTCGCGTAACCGCTCCTTCGGGCCGCCGCATGACAGCGTCCTGCACGCGTACATCCGCTTCCGGGACGGCAAAGTGTCTGACATCCGCCCCGCGGTGTCGACGGGTGTCGATGGGCCCACGACGGCCGGCCCGACCCCGCGGACACCCAGCACCGAGCGGCGCCCATCCGCAGCTCATGGGCGTTGAACTTCCCATTTCCCGTCTTTCGCGGGCCTCGGCGCCACCGTGTCCACGGCAGCCTTGACGGGTGCCGTCCCGCGAGGCAAAATGAAGGAACTTCGTCTGACTGTCAGACAATATTCTGAGGCATCGGAGGGGCACGGCGTGGCGGAACCAGACCAGGAGACCTCCCCGAGCATCCTCGTCTCGGAGGCCGGGGAGGGGATCGTCCGCATCACCCTCAACCGGCCCGAGAAGCGCAACGCCCTCGACGCGGCGGCGCGGCAGGCCCTCATCGCCGCCCTGGACGCCGCCAGGGCCACGGCGAAAGTGATCATCCTGGCCGGCGCCGGGACCGCGTTCTGCGCCGGCATGGACCTCAACCAGCTCGCCGAGGGCGGCACGGACCAGGAGGACGAGCTGAACGCCTCCTGGCTGCGGGTGCAGGAGGACATCCGGCACCATCCCGCGATCGTCATCGCCGCGGCGCGCGGATACGCGCTGGGCGGTGGCTCCACGCTGATCAACGCGAGCGACCTCGCGGTGGTGGCGGAGGACGCGCAGATCGGCATGCCGGAGATCGGCTTCGGCTTCTACCCGGGCCTGGCCGGCCCGGCCGCTCAGCTCAGGCTGGCCCCGAAGCGCGCCGCCTGGATGATCCTGACGGCGAAGCGGATCGACGGCCGCACGGCCGTCGACTGGGGGATGGCCAACCTGGCGGTCGGCGCCGACGAGGTCGACGGCGCGGCGCTGGAGCTCGCCCGCCACATCGCGCGGTTCGACGCCGTCGCGCTGGAGTGGTCGAAGAAGGCCCTCTGGCACATCCCCATGCACGTCAGCGAATGGCGGACGGCGCTCGAATTCGGCGCCTACACCAACGCCCAGATCCACGCGCGGACCGACAGCCACCGCCAAGGGCTGGAGAACTTCACCGCGGGCCGCCCGAACCCGGGCCAGGGGGCGGCGTGACCACGACCGAGCCGACGCGCCTGCGGGTCGTGGAGATCGCCGGCGGCGTCGCGGGCGCGGTCTGCGGCCGGCTCTTCGCCGGGCTGGGCCACGACGTCGTCCGGTGCGAGCCGGAGGGCGGCGACCCGCTCCGGCGCCGCCCTCCGCTCAACGCCGCCGGGACCGGCCTGGAGTTCGTCGCGCTCAACGCCGGCAAGAGCGCCGTCGCCGCCGGCTCCGGCGACGACGGCGCCCGGACCGTCCGCCGGCTGCTCGGCCTGGCCGATGTCGCCATCCTCGATCTCACCCCGGACGCCGCCGCCGAGCTCGGCCTCACCCCCGACGCGGTGCGGCGGCGCCGGCCCCGCCTCGTCACCGTCTGGATCACCGGCTTCGGCCGCGACACCGCCTACCGCGACATTCCCGGCGACAGCCTCCTCGCCGAGTCCTACGGCGGCCTCGCCACGATGATCGGCGAGCCGGACCGCCGCCCGCTGAGCCTCGGCGGCGAGCAGGCCGCGCACTGCGCCGGCGTGACCGGGTTCCTCGGCGCCATGCTGGCGCTGCGCCGGCGGGACGCCGGGCACGGGGGCGACCTGGTCGAGGTGGCCATGTGCGACGTCGTCGCGTACATGGACTGGAAGAGCGACATCGTCCAGTCCATGACCGGCCGCCCGCCCATGAGGTCGGGGGCCGACCCCGGCGACTGGCGGCTGGTCCGGGCGCGCGACGGCTGGGTGGGATTCATCTTCCAGCAGAAGCACTGGCCTCAGGTCGTCGAACTCGTGGGGGCGCCCGGCCTGAAAGACCCGCTGCTGGCGGACGAGTCCGTCCGGCAGGCCCGTGCGGCCGAGTGGTGGCCGATCGTCGAGCAATGGGCGGCGGAACGGTCCGCAGAGGAGATCTACCGGGAGGCGCAGCGGCTCGGGCTGCCGTTCGGGTGGACGCCCCGAGCATCCGACCTCGTGCGCTCGCCGCAGCTGCGCCACCGCGGATTCATCGCGCCCGAGCCGGATCCCGGCGGCGCGGCCCCCGCCGTGGGGACGCCCGTCCACACGGCCGGGCTGCCGTGGCGGTCGGGCACCGCCCCCGCGGCCGCGCGCCGGGTTCCCGTGACCTGGACGTCCCGGACGCCGGACGCCTCCCCCGAGCCCGGCGCCGCGGGGGACGCCGCGCCGCTCAGCGGGATCGTCGTGCTCGACTTCGGCACGATCACGGCGGGCGCGGCCGTCACCCGGCTCCTGGCCGACTACGGCGCGACCGTCCTGAAAATCGAGTGGACGGACCGGCCCGACACCTTCCGCTCCTGGAAGATGCCCGACCCCGGCGACGGGTCCGCGCCCCCGGCATCGCCGTACTTCCCGTCCAACAACGTCGGGAAGCTCGGCGTCGCCGTCGACCTCAAGACCCCCGAGGGGCGCCGGGTCGTCCACCGGCTGGCCCGCCGCAGCCATGTCCTCGTGGAGAACTTCCGCGTCGGCGTCACACGGCGGCTGGGCATCGACGCCGCGACGATCCACGGGATCAACCCCGATCTGCTCTACCTGTCGCTGTCCAGCCAGGGCCAGGACGGTCCGGAGGCGGGGAACAGCTCGTACGGGTCCACCCTGGATCTGCTGTCCGGTCTCGCGTCCGTCACCGGGTACGAGGCCGGCCGTCCGCTCTGGTCGTCCTCGGACGTCAACTATCCCGACCAGCTGGTGTCCCTGTTCGGCGCCGCCTTCCTCGCCTACTGCGTGCAGCAGGGGATCAAGGGCGTGCACCTGGACGTCTCCCAGCGCGAGGTGGTCAGCTGGACGCTGGCGGCCGACATCGCGGACTACCTGGTCAACGGGCACGACGCGGTGCCGCGCGGGAACCGCCGCCCCGGCCGCACCCCCCACGACACCTATCCCTGCGCCGTCCCCGGCACGTGGATCGCCGTCTCATGCTTCACCGACCGGCACCGCGACGCCCTCGCCTCCTGCGTCACGTCCCTCCGCGGTCACGACGAAGCCTGGTGGTGGTCCCACGAGGACCTCGTCGACACCGAGGTGACCGCCTGGACGCGGCGGCGGACCAGGCGGGAGGCGCTCGCCGAGCTGCGCGCCGCGGGCGTCCCCGCCGTGCCCGTCCTGGACGCGGCCGACCGGCGCGCCGAGCCCGGCTTCGCCGCGCGGCGGGTCGTCCTGCCCACGGCCCGCGGGCCGGTCAAGGGCCTGCCGATGATCTTCCACGGGTACACCGCGGAACCGGACCTCACCGCGCCCGCCCTGGGCGCCCACACCCGGGCAGTGCTGCGCGACCTGGGCGGAATGCCCGACGATGAGATCGACGACTTGGAAGAACGCGGCGTCGTCCACTGCGCGCCGGACCGCGTCCACGAGCCAAGGAGCGCCCAATGGTGACCCTTTCAGCCACATCGAGCGGCGAGCTGCAGTCCGTCCCCGCAATGCTGATCCGCGGCGGCACCAGCCGGGGCGTCTACCTCCTCGAAAGCGATCTGCCCGCCGACCGCGCGCTCTGGGGCCCGTTCCTGATCGCGCTGTTCGGGGCACGCGACGTCCGGCAGCTCGACGGCCTCGGCGGCGCCATGCCGACGACGAGCAAATGCTGCATCGTCGGCCCGGGCTCCAGCCCCGGCGCCGACGTCGACTACACCTTCGCCCAGGTCGGCATCGGCGAGCCGAAGGTCTACTGGGATTTCAACTGCGGCAACCTGACGCCCGGCGTCGGCACGTACGCGGTGCTCAAAGGGCTGGTCCCCGCCCGCCCGGGAACGACCAGGGTGCGGATCAACCAGACGAACACCCGGATGCTGCTGAACGTCGACGTGCCGACGGCCGACGACGGCAGCCTCCTCATGGACGGCGATCTGGAGGTCGCCGGGGTCTCCGGGACGGCCGCCCCCGTCCGCACCGACTTCTCCGCGACGGTCGGCGCCTCCCTGGGCGGTGGCCTGTTCCCGACCGGCAACCGCTCGGACGTCCTGGACGTCCCCGGCGTCGGCGCGGTCACCTGCTCCATCGTCGACCTGGCGAACATGTGCGTGTTCTTCCCGGCGGAGCAGGCCGGCCTGACCGGCTACGAGACGTTCGACCAGGGTCCGGACGTCGTGGGCGCCTTCATCGCCGTCCGGCAGTCCGCGCAGCGCCTGCTCGGCGTCGACCCGCGGAAGACGACGCCGTGGCCGGTCGCCGTCGCCCCGCCCGCGTCCTACACCACGGTGAGCGGCGGGAAGCTCGCCGCGGGCGCCTACGACTTCGCGGTGCGGTTCGCCGGCATCCAGCCGATGCGCGACACCATGCACGAGGCGTACCCGGGGACCGCGAGCTGCTGCACGGCCGTCGCGGCCGTCGCGCGCGGCACCGTCGTCCACGACCTCTACGCCGCGCGGCCCCACGAGGACGGGACCGTGCTGATCGGCCACCCGTCCGGCACCATGCGCGTCGAGGCGAAGGTGCGCGAGGACGCGGGCGAGTGCGTCGTCGAACACGCCGCCTTCGCCCGCACCGTGCGGCCGATCATGAGCGGCGAAGCCTACGTCCGAAGGTCCGACCTGGCGGCACTGGCCGAAGAGATCGCCCCCGAAGACCTGACCCGCAGCGGCCCGCCCCCCGAAATCCGCTGACCCGCCGAGCCGCCTGCGGACTGAGCCCGGCATGGGCGCGCTGGTCTGTCCGGGACCTTCGGCCCTGCCTCCGTCTCACGCCGGTCTCCATCCTGGATTCACGTGGAGTGGAAGGGATGGCCAATGCGTGCGATGACGGGGACGAAGGGGTCGGCGGAGCAGCGGCGCGACGGGGGGCGGTCATGACCGCCCCGGTTCAGGCCACCGGGGGCAGCCCCTTCCGCCGGTTCAGCCGCTGGATGTACCGGGAGGGGCGGCCGAACGCGCTGGCACGCGTCCTGAACCGTATCGGCGCGCTGCATTTCGGCAGCGGCGTGCTGGCCCCCAGCCGGTGGGCGACGCTGGAGGTGCGCGGCCGCCGGACGGGGCGCACGATCTCGTTCCCCGTGGTGATCGCCGACTACGACGGCGAGTACTACCTGGTGTCGATGCTCGGGGACGACACCAACTGGGTCCGCAACGTCCGCGCGGCGGACGGCCGCGCGGTCCTGCTCAGGAGGCGCCGCCGGGCCGTCCGCCTGGTCGAGGTCTCCCCCGGCCTCCGCGCCCCGATCCTGCGCCGCTACCTGGAACTGGCACCGGGGGCCCGGCCGCACATCCCGGTGGACCGGCATGCCCCGCTGGCGAGTTTCGAGCAGGTCGCGGCCCGGTACCCGGTCTTCCGCATCACCCTCGACCGTCCCGGCGCGTGACCGCGGGCCCGGCCCCGGCGCGGCGGCCGGCGGCCGTGCGCGCCGGACGTCCGGCGAAGGGCCTGTAGCCGGGTCGCGCGGGAGTAGACACCCCCGGGGGTATTTGGCAGTTCAGTCGTTCGTGGGCTACTTTGGCGCCCGTGGATACCCCTGGGGGTATCTGCCGCGGCCGGACGGCCGCGTTCTCCGCCGACTCGAAAGAGGACCATGAACGAGCTGCCCGCGCGGCTGGACGCCGCGAGCCTGCGTGCCCGGCTGGACGGTCCCGCGCCGCCCCGCCTTCTCGACGTGCGAACGCCGGGAGAGTTCGCCGCCGGCCACATCCCCGGCTCCTACAACGTGCCGCTCGACATGCTCCGGGAGCACCGCGACGAGCTGTGCCGGCACCTGGACGAGGACGTCGTGCTCATCTGCCGCTCCGGCGTCCGCGCCGGGCAGGCGGAGCGGGCGCTGGCCGGGGCGGGGCTGCGCAACACCCGTGTGCTGGAGGGCGGGATCGCGGCCTGGGAGGCCGCCGGGGCGCCGCTCAACCGGGACGGCCGCAACCGCTGGGATCTGGAGCGCCAGGTCCGGCTCGTCGCCGGGACGATCGTGCTGGCGGCGGTGCTCGGCAGTGCGGCCGTGCCCGGCTTGAAGTGGGCGGCGGCGCTCATCGGCGGCGGGCTGGCGTTCGCGGCGCTCACCAACACCTGCGCGATGGGGATGCTGCTGGCGAAGCTGCCCTTCAACCGCGGCGCGAGCTGCGACCTCGGCACGATCAGCGCGCAGCTGGCGGGCGAGGAACGAGCGGCATGACCCTCGCGCTCACGCTCGCCGCGGCGGTGCTGATCGGGGTCACGCTGGGGATGCTCGGCGGGGGCGGTTCGATCCTCACCACCCCGGTGCTGATCTACCTGGCCGGCGTCGACGCCAAGCAGGCGATCGCCATGTCGCTGTTCGTCGTGGGCGTGACGAGCGTGGCGGGGGCCGTCCCGCACGCGCGGGCCGGCCGGATCCGGTGGCGCACCGGGCTGCTGTTCGGCTCCGCGGGCATGGCCGGCGCCTACGCCGGAGGGCGGCTGGCCGCGTTCGTCCCCGCGAACGTGCTGCTGATCGCCTTCGGGGTCATGATGACCGTCACGGCCGCGGCGATGCTCCGCGGCCGGAAGGAGATCGAGCCCGGTCACGGCGCCGGTAAGAGGCCGCTGGCCAGGATCGTCCTGGAGGGCGCGACGGTCGGCCTGGTCACCGGGCTGGTCGGCGCGGGCGGCGGCTTCCTGGTCGTGCCCGCCCTCGCGTTGCTGGGCGGCCTGCCGATGCCGGCCGCCGTCGGCACGTCCCTACTGGTCATCGCGCTGAAGTCCTTCGCGGGGCTTGCGGGGTACCTGCAGAGCGTCCACATCGACTGGACGCTCACCCTGTCGGTCACCGCGCTGGCGGCCGCCGGCGGCCTGCTGGGCTCCCGGCTGGCCGGAAGGGTCGATCCCGAGCGGCTGCGCAAGGCCTTCGGCTGGTTCGTCCTGGTGATGTCCGTCTTCCTGGTCGCGCAGGAGCTTCCCGCGCGGGCCAGGCCCTTCTTCCTGGCGGCCGTCGCCCTCGCCGCCCTCGCCGCCCTCGTCCGGGCCCTCGCCTCGACCGCCCGGCGGTCCCGGCACAGGGCCGCCGACCGTGATCTGCGAAAGGAACCCGTAGCGATGCAGACGCCCATGTACTTCGCCCAGCACTACCTGGAGTGCCTGTCCCAGGCGTCCTACCTGATCGGCGACAAGCGGACCGGACGCGCCGTCATCGTCGACCCGCGCCGGGACGTCTCCGAGTACCTCGACGACGCCGCGGCCAACGGCCTGCACATCGAGGGTGTCATCAACACCCATTTCCACGCCGACTTCATCTCCGGCCACCTCGAACTGGCGGCGCGCACCGGGGCGTGGATCGGCTACGGCGCGCGCGCCGAGGCCGAGTTCCCGATCCGGAAGCTGCACGACCGCGAGCGGATCAGCCTCGGCGACGTGACCCTGGAGATCATGGAGACGCCGGGGCACACCCCCGAGTCGATCAGCGTCCTGGTCTTCGAGCGCTCCGGCGACAGCACGCCCTACGGCGTCCTGACCGGGGACGCGCTGTTCATCGGCGACGTCGGCCGCCCGGACCTGCTGGCCTCCATCGGCTTCAGCGCCGACGAGCTCGGCCGGATGCTCTACGACACCGTCCAGCGCAAGCTGATGGCGCTGCCCGACCAGACCAGGCTCTTCCCCGCGCACGGGGCCGGCTCCGCCTGCGGCAAGAACCTGTCGGCCGAACTGCAGTCGACGATCGGCGCGCAGCGGCTCACCAACTACGCCTGCGTGCCCATGGGCGAGCGGGAGTTCGTCGACATCGTCACCGAAGGCCAGCCCCCCGCCCCGAACTACTTCGGCTACGACGCGATCCTCAACCGCAAGGAGCGGGAGGTGCTGAAGGTCGAGGAGCACCTGCGGGAGCTGCCGCTCGGCGACGTCCTGGCGCGCCGCGACGCCGGCGCGGTCGTCGTCGACGCCCGCGACCCGCAGGAGTTCGCCGCCGGGCACCTCGCCGGCTCGATCAACGTCCCCGCCGACGGCCGGTTCGCCGAGCAGGCCGGGATGCTCATCGAGCCCGGCCGGGAGATCGTCGTGGTCGCCCCCGGCGACCGCGCGGAGGAGATCATCACCCGCCTCGCCCGGATCGGCCTGGACACGGCGGCCGGCTACCTGGCGGACCCCGAGGACGCCTTCGCGCGGGCGCCCGAGGGGAGCGTCGCCCGAGCCGAGCGGATCACCTTCGCCGAGCTGCGCGAGGAGCTCGACGGGCCCGAGCCGCCGCTGATCATCGACGTCCGCAACGCCGGCGAGCTGGCGGACGGCTCCATCGAGGGAGCGGTCAACATCCCGCTGGCCGAGCTGCCCGGCCGCCTGGACGCCGTCCCGGCCGCCCGGCGGATCGTCGTCCACTGCGCGGGCGGCGTCCGCTCTTCGGCCGCCGCGAGCCTGCTGCGCCGGGCCGGCCGCGCCCGGGTCGCCGACCTGATCGGCGGCTACGGCGCCTGGGCCGCCGCCTACGCCCCGGCCGGGGCCTGACCGGCGCCCGCCCCGCCCTGCCGGGCCCGCCCCCGGCAGGGCGACCCGGCCCGGGGGAGATCGCCCGTGAGGTACCAGTCCAGGGCGGGTCCGACGGCTCGCGCCACCTCCTCGCGGGACGCCCCGGCCAGCGGCTCGAACTCCAGGACGTAGCGGGCGACGACGAGGCCGCAGATCTGCCCCGCGATCAGGGACGCGCGCAGGGGAAGGCCGACGGGCGGCGTCGCCGCCGTCCGCGACAGCGCGTCCGTCAGGACCGGCAGGACGATCTGCCCGGCCAGCCGCGCACCCGGCTCGCCCGACATGGCGCTGCGCAGCAGGGTCCCCGCGGCGGCGCCGTCGCCCTGCTCCCAGAGCGCGAGGAAACGTTCCACCAGCTCTTCGCCGGACGTCTCCGGACCGTCCGCGAAGGCCCGCGCCAGCAGATCGGCCGGCGGCAGCGCGTCGTGGACGACCGCTCTGAACAGCCGTTCCTTGGTGCCGAAGTGGTAGTGGATCAGCGCGGGGTCCACGGCGGCGGCCGCTGCGATCCGCCGGACCGTCACCGCGTCGTAGGCGCTCGCCGAGAACGCGTCGCGCGCGGCCGCCAGGATCGCCGCCCGTGTGGTCGACTCTCCCGGGCGCCTGCCGATGCGTGCCATGGCGGACCCCCTTCCCGCCGTCGCCGCCGCCGCCGGCGTCCTCTGCTAGTAAGTGAGGTGTGCCGACCCGACCGCCCATCCCGCGCGAGCGCAGCGACGTCCGGCGGAACCGCCGTGCGCTGCTGGAGGCCGCGGCCGAGGCCCTGGCGCAGAACCCCGGCGCGTCGATGACGGACGTGGCGCGGGCCGCGAAGCTCACGCGGGCGACGCTGTACCGGCACTTCGGCAACCGCGCCGAGCTGATCGACGCGATGCGCTCCGAACTGCTCGAGCGCGCACGCCTGGCGCTCATCGACGCCCGGCTGGACGAAGGTTCCGCCCTGGACGCCCTCCGCCGGGCCGTCGACGCCCTCGTCCCTCTCGGCCTGCGCTTCCGGGCGATCCTGGCCGAGGGGAACGTCCTGGATCCGGAGTTCGTGCGCGAGCGCGCCGAACTCCTCGCGCCCGTGCTCCGTGTCATCGAACGGGGGCAGCGGGACGGCGCGCTCCGAGCCGATGTCCCCGCCACGTGGGTGCTGACCGTGATGGCGGCGACCCTCGCCGCGGCGGTCGGGACTTCGCCCGCGCCTCCCGGCACCGCGATCGCCGGTCTGGTCTACAGCACGCTCATCGAGGGCGTCGCGGCAGCGCGCTGAGCCGCGCCTCACCGCGGGCGCGCCGGGCGGCACCGGAACCGGCATCGCCCCGCCTCCCATCGCGCCTTGACCGAGAGCATCAGCATCCGAGCAAAATGATACATATGTGTCTCGTTTTACAGGTCACGTGGGCTCGCCGCGTCAGGCGAGCGTGAGGAACAGCCTCTCCAGCCGGGCCCGGTCCAGGCCGGCCTGCTCCGACCCGCCGTCCTCCTCGCGGGCCGCGCACTGCTCCAGGCCGGTCGCGATGATCTTGAATCCGGCCCGGTGCAGGGCGTGGGAGGCGGCGGCGAGCTGGTTGATCAGGTCGGCGCAGTCGCGGCCCTCCTCGATCATCCTGATGACGCCGCCGATCTGCCCCTGCGCGCGGCGGAGCCGCAGGGCGACCTCGGCCAGGGAGTCCTTGTCCGGCTCCATCGCCGCCGCCCCTTCTCAGGCGCTGTGCCGGTGCTCGGCGACGCGGCGGCGCACGTCGTCCATGTCCACGGCGCGGGCGTCCTCGATCAGCTTCTCCAGGTCCGGCTCGCGCAGCGCGCCGGGCTGCGCGTACAGCACGACCCGGTCGCGGATGATCACCAGGGTCGGGATCGAGGAGATCTGGAAGGCGCCGGCCAGCTCCTGCTGGGCTTCGGTGTCGACCTTGCCGAACACGATGTCCGGGTACTTCTCGGAGACCCGCTCGTAGACGGGCGCGAAGAAGCGGCAGGGCCCGCACCAGCCGGCCCAGAAGTCGATCAGGATCATGTCGTCGCCGGCGAGGACGTCCTCGAAGTTCTCGCGCGTCAGTTCGGTCGTGGCCATGCTGGTCTCCTCCACCTTCCTGAATACCCCTACGGGTATTGCAACATCGCCTCTTCCTCCTTGATTCCGCGTTGCCATATACCCGTAGGGGTATAGTGGAAGCATCGGGGAGGGATCATGACCGCTGGACGACGAAGCCATCCGGCCCCGCCCGTCGGCGTACGGGCCGTCCTCGCCGTGGTGGCCCATCCGGATGACGAGTCCTTCGGGCTGGGCGCCGTCCTGCCCGTCCTCGGCTGGACGATCCCGCAGGAGGTGGCCGAGGCGCTGAACGCCGAGTTCGGCACCGGCTTCATCGGGCGCGCAGGCCGCCGGGCCGGTGCTCGGGCCTACGACAACGAAAGGACGATCCCGTGGATTACGGCATGACCATCAGACTGCGTCAACCGTTCGCCGAGGCCGTCGAACGGGTCAGGGCGGCGCTCAAGGAGCAGGGATTCGGCGTGCTCACCGAGATCGACGTGCGCGCCACGCTGCAGGAGAAGCTCGGCGAGACGATGGAGGACTACCTCATCCTCGGTGCCTGCAATCCACCGCTCGCCCACCGGGCGCTGGGGGTCGACCGGCGGATCGGCCTGCTGCTGCCCTGCAATGTCGTCGTCCGGTCCGACGGCGGCGACACCCTCGTCGAGGCACTGGACCCGCAGGTCATGGCCAAGGTGAGCGAGCAGCCCGGCCTCGAACCGGTCGCCGATGAGGCCGCTGAGAAGCTCACCGCGGCGCTGGAGTCCCTGCGCGGCTGAGCCCGCCGGCGATCGGCGCGCCCGTCCCGGCCGGGGCGTGGACTCGACACCCGGCCGACCGGTGCTCCCGGCCGCGTCGTCCCATGCTCCCCAAGTTCCGGCCGGCCTTCCGGCCAGGCGGCGATATCGGCCTTTCGTAGCGGAGTCCCGGTTCCGGAGCCGGTGCGGGCCGGTCCGGAACCGGGAGTCGATGGTTCGGGAGGATCGCCGCCTTCCGCGCCTCCCCAGGAGGCGCTCGACCGGACATCGGCCTGGCCGGCCCTCTCTCCCCTTCATACCCCCGGAGGTATCAGGGAGCAGCGTAACCGAGACCCGAGCCGATGCACAAATACCCCTAGGGGTACAGGGGAATCCGCGGGGTGAGCCCAGCACGGCCCAGGCCCGGTCGGCGGAGGACGTCACGACGTCCAGATCTCCAGAGCGAGCAGATCGCGCATCGAGACCATGCCGACTACGCGGCCGCCCTGGTCCTGGACCGGCAGGTGGCGGATTCCGTCATCCAGCATCCGCCGGGCCACGTCTTGCACGTCCTCCTCCAGCCCAGCGGTCCTGATCTGCGTCGACGCGTATGCCTCGGCCGGCTGCGCGGCCGGTTCGGCCGAAGTCGCCAGTGCCCCGACCAGGTCGCGTTCGGTGATGATGCCGAGGACCTGGTCGCCGTCGACCACCGCCAGGGCCCCGATCTCGTTGTCCTTCATCCACCGCGCCACCTCACCGAGCGGCTCATCGGCTCGGCACCCGAAGACCATCGGGCGGTAAACGTTGCTGATCCGCATTTCCCTACTCCCCCACCTTCGTTCGGTCATGCCTTTTCATTTGCCGGAATCCGCGCGCACGGCGGTCATGGAGACGCCGGATTGCCCGAGCCCGATGTCTGGAGGACGCGGTCGATCAGCAAGTGCAGGTGGGACCGGAACCGGGCGACCTCCGGCAGGGCCAGGGTGTCCCGGTGGCCGTGCGGGCACGCGGTCGTGCCGCGCCACGGCGTAGGTTGATCATCGTGGTTGGGCACGCCGTAGGTGACGAACCCGGTCGTCGCCCATGCCACGGTCCACAGCATGTAGTCGATGTCCACGTCCGAGGGGACCATCGGGCGCACGGCGTCGGCGACCATGTCGGTCAGCGGGCGCTCGTATTTCGACTCCAGGTCGGCGCTGCCGGCCGCGTCCCCCACCCACCGGTGCAGCCACAGGCGGGCCACGTGGGGATGGGACAGGTGGAAGTCCAGGTAGGCGTCGGCGAAATCGCGCAGCCCTCCCGCGGTCATGCGCAGGGATTCCACCGCGTCCTCGAGCATCGCCTGCTCCAGGGTGTGCGCACGCCGCATCACCTCGTGATAAAGATCCAGCGTGCCGCCGGTCAGGTCCAGCAGTGCGGCGGTGTCCACGCCGGCCGCGCTGGCGATCATCGCGCCTGTGGTGCCGTCGAAGCCGAGGTCGGCGAACAGGCGGGTCGCGACCTGAATGATTCGCTCCCGTTCAGAATCCGCACCTGAGCTCATACCGACGCCCTATACCCGCCAGCCTGGGCACTGCACGTCGACCATTGCTCCCACACCGGCGGGTGACCATACGATTAAGTAAGTCACGATCTACGTTGGTTTCATCCATGAAAGTTTCCACGTCCCGCCTGAGAGCGGACACAAGGCAAAAGAAGATCTGAACTTCTCTTACCGCCGCGATTGCGTGCACGCCGGCGGCCCGGCGGTGCGCCGACCCGCACGGTTAGCGTTGGGTCGCGGGCCCACCAATGCGAGCCGGGGGATGATCGTGGCCGAATACTGGTCCAGTGCGGTGCTGATCGGTGTGCTGGTCGCCCTCAACGCCCTGTTCTCGGGCAGCGAGATCGCGCTGGTCTCCGTCCGCGAAAGCCAGCTGCGGCGGCTGGAGCGGCGCGGTGCGGCGGGTGTCCGCGCCTTGGCCCGGCTGGAGCGGGATCCGAACCGCTTCCTGGCCACCATCCAGATCGGGATCACCCTGGCCGGTTTCCTGGCCTCCGCGACGGCGGCGGTGTCCCTGGCCGAACCGCTGGCGCCACGGCTGGCCTTCCTCGGCGGGGCCGCCGAGACGACCGCGGTCGTGCTGGTGACGGCGGCCCTGACCTTCATGACCTTGGTGTTCGGGGAGCTGGCCCCGAAGAGACTGGCCATGCAGTACGCCCAGCGGTGGGCGTTGCTGGCCGGCAGGCCGCTGGACGTGCTCGCGACGATCTTCCGGCCCGCGGTGTGGGTCCTGGGCAAAGCCACCGATGCCACCGTGCGGGTGCTCGGCGGCGACCCGCGGGCGTCCGGCGGCCAGGTCGGCTTCGAAGAGCTGAAGGACCTGGTGATCGAGCACCGCGGACTGAGCCGGGAGCAGCGCCGGATGATCAGCGGCGTCATGGAACTGCACGAGCGGATGCTGCGGGAGATCGTGGTCCCCCGTACCGCGGTCTTCACCCTCCGGGCGGACGCCCCGGCCGCCGCGGCCCGCACGGCGCTGGCCGCCTCCGGGCACTCGCGCGCCCCGGTGCTGGCGTCGCCGAGCCCGGAGGACGTCGTCGGCGTGGTCCACCTGCGCGACCTGCTCACCCAGGAGGGAACCGTGGAGGACGCCGCACGGCCGGCCGTCATGTTCCCCGACACCCTCCCGATCGCCGAGGCCCTGCGCAGATTCAAGGCGGAGGGGCAGCAGTTCGCGCTGGTCGTCGACGAGGGCAGCGCGGTGAGCGGCATCGTCACCATGGAAGACCTGCTGGAAGAGATCGTCGGGGAGTTCTACGACGAGACCGACCGCGACCTCGTGAAAGCTCAGCGGTTCTCCGACGGATCGCTGCTGCTGCAGGGCACGTTCCCGCTGCACGATCTGCCTGATCTCGGGGTGGAGCTCGTCGATCGGCCCCAGGGCGAGTACGCCACGATCGCCGGGCTCACCCTGGCCGCTCTCGGCCGCATCCCCGACCGCCCCGGAGACCGGGTCGACCTGGGCGAATGGACCATAGAGGTCACCGGCGTCGACCACCACGCCATCACGGCCGTCCGGCTCCGTCCCCGGAGCGGACCCCGAACGGACGGCGAAGAATGATCAAGGTCGACGCCGCGCAGCCGTTCAACCCGCTCCCGGGCACCCCGCTCGGTATCAGCGGCTTGCAAGCGGCCCAGGCGCAGGGCCGCCTCACATGCGCACAGGCAAAGGGAAAGCGGGAGAAGTCCTCCGCCGCTTAGGCAGCGTTCCGAGCTGGACGGTGCGCGGTCTCCCGCTTCTCCGTCCCTTTCCTTGGGCTTCTCCCGCCCAATTCCATTCCACTCCGCAGACCCCTGCTCAGGCAGGGACCAAGGTCCCCGATCGGGGGGCGGCTCCCGCGTGCGCCCGTCGTGCGCGGAGACCACCGCCCGGACGATCACCATCACCGAGGGCGGCGGATAGCGAGGACGGTGTTGTTCGGGAGTGAACGCACGGTGAAGTGGGCGGCCGAGAACTGGGCTGGACGGAAGTGGATGTCGTTCCACGTCCATGCGTCCGTGCCGGCGCGCAGGACGAATACGTCGATGGGGCCGTAGCGGGTGTGCGCGGCGGCTTGCGCGAAGGCGTCCGTGTCGGAGACGGCCGCGAGCGCGGCAAGGGTGGTGTGGCGGTCGTCCCAACGGGTGGTGCTGGAGGCGGCAGTGCGGTCGACGGCGATGTAGCCGGGCCAGGGCAGGAAGGCGAACAGCCGCTCGTCATAGGACAGCGTGCGGGGCGCGGCGCCGCGTCCGAGGACGCCGGTCACCGCCTTGCGGATCGGTCCGACGGGGAACCAGCGCGTGACGGGCCGTCCTCGAAAAGCACGCCAAATTCCCCGGTTCGGCGCGCATTTCATCCACCGGCTTTCGAATCCCGGCTTACCGCCAACCGCCTCGGTTATTCAGCGGGATTCCGGGGAGACGCGGAATTTCCGTGCTTCGTGGGCCGCGCGGCGTCCAAGCCGATCAGCAGCCGTGTCACGGCCAGGACGACGGCGAAGCCCGCCGCGGTCCACAGCACCGGCTCGGCCGGTGCGCCCAGCGAGATGGCCCCCGACGCGGCCGCCGCGCCGAAGGCCGCGAGCGCGACATGCCACCGTCCCGCCGGCCTGGCCGAGACGGCCGGACCCGAGGGCCCGGCCGTCCTGCCGCGCCCGGTGCTCATGCCGGGCCCGCGAGCTGAGCGATGTCCTCACTGGCGACCCCGTGCAGCCGGTCGGCCAGGTCCGCCAGGGCCCGGCCGGCGGCCAGTTCCTCGCCGATCTCCGGGACCTCCCGGTCGGCCGGGTTGCGGCGCGCCCGGCCGTAGCCCACCGTCTTCTTCTCGCCGCCGGTGAACAGCACCGCGCGCGCGAGGGTGTCCGTGCCGTCCTCGCTGATGTAGAGCTCCACGCTCCACTGCTTGGTCTCCATCACGACCTCCTTCGCTGGCCGTTTCCAGCTCCATCCTGGGAGAACGCCCACCGGGAGGGCAGGGCCGGAGGTCCCGCGGCCGTCGAGGCGAACGGCCCGGCTCCCGTCACTGGGAGCGGCCGACGACCGCGACCGGGCATTCCGCGTGATGGATCGCGCCGTGGCTGACGGAGCCGAGGCTGGACACGCCCAGCCGGTGATGGCGGGCGCCGACGACCAGCAGATCAGCCGCCCGCGACGCCCCGGACAGGACGGACACCGGGTGCCCGAGGAGCACCTCGTTCACCACCTCGACCAGCGGATACCGCTCGTGCAGCGGGGCGTAGGCCGCGATGATCCTCGCCCGCCTCTCGTCGTTCATCCGCTCCTCGTCGATGGAGTACCCGGACTCGGCCAGGCTCGCCGAGATCTGCCAGGTGTGCACGACGCGGAGCCGCGCCCCGCGGACGGCCGCGGCGTCGAAGGCGTACTCGAGCACCTCGCGGGCCCGCTCCCCGAAGTCGTATCCGGCCACGACCTCCCCGCGGCCGCCGGCCGCCTCCCCGCGGACGATCACCACGGGGACGTCGGCGTGCCCCGCCAGCCGCAGGCCCACGGACCCGAGCCGCAGGCCGGGGAAGCCGCCGCGACCCCGGTGCCCGACAACGATCTCGAACGCCTTCTCCGACTCGTCCCGCAGCGCGTCCGACACCGAATTGACCACCAGCGCCGTCGTCACCGGCAGTTTGGGCCACTTCGCCTTCACACGCCTCTCGGCCTCCAGCAGGACGGCGCGGCCCGCCCGCGACACGCGCTCCGACTCATCGGGCGGAACGAACCGCTGGACCTGATACGGCCAGATCTGCGCCGCGTGCACGATGTGCAGCGGCCGGTGGCGCATCATCGCCTCGGCGGCCGCCCAATCGACGGCGCTCCCCGCCGCCGCGGATCCGTCCGTCCCCACAACGATCGGTGCGGACATGGTTCCTCCAACGATCGGTCATGTCCCCTGGCCACTTCCACACGTACGAGAGCCGGCAGGTGGGGACTAGGGACCAAGGTCCGGCATCGGCCGAGCCCTTCGTTGACTGCGCGCGGGCGGGTCGAGCGCCGCGCTCTCGCCGGTCACGCGCCCGGACGCTCCCCGTTCTGGACGCCGCCGCCCGCGGAGGCGTGGACGACGGCCACCGGGCAGGGCGCATGGTGGATGAGCGCGTGGCTGACCGAGCCGAGCAGCAGGCCGCGGAAGCCCCCCAGTCCGCGCGAGCCGACGACGAGGAGCCTCGCCTCGGCCGCCGCGTCCATGAGGACCCGCCGCGGGAACCCGGTGACGATCTCGATGCCCGCCCGCACGCCCGGATGGCGTTCGCACAGCGGGCCCATCAGCCCCGTCAGCCGCGCCTCGGCTGCGGCCCGCATGCCGGCCTCGTCCACCAGCGGCGGCAGCTCCCTCGCGGGTACCGGATCCCAGGCGATCACCGCGCGCAGCGGGAGCCCGTGGGCGTCCGCCTCGGTGAAGGCCGCGGCCAGCGCCGCCTGGGACGCCGGCGAGCCGTCCATCCCGACCACGACGTGTCCCGCTCCCCGCTCCGGCTGCGGGCGGTCTCCGCGGACGATCACGACCGGGCACGACGCGTGCGCGGCCACCTGCGCGCCGACCGAACCGAGCGCCAGGCCCGCGAATCCCCCGGCGCCCCGCGGGCCCAGCACGATCAGATCGGCGCTCCCGCTCGCCTCGATCAACCGGGCGGCGGCCGGCGCACGCGCGAGCACTCCCCGCACCTTGAGGTCGGGCGCCGCCTTGCGGGCATGCTCGATGCCCGCGTTCAGGATCTCCTGGGCCTCCGCCCGCGGATCGACCGCGGGCAGAGGGGCGAGTCCGCCGGCGCGGACGTCCCACGAATGCAGCACGGTCAGCGGCAGGCGGCGGGCCCGGGCCTCATCCGCCGCCCAGTCCAAGGCCCGCGCGCTTCCCTCGGAGCCGTCGTATCCGACGAGCAGACCGGAGATGGGTTGCTCGCTCATGTGTCCTCCCCGATGTCGATGGGTCCGTGTAGCCATTCCCGCGAAGCGGATGAAGGCTTCACCCGGGTGACACCCGCCCGGATCCCAACCGGGGCCCCGAGTACGCCGCCGCATGCGGCCGGCGGCGCGCCGGCACCCTGAAGGCCGACCCGACGTCGATCACGGGACGCGATTTGCGCGCTTGCAGTCCCAGCTGCACTTTCCACATCGCTTCGGCCAGTGCGTGGAACTGGTAGAGCAGACGCCGCAGCATGGGCAGGTTGCCGGCGTCGGCCGTCGCGACGGCGTGTTCGGCGACTATCTTGAGCCGGTTGGCGCGGCAGCCGAGGAAATGCGCGAGAGCATCGCGGCGGACGCTTCCCGGGAGGGCGTCGAGCAGGACCGATCCGGCGGCCCCTAACTCGACCATGACCTCCGCGGTGGCGGCTCGGACGTCGACGTCCGCCTCCCAGCCGTCCTTCGCCAGAATGCGGAGCCTGGTCAAAGCCGGCAGGCACCGCCGGTGATGCTCCCGCAGCCGCCCCTCCACCAGGGCCGCATCGACTGTGCCGACACCTGTGCCGGTCATGGTTCCTCCACTCGCCCTGCCGGCGCAATAGGCGTCGTACCGTCGGCCCTCCGGCAGGCCATAGCCGTCGCGTACGTCCACCATCGCGACCGGAGACGGCACGCGGGTAGGGATGGAGGTCCCGAATTGAGGGACGAAAGACCCGCAATTCATGATCCGAAGAATCGAAGCCCGAAATGCGATTTACAACAGCCCGGATCGGCCATTGACTTCGATACCGGAATTGATCATTCCGAGGAGGAGCGCGCCGGCTGGAGCGCACCTCCGCCGCGGGCGATTTCCATGCCGAGGAGAACCGCGGCCCCCGTCCACACCAGTGCCGGCACCAGGAGCGCCGCGAGCATCGGACCGAGCAGACCTGGTATATGGGTCGGCGTGACTCCCTGCCGCACCATGTCGCCGCTCACCGCCGGCGGTACCCACCGTCCGGGCAGGAGGGGCCGTCACTCGCCGCTGAGCACGTCCGCGACCGGCCGGCGGCGGCTGGGCAGGCGGCGGGCCACATGACCGAGGCGCAGCACCATCTGCGGGTGACCGCAGACCAGGTCGCGGCGTATCGCCGCCCGCAGGTAGGGCAGTTCCAGCGGCTGGGTGTGGAAGGCGGCGCTCACGCTCAGCGTCGCCGCGTGCAGCAGCACATGCTGGAGCGCCTGGCCGGCGATCAGCCAGTCGACCCGCCGGTCCTCCCGGGTGGTCAGCACCGCCACCGTTCCCACGGCCCCGGGGGCGGCGCCGCGTTCGGGTTCCCGGCCGCCCGCGCCGTGCTCGGCCTCCCAGGGCGCGTCCGCGGCGGCGGTCCGGGAGGGGAAGCCGTCCACCTCGGCCGGGGAGGGGCCCGCCGCGAAGCCGTCGGCGCGCCCGTCGTCCGGCGGGGCCGTCCAGGACAGCAGCTCGCCGAGGATGCGGGGATCGCGGAGCTGCGCCGCCTCGGCGGCCTGGACGTGCTCGGCCAGGCGCCGGCGCTCCGCCTCGTCCTTGACGACGCGGAGGCCGGCGCCCTCGTGCCGGGCGATGCCGGCCAGCACGATCGGCAGCATGGGCGGCAAGGGGGTCGCCAGGAACCGCCCGCGGTGCGCGTGCCGGCGCGGGATCGTCCGGTGCAGCAGTTCCTCGTACGGCCGCGGGGCCGTCCTCGCCCCCCAGGCGACCCTGGCGAGAAGGTCCGGGTACGCCGGGTCGGGCAGCAACCGGACCTGCGGGGTGAAGCCCAGCCGCCGCACGGCCAGCCGCATGTTGAACAGGGCCGCGCCGCAGCTGATCAGCATCTCCCGTCCGGCCGGGTCGGCGACCGGCAGCAGGCGCGCGCGGTCGGCCCACAGCTCCAGCCCGTCGGAGCGGTCCACGAAGCGCCACGGCTGGGTGTTGTGGATGGACGGCGCCTGGATCGCCGCGCGGACGACGAAGCGCGCCGCCAGGTCGGTCCGTCCGATTCCGAGCGGGTTCGCGGGCTCGACCAGGCGCTCCGCCGGGGATCGTGTCGCGTTGACCATCTCGATGACCTCCAGCCGTGAGGGTGCCGCACCTACAGCCTGCTGGGCCGGCGCCGGGGCGGCATCGTGTCCAAAGTCCCCTCCGGCGGGACCTTCGACCCCCATGGCGGCGTCGCGGCCGCCCTGCTCATCGCGCGTCCGCCGCGATGGCCGCTCCGCCGGTCACAGTGCCTTCAGCGCGGCGGTCAGGCTGGTGAGCGAATCCTTGGCGTCTCCGAACAGCAGGGTGGTCTTGGGGTCGTGCAGCAGTTCGTTGTCGATGCCGGCGAACCCGGGCCGCAGCGACCGCTTGAGGAACACGATCGCATTGGCCTGGTCGGCGTCCAGGATGGGCATGCCGTAGATCGGCGAACCCGGCGTGCTGCGCGCCGCCGGGTTGACGACGTCGTTGGCGCCGACGATCAGGGCGATGTCGGCGGTCTTGAACTCGGGGTTGACGACGTCCATCTCCTTGAGCCGGTCGTAGGGGACGTCGGCCTCGGCCAGCAGGACGTTCATGTGCCCCGGCATGCGCCCCGCCACCGGATGGATCGCGTACAGCACCTCGACGCCGCGGCGCTCCAGCTCGCCGGCCAGGTCGCTGAGCGCGTGCTGCGCCTGCGCGACCGCCAGGCCGTAGCCGGGCGCCACGATCACCTTGCGCGCGTAGCCCAGCAGGATCGCGATGTCCTGCGGCCCGGCCGACCGGACGGGACGGTCGGTGGCCGTGCCGCCGCCCAGGGTCGTCTCGCCGCCGAACGCGCCGAACAGGATGTTGGCGATCGAGCGTCCCATGGCGGCGGCCATCATCCGGGTGAGCAGCATCCCGGAGGCGCCCACGAGCGTGCCCGCCACGATCAGCAGGGTGTTGCCGAGCACGTAGCCGCCGGCGGCGACGGTGACGCCGCTGAAGGCGTTCAGCAGCGAGATCACGATCGGGACGTCGGCGCCGCCGACCGGCAGCGCGAAGAGGACGCCGCCGACCAGGCTGAGCACCGCGAGGCCCACCGCCACGCCGATCGGCGCCTCCACGGCCGTCCACGCCCCGAGCGCGAGGGTCGCGGCCGCCAGCAGCGCCGCCGCCGGGCGCATGCCGCCGAACACCACCGGACGGCCCGTCATCAGCTCCTGCAGCTTGGCGAAGGTCAGCACCGACCCGGAGAAGGTCACCGACCCGATCAGCACGGTGAACGCCCCGACGGCGACCTGGCCGCGCGACGGCCCGCTCCCCGCCAGCTCCAGCAGCGCGACCAACGCGCCCGCCGCGCCGCCGACGCCGTTGAACAGCGCCACCATCTGCGGCATCCCGGTCATCGCGACCCGCCGGGCCGCGACCGCGCCCGCGGCGGACCCCACGACCAGCGCCGCGAGGATCGGCGCCAGGTTCCGGGTGCCCACGTCCGCGAACGTCACCACCACCGCGATGACCGCGCCGGCGATGCCGACGAGGTTGCCGAGCCGGGCCGTGCGCGGCGAGGACAGCCCCTTGAGCGCGACGATGAAGCAGACGGCGGCCAGCAGGTACGCCAGCGAGACCCCGGTGTCGTTCACGACCGCTTCTCCCGCCCGCCGTCCCGTCCGCCGCCCCGTCCGCGGCCGCCGCGGAACATGAGCAGCATCCGGTCGGTCACCAGGAAGCCGCCGACGGTGTTCACCGCCGCCAGCGCGACCGCCAGCAGCGCCAGGGACAGCGAGAACGCCGAGTCGGCGCGCGCCGCCACCACGATCGTGCCGACCAGGATGATCCCGCTGATGGCGTTGGATCCCGACATCAGCGGCGTGTGCAGCGTCGAGGACACCTTGGAGATCACCTCGTACCCGGTGAAGGCGGCCAGCACGAACACCGTCAGCAGCGCCACACCGTCCATCAGCCCTCCAGCAGTTCCCGGGTCGGCCCGTGGCGGACCTCCCCCGCATGGGTCACGCAGCAGCCCGCCACGATCTCGTCGTCCAGGTCGGGGACGACCCGCGCCTCGCGCGTCATCAGCAGCACCAGTTCGGCGACGTTCGCGGCGTACAGGCGGCTGGCCTGCGCCGGGAGCTGGCTGGGGACGTCCCGGCCGCCCCACACCAGCGCGCCGCCGATCTCCACCTCCTCCCCCGGCCGGGAGCCCTCGACGTTTCCGCCCTGCTCGGCGGCCAGGTCGACGACGACCGAGCCCGGCCGCATCCGCTCCACCATGGCGCGGGTGACCAGCAGCGGCGCCGCCCGGCCGGGGACGGCCGCCGTGGTGATCAGCACGTCGGCGTCCGCCACGTGCGGCGCCAGCAGCTCGCGCTGCAGCCGCGCCCGCTCCTCGCCCATCTCCCGGGCGTAGCCGCCCGCGCCCTCCAGCGGGGGGAGGTCCAGGTCGACGAAGTCGGCTCCCACGCTGCGCACCTCCTCGGCCGCCGCGGCGCGCACGTCGTAGGCGCCGACGACCGCGCCGAGCCGCCGCGCCGTCGCGATCGCCTGCAGCCCCGCCACCCCCGCGCCGAGCACCAGCACCCGGGCGGGCGGGACGGTCCCGGCCGCCGTCATGGCCAGGGGGAACATCCGCGGCAGCCGTTCCGCCGCGACGACCGCGCCCCGGTACCCGCTGATCATCGCCTGCGAGGACAGCGCGTCCATCGATTGGGCGCGGGAGATGCGCGGCACCAGTTCCATGGCGAGCGCGGTGCGGCCGCCGTCCCGGAACTCCCGCACCAGTTCCAGATGCTCGGCCACGGGCAGGAACGACACGCTCACCGCCCCTTCCGCCAGCCGCCGCACCCGCTCGGCCGGCGGGGGCCGGACGCCCAGCAGCACGTCGCCGCCGTCCAGCACGCCGGCTTCGACCTCGGCGCCCGCCGCCCGGTAGTCCTCGTCACGGTGGCCCGCCGGCAGCCCGGCGCCGGGCTCCACGCCGACCTTCAGCCCCGCCTCGACCAGCCTCGACACCGTCTCGGGCACCGCGGCGACCCGCCGCTCCCCCTCGACCACCTCGCGCGCGACGATCACCTTCACGTTTTTCACACTAGGCACGCGCACCCTGCGCCGCCAGGGGCCGATCACCGATTTCGGCGCGATCGCCCGCCTTCAAGCGGGTTGCGGGGCCGAGGGCCGGCGGTCAGGTGGAGGGGACGACGGCGACCGGGCAGCGGGCGTGGTGGATGACGCCGTGGCCGACCGAGCCGAGCTGGGGCGCGTTCCAGCGCCGCTGGTGGGCGCCGACCACCAGGAGGCGGGCGTTGCGCGAGGCGTGGGACAGCGCCGTCACCGGGTGCTCCAGGACGATCTCGTCCACGACGTCCACGCGCGGGTACTTGGCGCGCAGCGGCTCGCAGGCCTCGGCGACCTGGGCGCGCAGGTCCCGTTCGATCTGCTCGGCGTCGACGGCGTAGCCGGCCTCGATCAGGGTGCCGAGCGTCTGCCAGGCGTGCACGACGCGGAGCCGGGCGCCGCGGAGCGCCGCCGCGTCGAACGCGTAGTCGAGAACGGCGCCGGCGTCGCGCAGCAGGTCGACCCCGGCGACGATCTCGCCGCGGTCGCTGGCGTCCCCGCGCACGATCACGACGGGGACGGCGGAGCGGGTGGCCATGCGCAGGCTGGTGGAGCCCAGCAGCATGCTGGCGAACCCGCCGCGGCCCCGGCTGCCCACCACCAGTTCGAACGCCTTGTCCGACTGGTCGTGCAGGGCCTGCGTGGGCTCCTCCTCGACCAGGGCGGTGGTGACCTCCAGGCGGGGCCGGCGTTCCTGGACGCGTTCGCGGGCGGCGCGCAGCAGCCGGCGGCCGGCGCGGGTCATCCGCTCGGTGGTCTCGGCCGGCATGAACAGCGGCGCCTTGTAGGGCCAGCTCTCCAGCGCGTGGACGATGTGCAGGGGGCGTCCGCGCAGGACGGCTTCGGCGGCGGCCCATCGCAGGGCGCGGTCGGACTCGTCGGAGCCGTCGATGCCGACGACGATCGGCTCGGTCATCGCGTTCCCCTTCGCCTGTGGATTCCCTCTCTCCACGGTGTTGGCCGGCCGCGCGCGGGTCGTAGGGGCGAAGGTCCCCGCCCGGACGGCCTTTGTGCCCGCGGAGGAGGAGTCCGCCGCCTCTGGGTACGGGTGCCCGCAAGGAGAAGGGTGGAAGATCTGGATCCCGTGGAACGGCGAGGTGGACATGCGGGCTGTGATCGCGCGGCGTGGCCCCGAGGCGCTGTTCGCCCTGGCCGCAGGCGGGCTGGCCGCCGGCGCCGCCGTCCGCTGGACGGCCGGGGCGGGCGCCGGAGACCTGGTCTGGCTGCTCGTGACCGTGCTCGCCCTCGTCCCGGCGGTGTGGTGGGTCGTGGACGGGCTGCTGCACCGCCGGTTCGGCAGCGACGTGATCGCGGTCCTGGCGCTGGCGGGGACGGTCGCGGTCGGGGAGGCGCTCGCCGGCGCGGTGATCGCGGTGATGCTGACCGGCGGGCGGCTGCTGGAGGAGCGCGCGGGGCGGCGGGCACGCCGCGACCTCGGCGCGCTGCTGTCGCTCGCGCCGCGCGCCGCGCACCGCCGGACCGACGGCGGCCTGGACACGATCGACGTCGCGGAGGTGCGTCCCGGCGACCGGCTCCTGGTCCGCCCGGGCGAGGTCGTGCCGGTGGACGGCCTGGTGGAGCGGGACACGGCCGTCCTGGACGAGTCGACGCTGACCGGCGAGCCGCTGCCGGTGGAGCATCCGGCGGGCGACGCGGTGCGCAGCGGCGCCGTCAACTCCGGGCGGCCGTTCGAGCTGCGCGCCACCAACGACGCCGCGTCCAGCACGTATGCCGGGATCGTCCGGCTGACGGAGGAGGCGGCGGCCGAGAGCGCGCCGTTCGTGCGGCTCGCCGACCGGTACTCGGCCCTGTTCATCCCGGTGACGCTGGTTCTCGCCGCGGCGGCCTGGATCGCCGCCGGGGACCCGGTGCGGGCCGTGGCGGTGCTGGTGGTGGCGACGCCCTGCCCGCTGATCCTGGCCGCGCCGATCGCGTTCGTGTCCGGGCTGTCGCGCTCGGCGCGCCGGGGCGTGGTGGTGAAGGGCGGCGGCGCGCTGGAGCGGCTCGCGGGAGCGCGGGTGCTGCTGTTCGACAAGACCGGCACCGTCACCACCGGGCGGCCGGCGCTCGCCGAGATCGTCCCCGCCGATCCCGCGCCGGCCGGCGATCCGCTGTTCCTCGCGGCCTCGCTCGACCAGGTGTCGCCGCACGTGCTGGCCTCGGCGATCGTGCGGGGCGCCCACGAGCGCGGGGTGCCGCTCACCGCTCCCACGGACGTCACCGAAACCGCGGGCCAGGGAATACGCGGCACCGTCGGCGGCCGCCGGGTGAGCGTCGGCAAGGCGAGCTGGGCCGGGAAGGCCGACCCGGCCTGGCTGGACCGGGTGCGGCGCCGCGCCGCCGCCCGGGGCGCGATCACGGTGTTCGTCGGGGTGGACGGGAGGGTCGCCGCGGTCCTGCTGCTGCGCGACCGGATCCGCCCGGACGCGCCGCGCACGTTCCGGCTGCTGCGCCGGGCGGGCATCGAGCGCACCGTGATGGTGACCGGCGACCGCGCGGACGTCGCGGACTCCATCGGCGGGCTGGTCGGCGCGGACGCCGTGCACGCCGGGCTCACCCCGGCGCAGAAGGTGGAGGTCGCCCGCGCGGAGAGCGGGCGGGCGGCGACGGTGATGGTCGGCGACGGCGTCAACGACGCGCCGGCGCTGGCGGCGGCCGGGGTCGGCGTCGCGCTCGGCGCGCGGGGCGCGACGGCGTCGTCGGAGGCGGCCGACGTGGTGATCACCGTCGACCGGCTGGAGCGGCTGGCCGAGACGCTCGCGATCGCGCGCCGCACCCGGTCGGTCGCGCGGCAGAGCGTCGTCGCGGGCATGGGCCTGTCGCTGGCCGCGATGGCGGTGGCGGCGTTCGGGCTGCTGACACCGGCGGCGGGCGCGCTGCTGCAGGAGGGCATCGACGTCGCGGCGATCCTCGCCGCGCTGCGCGCGCTCGGCCCCGGCCGCGACCGGGAGCCGCGGCTGCGCGGCGACGCGGCCGAGCTCGTCCGGCGGCTGGACGAGGAGCACCGCGCGCTGTGGCCGCGCATCGAACGGCTGCCCGCCCTGGCGGACGCGATCGCGGCGTCCGGCGGCCGGGAGCGGGACACGGCGCTGGACGCGCTGGCGGGCTTCCTGACCGACCTCGCCGAGCACGAGCGCAAGGACGAGCAGCTGCTCTACCCGGCGGTCGCGCAGGCCCTCGGCGGCACCGACCCCACCGGGGCGATGAGCCGCGGCCACACCGAGATCGCCGAGCTGACGCGCCGCCTCAACGCGCTCACCGCGGAACTGCGGGCCGCGCCGGAGGCCCCGGAGCCCGTGAGCGATCTGCGCCGGACCGTCCAGGAGCTGTACGCGGTCCTGCGGCTGCACTTCGCGCAGGAGGAGGAGAACTACTTCGTCCTGGCCGACGCCCGCGAAACCGCCGGCCCTTGAGCCACCGACGTTCGGCGGAACCGGCGGGACCTTCGTCACTCCGGGCGCGCAGGTCCTCCAGCGCGGCGACCTCGACCAGCCGCCCCTCCCGCAGGATCGCGACCCGGTGGCAGACGTCCTGGACCTGGTCCAGCAGGAGCACGTCGGGCCGCGTCATCAAGGGGCGCGATCAGCCGCCGGCAGCGTCCGAAGGTCCCCCGGATCTCCCGCCCATCCGGCACGTTCGCCCGCGCCATCGGGGACGTTGGTCCCTGGCCCGGCACCGGACGGCGGCGGAGCCTGGTGCCATCGGCAACGCCACGGCCCCGACGTGAGGAAATGACATGACCGCCCGACAGGAGCCGCACCGCACCGTGCACGCCCGCGGGCGTCCCGCACCGGCGCGGATGACCGTCCTGATCGGTGATGCCCGCGAGGCGCGCAGAGGCTACGAAGTGACGTCCCCCACCCGGCTGATGCGCGCCTGGCGGTTGCTCACCGCCGTGAACGAAGAGCTCCACTCCGAGGGCATCGACGACGCGGGCGCGCGGCGGGCCGCCATGGTGTTCAACGCCCTCCGCAACGAGGTCGTCCGGTCGATCTCACCGCACCTCGCCGCGGAGGTGCGCGAGCTGCTCCCGCCGCTGGACGAGGACTCCGGTGTCGCCGGGACGCGCGCGGCGTGCTCGGCCGCGCTCGGCTGGCTCGACAGCCTGGTCACCTCGATGCTCATGCAGCTCGCCGAGCAGGGGGAACGCGCCGCCCGGCCGGCGGCGACGCGCGGCCCCGGAATGCGCCCGGAACGGGCACAGCACCGGCGGCCCGCTTCCCGCCCGCAGCGGTGAGGACGTCCCGGCGCTCGTGACGGGCCGGGCCGCGGAATGAGGTCAGGCGGGCAGCGGTCAGGCGGGCAGCGGTCAGGCGGGCAGCGGTCAGGCGGGCAGGGCGAGGTCTCGGCGGCGGATCGCCGCGGCGACCGCCACGCCCCCGACCAGCAGGACCGCCGGGAGCTGGACGAGCCCGTCCGCGACGAGTTCGCGCAGCTGTCAGAGCGCTGGAGCCGCGAGCGCCCACCCGGGGATCACGGCTGAGCCGGGCCGGCGATCAGCGCGAGACGTCCGGACGGCGGCCGGGCGAGGTGTGCAAATCGAAGACCGCGCGGCGCAGTTCGGCGATGGCGCCGTCCAGATCACCCAGGGCCGCTTGGACGCACCGGGCCGCATTCGGGTCCTGGATGCTGGCCAGCGCACCGTGCAGTTGGAGTCCGGCGCCGAAAAGCCGGTGGTTGAGCCGGTCGGTCAGGTCGTGGACGGTGCGCCACGGGTCCGTGCCCGGCTGCCGGGCCGCGCCGTTCGCGGCCTCGGCGGCTGCGGCGCCGCGTTCCGGCTCGGACGGGTCGATCGTGAACCCGCGCGCTCGGGGTCGTTCAGGCATCCTCGGCGGCCCTCCGGGATCCGGTCGCAGATCGTCTTCTCCGGCCCACTACCCCCGCACTGCGCGGAGATCACCCCTGTTTGCCCTATTTTGACGGCTTTAGGGGACGACGGGTACCGCCTCGCGCCTCAGTTGGCCGGAGCAGCCGGCTGCCCCCCGAAACGGACTTTCGTCCCAGGCCCGGCAGGACGAACGAGAGCTGGATAGACCCCCGATCCGGGGGCAGTCTCGGAGGGACACGAACCTGCCGAGGACGGGCACGGCAGAACACCGCTCAACAGTGAGGGTCGAGTCCGATGTCCGGTGGACTGCTGACGGATCTGTACGAAGTGACGATGGCGGCGAGCTACCTGCGCCGCGGCATGAACGAGCCGGCGACGTTCAGCCTCTTCGTCCGCGCCCTGCCGCCCGGCCGCGGCTTCCTGATCGGCTGCGGGCTGGCCGACTGCCTGACCTTCCTGGAGGATTACGGCTTCACCCGGGAGGACCTCGACTACCTCGCGTCCGAGCAGCATTTCGACGACACGGCGCTGCGGGCGCTGGAGCGGCTGCGGTTCACCGGAGACGTCCGGGCGATCCCCGAAGGACGCGTCGTCTTCGCCGGCGAGCCCCTGCTGGAGGTCACGGCGCCGATCGCCGAGGCGCAGCTGGTCGAGACCGTCCTGCTGAACCACATCACCTTCCAGACGACGGTCGCCACCAAGGCCGAACGGTGCGTGCGGGCGGCCGGCGGCGCGCAGGTCGTCGACTTCTCCTTCCGCCGGACCCAGGGGATCGACGCGGCGATGGCCGTCGCCCGCGCCTCCTACATCGCCGGCTTCGCCGGAACCAGCAACGTCGAGGCCGCCCGCCGGTACGGCATTCCCGCGTCCGGCACCATGGCCCACTCCTACGTCGAGGCGTTCCCCGACGAGGACGCGGCCTTCGCGGCCTTCACCGCCGACTTCCCCGACCGCACCACGCTGCTCGTCGACACCTACGACACCCTGAGCGGCGTCAAGGCGGCGATCCGCGCCGCGCGGCGGGCGGGGCGGGCGCAGCTCGCGGGGATCCGCCTCGACTCGGGGGACCTGGGCGCGCTGGCCTTCCAGGCCCGCCGCCTGCTGGACGAGGCCGGCATGACGCGCACGCGCATCGTGGCCAGCGGCGGGCTGGACGAGTACGCGATCGCCGAGCTCACCGCAAGCGGAGCGCCGATCGACGTCTACGGGGTGGGCACGCGGATGGGCGTGTCCGCCGACGCCCCGTACCTCGACAGCGCCTACAAGCTGGTGGCCTACGGGGACAGGCCGGTCATGAAGCTGTCCTCCGGGAAGGCGACCGCCCCCGGCGCCAAGCAGGTGTACCGCGGAGATCGGGGCGACCTCGTCGCCCTCCGAGACGAGCCCGCCCCGGCGGGCATGGAGCCGCTGCTCGTCCCCGTCATGGAGTCGGGGCGCCGGGTCGCCCCCGCCGAGCCGCTCGCGGCGGCCCGGGACCGGCGCGCCGCGGACGTCGCCGCCCTGCCCGACCGGATCGCCCGGCTCCGGAACCCCGAGACCGGCGGCGTCGCCTTCAGCCCGGAACTCCGGCGCCGCCGGGACCGCCTCCGCGAGGAGCTCGCCTCCCGCGCGGCGGGACGGTCCCGGCGCGGCGTGATGCCCTGAAGCGTGATGCCCTGAGGACCGCAGGGCCGCCCGTTCAGGCGACGGTGATCGCCTCGTCCAGGTAGACGTCCTGGACGGCGTGGATGAGCTCGACCCCCTCGTCCCTCGGCCGCTGGAAGGACTTGCGCCCCACGATCAGGCCCATGCCGCCCGCCCGCTTGTTGATCACCGCGGTGCGGACCGCCTTCGCCAGGTCCCCGCCGCCCACCGAGGCGCCGCCGGAGTTGATCAGGCCGACCCGCCCCAGATAGCAGTTGGCGACCTGCCAGCGGGTGAGGTCGATGGGGTGGTCGGTGGTCAGCTCGCCGTACACGCGGTCGTCGGTCTTGCCGAAGCCCAGCGCGCGGAACCCGCCGTTGTTCTCGGGCTGCTTCTGCTTGACGATGTCGGCCTCGACCGTCGCGGCCAGGTGGTTGGCCTGCCCGGTGAGGTCGGCGCTGACGTGGTAGTCCGTGCCGTCCCGCTTGAACGCGGGGTTGCGCAGGTACGCCCACAGGACGGTGAACATGCCCAGCTCGTGGGCGCGGGCGAACGCCTGCCGGACCTCCTGCAGCTGCCGCATGCTCTCGGGGGCGCCGAAGTACACCGTCGCGCCGACGCCGACCGCGCCGAGATCGAACGCCTGCTCGACCGAGGCGAACATGACCTGGTCGTAGGCGTTCGGGTAGGTCAGCAGCTGGTTGTGGTTGAGCTTGGCGATGAACGGGACGCGGTGGGCGTACCGGCGCGAGGCCATGCCGAGCACCCCGACCGTGCTCGCGATCGCGTTGCAGCCGGCCTCGACCGCCAGTTCGCACAGGGCCAGCGGGTCGAAGTAGGCGGGGTTCGGCGCGAACGACGCGGCGGCCGAGTGCTCCACGCCCTGGTCGACCGGAAGGATCGACAGGTACCCGGTGCCGGCGAGGCGGCCGGTGTCGAACACGTGCTGCAGGTTGCGCAGCACCGCCGGAGGGCGGTCGCTTGCGGCGACGACCCGGTCGACGAAATCCGGTCCGGGCAGTTGGAGCCGGTCACGTGAGATCGTCCGGCATTCGTGCGCGAGGAGTGAAGGGGCCTCGTCCCCTAGCAGTTCTTTGAGTTCCATGTCCTCACCTTTCGTGTCCGGGACGGGGGTCCCGTCGGTGAATGAAGAGATGCGAGGGAGGCGCGCCCCGTCGCCCTCCCCCGCATCGGCCCGGCAGGTCTCAGTGCGGAGAGCGGGTCGCCGGGCGGTGCTCGATGACGGCGTCCGAGGAGGGGTAGAACGTGCTCGTGTGCCCGTCGTCCCATTCGACGACGTAGGGCGGCGCCCCGTCCTTGCCGTGCACTTCAGTGATCAGCGCCTTGCGGTCCGGTTCCCCGACCTGGTGGCCGTGGACTATGACCCAGTCGCCTTTCTTCGCTTTCATGGGAAACCTCCTCATGTCACTGGACGGATCGCTCCCGCCGACGCGTCGGCGAAGGTTCCGGAACTGCCGGTGCTGCATGATGAAATGGGCCGGCTCGCCGAAGAGGCGGCCTGTGAGCCGGTCGACCGCGGCGGGTTTTCCGCGGCCTCGCGTCCGGACGATCAGCCGTGTCCCGCCGTCCGGGAGCGGCCGCAGATGGAAGGCCCAGATCCCGTCGGTGTACGCGGCCGGCAGCGGGCCGCGCGGGTCGAACGGCCGCCCGGACGGCAGCTCGATGTCGGACCTGAGCACCAGCGTCCTCGCCGGATCGAGGATCTCGACGAGGAAGTAGAACGCCCCGCTCGGGACCGCGGGAATCCGGGTGCCGACGGTGACGTCCTGCCATTCGGGGACGATCCGGTCGGCGCTCGGCCGCCCCCCGTTGTCGAGCAGGTCCCAGCTGTACCAGCCGGCCCGCCCGCACCCCATCTGCACCAGCCACGGCCAGACCTCCTCCGGAGGCGCGGGCAGCGAGACCGCCATGGTCGACTGCGCGGTCGGGTACGCGATAAGGTCGTCACCGGGATACGACGCGTTCGCCTCTTCGCGAGTGGCGCCCCAGCGCAGCAGGCGAGGACGGACCAGGGCCGTGTAGGCACCGGCGGCGAAAACGGTGAAAGCGGTGCTGCGAGCGATGCGCTTCATGGTCCTCTTCCCCTCGTGGGCTCCCTTTCCACGGTTCCCCGTCCGCCGGGCCGGCACTAGAGACCTCCGCCCGCTGAGCACGGACCTTTGTCCCTGATCGGCGGGGACATCCGTCGGTGGCCGCGGCCCCCGAGACGAGAAATCGTGAAGGCGGTGCTTTGCGGACCGGCTTCCGCGGCCCGGAACCGATCGCAGGACGCTCAACGCCGCCTTGGAATGGCTGGAAGGGGGACGGCGTCATGAAGCCACGGAGTTTCTGGACGCGTGTGAACCGTCTTCGCCGCGGCTGGGGCCTCGACAGGAACGATCTGCGCCGCGACGTGGACCGCGCCCAGATGTTCTACGGCCTGCTCCTGCTGGTGCTCTTCATCGTCGCGGCCCCGCTCCTCTGCGCCCACACCGTAGGCTCCGTCTACCGTTCCGGCGTCCAGGCCGAGCGGTACGAAGCCGCCACCCGCCATCGGATCGACGCCACCGTGGTCAACATCAAGGGGCGGCACACCGGCCGCGAGGTGACGGTGATCTGGGTCGGCCCGGACGGGACGGTGCGAAGCGGTCACTACACCACCTGGCGCGGAGTGAGCCCCGGCGACCACCCGAAGGTCTGGGCGGGGCCCGGCGGCGTGGGCGAGGACCCGCCGCGCTCGCACGCCCGCACCATCAGCGACGCCGCGGCGACCGGGGCCACGACGGCGGGCACGGCGGGCCTGGTGGCCGCGGGCGCCTACCTGCTGCTTCGCCGCCACTGCGACAAACGCCGCTACCGCATGTGGGACGAGGCCTGGGCCCGCTTCGACCGCCGCCGCATCGGCCCCTGACGCGGGAGCCGGCCGCCGCATCGGTCCCTGACGCGGGAGCCGCGGCGCGTCCTCCGCGAACGGGGCGTGGAGCGAGACCGCGCCGTCAGGCGGCGGGCCGGGGTCGCGGGACGACCGCCACCGCGCACGGGGCGTGGTGCAGCATCGCCGAGCTCGTCGCGCCCAGCAGCAGCGGATCAAGAGTCCCGGCGCCCCGGTCCCCCACCACCAGCAGGTCGGCGTCCGCCGCCGCCTCCAGCAGGGCCTCGCGGGGACGCTCCAGCAGCAGCGACACCTGGACGCGGACCTGCGGGTAGCGCCGCCGCCACGGGCGGACGGCCTCCTCCAGCATCGCGGTGCGCACCTCGGACAGCTTGTCCGCGTCGGCGAACAGGGGCAGCTCGTGGTCGGGCACGGCGCCCGGTTCCCAGGCCCCGTAGACCACGCGCAGGCCGGCGTCGCGGAGGGCGGCCTCCTCGATCGCGAAGCCCAGCGCCCTGTCCCCGCCCGCCGATCCGTCGACGCCGGCCACGATGAGCCCGCGCGGCGCGGCGGCGCCGCGGACGGCGATCACCGGCCGGTGCGTGCGCGCCGGCAGCTGCACCGCCGTCGACGCTTCGAGCAGGTTGTACCGCTCGTGGGAGCCCACGACGATCAGTTCCGCGTCGTCGGACTCCAGGACGAGCGTCTCGGTGACGGGTTCACGCCTGAGCACGGTGGAGACGTTCCCTCCCGCCCCCAGGGCGCGGGCCCTGCGGGCGCCCTCGTTCAGCAGGTTCTCGCCCGCCCGCTGGGCGATCGCCTCGACGCCCGCGTCCACGTGCCCCGGCGGATAGGGCCAATGCCAGCAGTGGCAGATGACCAGGTCGAGCCCCCGCAGCCCGGACTCCTCGACCGCCCAGCGCAGCGCGGGCTCGTTCTCCTCGGTCCCGTCGTACCCGAACAGGATGTTCGGCCGCTGGACCCGTGAAAGCGCGACCATCCGTCCTCCCCTCGTCGAGTCGGGGACTCAATTTCAGGATGGGCGGGCCGCGAACACGGGGCAGGGGGCGAAGGTCCCTGGTCCGGAGGCCGTCCGGCACTGCCCGCCCCGGCCGGGCGGTGACAACGTGGCGATGCCGGGAATGCCCTGCGGATGGCCTTGGGAGACTGCGAGGAACGCCATGGACCGGTGGATCCTGTCCTACGACGGCTACGACCCCGACGCCGAGGGGCTGCGGGAAGCGCTGTGCACGCTGGGCAACGGTTACTTCGCGACCCGGGGGGCCGCCCCGGAGTCGTCCGCCGACGGCGTCCACTACCCGGGGACCTACATCGCCGGCTGCTATGACCGGCTGCCGGTGGAGATCGACGGGCGGCGGACCGACAACGCCGACCTGGTCAACATGCCGAACTGGCTGCCCCTGGCCTTCCGCCCGGCCGGCGGCGACTGGTTCGACCCGGACCGCGCCCTGCGCGAGGGCCGCCTGCTGTCGTACCGGCAGGAGCTCGACCTGCGGCGCGGCGTCCTGACCCGGCTGGTCCGCGTGCGCGACGCGCGGGGACGCACGTCGCGGGTGGCGCAGCGCCGGATCGTGTCCATGGACGACCCGCACCTGGCCGCGCTGGAGACCACCATCGTGGCCGAGGACTGGAGCGGCCCGGTCGAGATCGTGTCGGCGGTGGACGGACGCGTCGTCAACAGCGGCGTGGAGCGGTACCGGGACCTGCCCCGGGAACACCTGGTCCACGAGGCGTGCCCGCGTCCGGGCGACCCGGAGCTGCTTCTGCTGCGGTCGTCGACGGTGTCCTCGAAGATCGGCGTCGCGGTGGCGGCCCGCACCCGCGTCTCCGCCCCCGCCGAGCGCGCCCGCCGCGCCGAGGACGGCTGGACGGGCCAGGAGCTGACCGTGGACGTCCGCGAAGGCGTGCCGGTCACGGTCGAGAAGGTCGCCGCCGTGTTCACCTCGCGCGACCGCGCCGTCGAGGAGCACGGCCAGGCGGCGCTGGCGGCCGTCGCGGGCGCCGGCGCCTTCGACGCCCTGCTGGAGAGGCACGCGATGGCGTGGTCGCAGCTGTGGCGGCGCTGCCAGCTCAGCGTCGACCACGTGGAGGTGCAGCGCGTCCTGAACCTGCACATCTTCCATCTGCTGCAGACGGTCTCGGAGCACACCGTCGACCTGGACGTCGGCGTCCCCGCCCGCGGCCTGCACGGCGAGGCGTACCGCGGCCACGTGTTCTGGGACGAGCTGTTCATCCTGCCGTTCCTGACCATGCGGTTCCCCGAGATCGCCCGCGCGCTGCTGATGTACCGGTGGCGGCGCCTGCCCGCGGCGCGCCGCGCGGCGGCCGGGGCCGGGCACCGCGGCGCGATGTACCCGTGGCAGAGCGCGGCGGACGGCCGCGAGGAGACCCAGCGCATCCACCTCAACCCGCGTTCCGGCCGGTGGCTGCCCGACCATTCGCACCTGCAGCGCCATGTCGGGCTGACCGTCGCGCACAACATGTGGCGCTACTACGAGGCGACCGGGGACACCGAGTTCCTCGCCGAGCACGGCGCCGAGGTCATGCTGGAGGTCGCCCGGTTCTTCGCCGACCTCGCGGTCTACGACCGCTCCACCGACCGGTACTGCATCCACGGCGTCATGGGTCCCGACGAGTACCACGACGCCTATCCGGGCCGGGACGAGCCGGGGCTGGACAACAACGCCTACACCAACGTCCTCACCGTCTGGGTGCTGCGCCGGGCGCTGGACGCGCTGGCCCTGCTGCCCGAGGACCGGCGCCTCGAACTGCGGGAACGGCTCGCCCTGACCCGCGAGGAGATCACCCGCTTCGAGGACGTCGCGCGCAAGATGTACGTCCCGTTCCACGACGGCGTGATCAGCCAGTTCGACGGCTACGCGGACCTGGAGGAGCTCGACTGGGACGGCTACCGGGAGCGGTACGGCGACATCCGCAGGCTGGACCGCATCCTCGAAGCCGAGGACGACTCCACCAACCGGTACAAGGTCTCCAAGCAGGCCGACGTGCTGATGCTCTTCTACGTCCTGTCCCCCGGCGAGCTCGACGACATCCTGCGGCAGCTCGGCTACGAGCACGGCCCGGACCTGGCCGCCAGGACCATCGACTACTACCTGCCGCGGACCTGCCACGGCTCCACGCTCAGCTCACTGGTCCACGCCTGGATCCTCGCCCACATCGACGGGGACATCGCCTGGCAGGTGTTCCTGGAGTCGCTGTTCAGCGACATCACCGACGCCCAGGGCGGCACCACCCCCGAGGGCGTCCACCTGGGCGCCATGGCCGGGACCGTCGACCTCGTCCAGCGCTGCCACGCCGGGATCACCACCCGCGGCGGCATCCTGCATCTGGAGCCGCGGCTCCCCCGGGCGATCGGCGACCTGCGCCTCGGGCTCCGCTACCGGGGCCACTGGGGCATCGACCTGACCTGCCGGCAGGACCTGATCCGCGTGGCGCTCCGGCCGGGCGCCGCCTTCCCCATTCAGATCTGCTACGCGTCCGAGGTCGTCGAGATCCAGCCCGGCGCCTCATGGGAGCGGCCGCTTCGGGACGGCAGGACGGTGTCGGCGGGCGACCGGCTCCGCGAGCCCGGGACGGGATGACTTTGGTCCCGGCCGTGTGTGACCCATGGCCGTGTGGGGTGAGGCGCTCCCGGAGGAAGCATGAAAGTGCACCCACCGATGAGGAGCGAAGCATCCGGATGCCGACAAGGTCCCTCACCCGTGGGTGTCGCTCGTAGACCAGAGCAGAGGGAGGCACCATGAGCGCACTGGAGCGGCGCGAACCGCGCAGCATCTTCCCCGATCTGTTCGACTGGCTCGAGTCGCCGTTCACCATGTTCCGCACCGGCATCGGCCAGACGATGCGGGTCGAGAACTACATCGACGACGGCGACCACGTGATCCGCGCCGAGCTGCCCGGCATCGATCCCGACAAGGACGTCGAGATCACCGTGACCGGCGGCGTCCTGCGGATCCACGCCGAGCGCCACGAGGAGAAGAAGGAGGCCCACCGGTCGGAGTTCCACTACGGCTCCTTCACCCGGTCCTTCACTCTCCCGGCCGACGTTGACGTCGACGACATCAAGGCGAGCTACGACAAGGGCATCCTCACCGTCCGCGTGCCGATGCCCAAGGCCGCCAAGGCCGAGTCCAAGCGGATCACGGTCGAGAAGTGACAGCACAGCGACGGGGGCACCGGATCGGATCCGGTGCCCCCGTTCTCGTTGCCTTGGTGGTGTGGGCGCGTCCCTCATGTCCCGGTGCGGGTCACCGTCCTTGAGCGTTCACGGCGATGTTCTCCGGCTCGGAGACCGGCTCAGCGCCGCCCATGTCCAGCCGGAACGGCGGGTACCGGTCGGTCATCAGGAAGGCGTAGCCGGCCACCCGCAGCGTCCAGCGGTGCATGCCCATGACGAAGTCGAAGACGGTGCGCAGGTAGCGCGTCGTGAACAGCAGGGCGACGGCGGCGACGAGGACCAGCACGCCCACCAGCCCCGGCAGGTCCCAGCCGCCTTCGTCCCCGCCGAGGCCGCCGCCGACGAACAGGGCGACCACCAGGTAGTGCGGGATCGCCAGCAGCCACCACTTCACCAGCACCAGCCCCCGCGACAGCCGCTCGGGGTAGTCGATGTGCAGGCGGGCCGGGTAGTCGGGGACGTCCCGCAGCGTGAAGGGCGGGTACCGGTCGGTCGCCAGCGCGCCGTAGCCGTAGAAGGCCACCCGCCACGCCCAGCGCAGGAAACCGAGGTTGAACTCGAAGATCGAGCGGGGGTAGCGGCCCGTGACCAGGATCGCGAAGAACGCGACCACGGTGAGCACCGCGAACGCGATCCCGAGGAAGAACAGCACGATGTAGTGCGGGATCAGCAGCAGCCACTTCACCAGCCACAGCCACCGCGACAGCGGCTCCTCCAATCGGCCGTCCACGCGGACCGGCATCTGTTGACCGTTCATATCAGCCTCCACGGATGGAGCGTCCGGCCTCCGGAACCAGCCGGGCAGCTACCTCAACGTCATCGCCGGCGGCCGACGCGCGGTAGTGCGGAACGTCCGCACCGGCGAGGACCCAGGTCCCGCCTCTGGTGAAGGCCCTTCCAGGGCCGAAAGTCCCTTACCGCCGCGCGGCACGGCGGACTCGTCACGACGAAGGTCCCTGGCGTCGCGCACCCCGCGCCGCGGAGCCTGGAAGGGCCCGACGAGTCGGCTCCCGGACGGCCCCGAGCCGACACCGTTCAACCCTGGGAGACGAGATGACCGCACCCGTAGGAATCAATGGCTTCGGGCGCATCGGCCGCAACTACCTGCGGCTGGCGCTGGAGCGCGGCCAGGAGATCGCCGCCGTCAACGACGTCACCGACCCCGCCACGCTCGCGCACCTGCTGATGTACGACTCCACCTACGGCCGCCTCGGCCGGACGGTCGAGCACGACGACGGAGCGCTGATCGTCGATGGCGACCGCATCCCGGTCACCGCCCACCGCGACCCCGCCGACCTCGACTGGGGCGCGGCCGGCGCCGAGATCGTGATCGAGTCCACCGGCAGGTTCAGGCGGCGCGAGGACGCGGCCGCGCACCTGAAGTCCGGCGCCCGCAAGGTGATCCTGTCGGCGCCCGGCAAGGACGTGGACGCCACGATCGTGATGGGCGTCAACCAGCACGTCTACGACCCGGACCGGCACACCGTGATCTCCAACGCCTCCTGCACGACCAACTGCGTCGCTCCGATGGCGAAGGTCCTCCACGACACGTTCGGGGTGGCCAAGGGCTACATGACCACCGTCCACGGCTACACCAACGACCAGAACCTCCTCGACTCACCGCACAAGGACCTGCACCGCGCGCGTTCCGCCGCGGTGAACATGATCCCCACCACCACGGGCGCCGCCCGCTCCGTCGGCGTGGTGATCCCCGAGCTGGCCGGGAGGTTCGACGGCATGGCCCTGCGCGTGCCCGTCGAGGACGGCTCCCTGGTCGACCTCGCCTGCGTCCTCGACCGCGCGGCGACCGCCGAGGAGATCAACGAGGCGTTCGCCCGGGCCGCCGCCGGTCCTCTCAGCGGGATCATCCGCTACAACACGCACCCGATCGTGTCCCGCGACGTCATCGGCGACCCGGCGTCCTGCGTCTTCGACGCCCCGCTCACCCAGTCCAGCGGGGACCTGGTGAAGGTGTTCGGCTGGTACGACAACGAGTGGGGCTACACCTGCCGCCTCGCCGACCTCGTCGACCACGTCGCCGCCCACCTGTGACGGCGTCCCGGCCGCCTTCGCCGACGTTCCCCACCCGCCGGGGGGTGCACCGCCCGATCAATCGAGTAGGAGGGCCGGGTCGCCCGGCCCTCCTCTCACACCACCGGACATGCGGGCCCGCATCCGGCGGTTCGTCAAGCCGTTGATCTGAGCC